>REAG01000202.1 GCA_004294265.1 Cytophagales bacterium | reverse complement strand
AGCATGAGACTCTAAGCATTTCTCCCTTAGGAGAAATGCGTTTACTTTAGTAAGAATTATAATTATTTAAAATATTAATCTTAAATGCGTTTGCCCTGCGCATTTATAATGATTCTACATAGTAGTAATTATGCCCTAATGGGCATTTAAAGTCTTATGTTTTTTTTGGGTTTAAGGAAAAAAGCCTTAAAGGTTTGGTTCTTCAAAGATTGTACTTAACTATTTGATTATCAAATATTTATGACTTTTTTTTCAAAAAAATATTGACTTTTTATATTAGTTAGAACACTAAACAGATTTATTAAATATTTTAGAAAATACCTAGCCAAAAGTAATTTTCATGTCCATTTAAGCTAATAAAGCCAATATTAAAGACCATAGAAGAACAAAAAGAAGAAATTTGATGTATAGCATCGAACAATTATTTTTTAAGCATTAGTTTCAGTTGTTGATGGGCAAAATGTTGGAAAGAAATTGCTGAATTTGGAGAATTTAAAAGGATTTCTTTAACGATTTTTTGCTTATGCAAGTACTAAAAAACTTACTTTAGGTCAAGTAATAACTGTCGAAAAATTAATGAAATTACAGCTATTCTTAAGCTTTTGGATTTAATAAAGATAAGAAATAGTTTATATAAAGTCTAATAATTAATTACAAATTCCTTTCAAACTTTCAGGGCTTCCGCATTTAAAACTATTGATTAATAAAGCCCCACTCTAAATCCAATTTCTGCTACGAAGACGCAGAATCCAAAGGGAGGGACTTGCATCGCAAGCATATTTTTAGTAATAATTATAAAATAAAATCAATAGTTACACTTTAGTTATTTTAAATGCGGAAGCCCTTGCAAACTTTTCCCCATTTGGAAAAAAAAGAAATGGTTTTTAGAAAATTTAATTGTAAAAATTCATCAGACTAAATATAGTCAATGTCGTTAAGTCGAGTCGCTTAAAAGTCCCTCTCCTTTAATTTCAATATTGTAAGTAAAATTGAAATTAAAATATTGGATAATCTTTGAGAAAATATAACAAAACATTTTGTTATTTCCAATGCTTGGATGGATGACAAATTATAGATGAAGTATTTTTAAGGGTTTTTAAATGTGGAAACCCTATGGTTTAGTTACTAATTATAATTTTATCCCTTAATTATAATAAAAAAGCTTTTCATAAATCAATGAAAAGCTTTTTTTATTGTAATAAATTGAAATTATTTTTTCAATAAATCACGAATTTCTCCTAATAAAACCTCTTGAGCTGAAGGTGCTGGCGGAGCTGCTGGAGCTGCAACTTCTTTAGCTTTAGCTGCATTCATAGCTTTGATGATAGAAAATAAAACCAAAGCAATAATTGTGAAAGAAAAAATAGCTTGAATGAATTTTCCGTAAGAAATTACAGCTTCTCCAACAGTTATACTTAAACCACTAAAATTGATTCCTCCTGTTAAAACACCAATAATTGGCATAATAACATCGCCAACCAATGAACTAACAATAGCACCAAAAGCACCGCCAATGATTACACCGACTGCTAAGTCCACAACATTGCCTTTCATGGCAAAAGCTTTAAATTCTGATACAAATCCCATATTGTTTTTAAGTTTAGGTTAAATTAATATACAACAATATTTAATTTAATCGCAAAAATCAAATAATTAGTCGAATAATTTATGACATTAATACTGCTCTGTATTTATTTAAGTTTTTAATTACTTGACCAGTGCCTCTCACAACAGCCCTAAGTGGATCTTCGGCTATATGAATGGGTAAACGAGTTTTCATAGCTAATCTTTTATCTAATCCTTTAAGCAAAGCACCACCACCTGTCAAGTGAATACCTCTCTCATAAATATCAGCAGAAAGTTCGGGTGGAGCTGTTTCTAGTGCTTTCAACACGGCTTCTTCAATTTTAGACACAGATTTATCCAATGCAAAAGCAATTTCTGAGTAAGAAACTTTAATAACTTTTGGTATTCCTGTCATCAAATCACGCCCACGAATTTCGTAATCATCTGGACCATCTTCGAGTTCGGTAAGTGCAGAACCTACTTCAATTTTAATTTTTTCGGCAGAGCGTTCGCCAATCAGAAGATTATGTTGTCTACGCATATAATCTAAAATATCTTTGTTAAAAACATCACCTGCAACCCGAATAGACTGATCACATACGATTCCAGAAAGTGCAATAACGGCAATTTCGGTTGTTCCACCACCAATATCAACTACCATACTTCCCAAAGGTTGTTCAATATCAATTCCAATTCCTATGGCAGCCGCAATGGGTTCGTGAACCATATAAACTTCTTTTGCACCTGCATGTTCGGCACTATCACGAACGGCACGTTTTTCAACTTCGGTAATACCCGAAGGAATACATATAACCATTCTGTGCGAAGGAGCAAAAATTCGTTTTTTACCACCATCAATCATTTTTATCATCTCGCGAATCATGTGTTCGGCAGCATGAAAATCAGCAATTACACCATCTTTCAACGGGCGAATTGTTTTAATATTGTCATGCGTTTTTTCGTGCATTTGCATCGCTTGTTTCCCAATGGCAAGCACTTTTCCTGTTGATTTATCCAAAGCAATAATAGAGGGTTCGTCCACCACAATTTTATCATTCCATATTATTAAGGTGTTGGCAGTTCCTAAATCGATTGCCAAATCGCTGGTGAAGAAGTCAAATAAACCCATTTCTTTTCTTTTTTATAAAAAATTAATCAATCAACAAAAATATGATTATTTTTCAACTTAAATTATAAAATCATATAATAGTTAATAACACTATGAAAAAAAATAATTTATTTTAATTAAAATAAAAATTAAATAATAATCAAAAAATCATAAAAAGTAATTTATTTATCTATAAAACTTACTTTCAATAAATTTCATTGTTTAATTATTAATAATTAATAATTAATAATTAATTATTCTCCTAATACTTGTATTCTTCTTACTCTTTTTAAATTAAATCTTTTCAGTGTATGTTTACAAATATGTTTTGATGCTTCTTCGATGCTATCTGTTAAAAGTAATAAATCTAAATCTTCAGGCGAAATAGTTTTTTCGTCTCTCATTTTATAAATAAATTCCATCAAGGGTTGGTAATAGTCCACACCCATCAAAACAACAGGAAAATCGTGAATTTTCTTAGTTTGAATCAAGGTCAAGGCTTCAAAAAGTTCATCTAAAGTGCCAAAACCTCCTGGCATTGCGACAAATGCGTAAGAATATTTCACTAAAAACACTTTTCTTACAAAAAAGTATTTAATATTTACCCATCTATCCAGATAAGGATTTTCTTTTTGTTCAAACGGCAATACAATATTACAACCAACAGATTTACCACCAGCTTCTTTTGCACCTCTATTTGCAGCTTCCATAATTCCAGGACCTCCTCCAGTCATTACTGTAAAACCTTGATTAGCAAGCTCTTTTCCTAATTCAACGGTCATTTTATAATATTTATGATTTTCTTGAAACCTTGCAGATCCAAATACAGTGATGCTTGGACCAATAAAATGCAAAGCTCTAAATCCTTTAATAAATTCAAAAAAGACATTAATTGCCATTTTTAATTCACTCAATCTTGAAAGCGGTCCTGAAAGGAAATTTTGTTCTTTAATTATATCTGCGTTGTTCATTTTTGAAGAGAAAGCCTTTATTTTTAATTTTTATAAAATATTTTTAAATTTATTTTCATTACGCAATAAATATATCATAGTTTATAAATAGTATTGTATGTTGAAAAATAAATATTTTAAAATAACGACAAAAAAATATGAAAATTACAATTGTAGGAACTGGATATGTTGGTTTAGTTACAGGCACCTGTTTTGCTGAAACCGGTATGGATGTAACATGCGTGGACATTGATATAAAAAAAATTGAAAACTTAAAAAAAGGAATTTTACCTATTTATGAGCCTGGATTGGAAGAAATGGTAGAAAGAAATGTAAAAAAAGGTCGTTTACATTTTTCAAGTTCACTCAAAGATTGCATCAAAGGTAGTGAAAGTGTGTTTATTGCAGTTGGAACTCCACCCGGAGAAGACGGAAGTGCGGATTTAAAATATGTGATTGGAGTAGCAAAAGAAATTGGAGAATATGCCGAAAATTACATGGTAGTTGTTACAAAAAGCACTGTGCCAGTTGGTACTTCTTTGAAAGTTAAAAACGCCCTAAAAGAAGCATTGAAAAAACGTAATATTTCGCTAGAAATTGATGTAGCTTCAAATCCAGAATTTTTGAAAGAAGGAGCGGCTATTGATGATTTTTTAAAGCCAGATAGAATTGTAGTTGGCGTTGATACAGACGCTGCCAAAGAAATTATGAATCGTCTTTACAAACCCTTTTTACTTAACGGACATCCTATTTATTTTATGGATATTCCATCAGCTGAAATGACAAAATATGCAGCTAATGCCATGTTGGCAACTAAAATTAGCTTTATGAACGACATTGCTAACCTATGCGAAATTATGGGAGCTGATGTAAATATGGTAAGAAAAGGCATTGGTTCGGACGCTCGGATTGGCACTAAATTTATTTATCCTGGCATCGGTTATGGCGGTTCTTGCTTTCCAAAAGACGTAAAAGCATTGATAAAAACTGCCAAACAAAATGGTTATGATATGCAAATTTTGAACGCTGTAGAATCTGTAAATGAAAATCAAAAATCAGTATTATTTAACAAAATTACAAGTCATTTTGGGAAAGATTTAAAAGGTAAGATTTTTGCTATGTGGGGCTTATCTTTTAAACCCAAAACGGATGATATGCGAGAAGCTCCATCTTTGGTTTTAATAGATAAAATTTTACATGCAGGTGGAAAAGTAATTGCTTATGATCCTGTTGCTATCCATGAAGCTCAAAAATTTATTGGCGATAATATTTCTTATGCCAACGATGATTACGATGCCCTTAAAGATGCGGATGCTTTACTTTTGATTACTGAATGGAACGAATTTAGAAGTCCCGATTTTGAAAAAGTATCTTCACTTTTAAAAAATAAAATCATTTTTGATGGTAGAAATATTTATGATGGAAACGAACTTCGAAAACTTGGTTATACTTATTTTGGGATTGGAGTAAAATAATTTTTTTTTAAATGTGCCAAAAGTTAATTTTAAACTATTTGGCACGTTTATTGTTATTTTACTAAAACTTTTAGTATTGAAATCCATTTTTTTTAAAATGTTTTATATTTTTTAATACTATCAAATCAATTTATAATCGAATATGAACGAAAACAAAATAAATAAAAGTTTTTTATTAGCTTCATTTCCTGCAGATGAAGGCGAAACCATTTCTTTAATTGATGCATCAGAAAGTAATAAAAATATAATAATTCCGGAAAACTTACCTGTTTTACCTGTCCGAAATACCGTTTTGTTTCCAGGAGTAGTAATACCTGTTACTGTTGGAAGAGAAAAGTCTATTAAATTGGTAAAAAAAGCCAATAAAGGTGATAAAACCATTGGAGTAATCACACAAATGATGCCTGCCACTGAGGATGCGACTTCAAGTAATATTTATCAAATTGGGACTTTGGCTCGTATTTTAAAATTACTCGTTTTACCTGATGGAAATACTACTGTTATTATTCAAGGTATAAGCAGATTTGAAGTAAAATCTTACACACAAACAGAACCATACATTACAGCACAAATTGGAGTTTTAAAAGAAAATTTTCCTACAAAGCTAAATAAGGAAAATAAAATGCTTTTTGAAAGCATTCGTGAAAATGCACGTAAAATATTAAAATTAAATCCAGAAATACCTCGTGATGCTCACTACGCCCTAGATAACATAGAAGGAAATGATTTTTTAATAAATTTTTTAGCTTCAAATGTAAATGTAGAAGTAGGCGAAAAACAAAAATTATTAGAAATTAATGATGGTGTTGAAAGGGCTCATTTATTACTCGAATTTTTATTAAAAGATATACAGCTTTTGGAATTAAAAAGAGAAATTCAATCAAAAGCTCATACAGATATTGACCAGCAACAAAGAGATTATTTTTTGCGTCAGCAAATGAAAGTTTTGCAAGACGAGCTTGGGAATGAAAGTTCTGAAAAGCAAATTGATGAACTGAGAACTCGTTCAAAATCAAAAAAATGGGATGAAAATGTGGCAAAAATATTCAATAAAGAATTGGATAAAGCTCAAAGAATGAACAATATGAGTCCAGAGTTTCCAATAGCTATGAATTATTTGGAATATTTATTGGATTTGCCTTGGAACGAATACACAAAAGATAATTTTGATTTAAAAAGAGCCAAAAAAATATTAGATTCCGAACATTCAGGACTTGAAAAAGTAAAAGAAAGAATTTTGGAATATTTGGCGGTTTTGAAGTTGAAAAACGATATGAAAGCCCCCATTTTATGTTTGTACGGACCTCCGGGAGTTGGAAAAACCTCTTTAGGACGTTCGATTGCAAAAGCTATCAACCGCAAATATGTCAGAATGTCACTTGGCGGATTGCATGATGAAGCCGAAATTCGTGGACACCGAAAAACTTACATTGGTTCGATGCCCGGAAAAATTGTTCAACATCTTAAAAAAGCACAGTCTTCAAACCCTGTTTTTGTGTTGGATGAAATTGATAAAATTGGCAATGATTTTAGAGGCGATCCGTCTTCGGCTTTGCTTGAAGTACTTGACCCAGAACAGAATATAGAATTTTTAGATAATTATATAGACATTAATTTTGATCTTTCAAAAGTAATGTTTGTAGCTACTGCTAATAGTTTGGATACTATCCAACCTGCTTTGCGAGACAGAATGGAAATCATTGATTTGAGTGGTTACACGGTGGAAGAAAAGGTTGATATTGCAAAAAAGCACCTTGTTCCGAAGCAAAAAAAGGAAAATGGACTTTTAGAAAAAGATTTTGTACTGCCCGAAAAATCAATCCAAAAATTAATAGAAGCCTATACAAGAGAATCTGGTGTTAGGCAATTGGAACGACAAATTGGCAAGGTTTGTCGAAAAATTGCAAAAGCAAAAGCAACTGAAGAAGCATTTCCTAAAAATATTACGACAGATGACGTAGTGAAAATGATGGGAATGGAAATATTTGACAACGATTCTTACCAAGGAAACGAACTTGCAGGCATCGTTACGGGGCTTGCTTGGACGCAAGTTGGTGGCGAAATTTTGATGATAGAAACCAGTTTGAGTCGTGGAAAAGGTAAACTCACTATTTCTGGGCAGCTTGGTGATGTAATGAAAGAATCTGCCATGGCGGCTTTATCTTACTTAAAAGCGAATGCAGAAGACTTAAATATAGATTACAGAGTTTTCGATCATTATGATTTGCATATTCATGTGCCGGCAGGAGCAGTTCCAAAAGATGGTCCTTCGGCTGGAATAACAATGCTCACATCGTTGGCATCCGCTTTTACGCAACGAAAAGTGAAAGCAAAAACTGCCATGACGGGCGAAATTACTTTGCGTGGAAAAGTGCTTCCCGTGGGTGGATTAAAAGAAAAGATTTTGGCTGCCAAACGGGCTGGCATTCAAGATATAATTATGTGCTACAAAAATCGAAAAGATATTGAAGAAGTAAATCAAGAATACGTAAAAGGATTGACTTTTCATTATGTTTCGCAAGCCGAAGAGGTGCTAGAAATTGCCCTTTTAAAAGAAAAAATAGCAAAACCAATTCAGTTTATAATTCCAGAAGAAAAGAAAACAGAAGTGTGATTAATGATTAATGATTAATGATTAATGATTATTGATTATTATTAACCTAACGTGTAATTATCTATAATTAATTTTTTATAACTTATTGATAATCAACACTTTACATGAAATTAATTTATAGATATTTTGTCGTCAAGTTAATAATTAATAATTATTAATTATTTTCGCTATTTCTTTAGCAACTACCCAAGCCGTGCTCCATGCGGCTTGAAAGTTAAATCCGCCCGTAATGCCATCTGTATGCAACACTTCACCTGCAAAAAAGATTTTTTCGTTTGATTTTAAAGCTAAGTTTTCAGGATTTAATTGATCGAATAAAACGCCACCACAAGTAACAAATTCTTCTTTAAATGTAGTTTTCCCTTTGATTTCAAAAGTATTTTTTGTTAATAAACGGGCTAATTGTTCTCGATTTTTTTTACCACATTCAGCCCAAGATCTTTCGGGAGCAATCATAGATTGCGTACAAAACATTTCCCAAAGTCGTTTTGGAATCTCAAAAAGTGGATTTGCTATTATATTTTTTTTATTATTTTTATTTTGAAAAATCAGTAACTCGTCTTTTGTTTTTTCATAAGATATTGAATTTAAAAAATTAATCTCAATAGTAAAAACATAGTTTTGAGCCGCTAAATATTGAGCAGCCCATGCCGATAGTTTTATAATTGCAGGTCCGCTCAAACCCCAATGCGTAAATAAAACAGGACCTGAATATTCAAAATCAGTATTATGAATTTTAATACAAGCATTTTGAACCGAAACACCTGCCAAATGCTTGTAAACTAAGTTTTTATCATTAAAAGTAAAAAGCGAAGGCACAGGATTTTCAATCAAAATGCCTAAAGATTTTAACCATTGATAACTTTCAGGATTTGAATATCCGCCAGTTGAAATAACTACTTTATTTGAATATATTACTAAATCATCAGAAATAATTTGTATTTGTGAATCATTACTTTTGATACTTCTAACATTACATTTTTGTATAATTTTTATATTAAACTTACTGCATAATCTTAAAAAACAATCAATAATTGTTTGTGAACTATTTGAATTTGGAAACATCCTTCCGTCAGGTTCTGTTTTTAAAGTTACACCTTCGTTTTCAAACCATAAAATAGTATCGGCAACCGAAAATTGCTCAAAAATAGATTTCAAAGCATCTATTCCACGTGGGTAATTTTGTAAAAGTAAGTCGTTTTTAAGGCAATTATGAGTTACATTGCATCTGCCACCACCCGAAACTTTTACTTTTGAAAGTAATTTGTCCGTTTTTTCAAGTATAACTACGTTTAAATCTGGATTATTTTTTTTAATGTTGATAGCACAAAAAAAACCTGCAGCTCCACCACCGATGATTGAAATATCAAAAAAGGAATCTTCTTTAGGCATTATTATTTTTTTCAAATTAAATATTTTATATCTAAAAATTGCTTTAAATTAAAATTTATAAACTTAAAAAAAATAAATTATCATAAATCAAACCTTTATTTATATGGTTTCTTTACATAAAACTATTGATTAATTAAATCCAATTCTAAAACCAATTTCTGTAACGATTCCGCAAAAACCAAAGGTAGTTACTTTCTACGCAAACATATTTTTTTGTAAAAATTATAAAATAAAATCTATTTCAACACTTTTTGAATCTTAGATTCAACTCACAAATGCAACTTTAGAACTACATTAATAAACCAAATATATTAATTTTAATGTAAGGGAACCTTTAAAAACCCTAATATTATTTTTAAAAACCCCACCCAAACCAATTTCTGCTACGAAACCGCAGAATCCAAGTGGGAGGGCTTCAACTGAATTGAGGTTTTTAGGAGTTCCCGTAACTATATTCAGTCTTAAATTTAGCAATTAAATTAAGATTTTCCAAAATCGATTTTCAGTTTTTGACATGAGTATCAAAAACTGACACCTTGATATAGCAAAAATATTGGCATTTTCTAACGTATTAAACTACCCTGAAATCTTAGTTTTTCAAATTTCAAATTCCACTTTCACTGCCGTTGTTATTGAGCGGAGAATTGCTTTAATCTGAAAAATTAAAAAGTGATTTTTGGGGCTTATTAAGACTTTATATGTATTATACTTGGTAAAGATAAAATACAATAATTTTTCAGCCATAAAAATCACTTCAAATAATTATTTAACCTTTTATCTACTATAATTAGGTGCTTCTCTTGTTATTTGAACATCGTGTGGGTGGCTTTCTTTTACACCTGCAGAAGTTATTTTAACAAATTGAGCTTGTTGCAAAGCATCTATGTTTTTAGCACCACAATATCCCATACCTGCTTTTAAACCGCCAATCATTTGATAAATAATTTCAAAAGCGTTTCCTTTAAATGGCACTCTGCCCACAATTCCTTCTGGCACTAGTTTTTTAATATCGTCTTCTGCATCTTGAAAATAGCGGTCTTTAGAACCAACCTCCATGGCTTCGAGCGAACCCATACCTCTATAAGATTTGAATTTTCTGCCTTCAAAAATAGTTACTTCGCCTGGAGCTTCTTCTGTTCCCGCCAAAATAGAGCCAATCATAATTGAGTTAGCACCTCCTGCAATTGCCTTCACAATATCACCAGAATAACGAATGCCACCATCTGCAATTACAGGAACTCCCGTGCCTTTCAAAGCTTCTGCTGCTTCCATAACAGCACTTAATTGTGGCACACCAACACCAGCAATGATGCGAGTCGTGCAAATACTGCCTGGACCAACACCCACTTTTATAGCATCAGCTCCCGCGTCAGCGAGTGCTTTTGCACCTTCGGCAGTTGCCACATTTCCTACCATCATATCTAAATCAGGAAACTTACTTTTTGCTTCTTTTAATGCTTCAATCACCCCTTTTGAATGTCCGTGAGCCGTATCTATGCTAATCACATCTACGCCTGCTTTGTGCAAAGCCGCAATTCGCTCCATCATATCTTTGGTTACTCCAACAGCTGCACCCACTCTCAAACGTCCGAATTGATCTTTGCTAGAATAGGGTCTGTCTTTTCTTTTAGAAATATCTCGATAAGTAATCAAACCCGTTAAAACGCCATTTTTATCTATTACAGGTAATTTTTCTATTTTATTTTGTTGTAAAATCTCTTCTGCATCAGCCATATTTACGCCTTGAGGTGCAGTTATGAGATTTTCTTTAGTCATAACTTCAGTAACACTTCGGTTAAGTTTTTTTTCAAATCTCAAATCACGATTCGTAATAATTCCAATTAATTTCTTATTAGCGTCAATTACAGGAATACCGCCAATTCTGTATTCTTTCATCAAAGCAAGTGCGTCTTTGAGGGTTGCATCTGCAAAAAGAGTGATAGGCTCCAAAATCATACCACTTTCCGAACGCTTTACTTTTTTTACTTGCAAAGCCTGTTCGGCAATGGTCATATTTTTATGAATAATACCAATTCCACCTTCGTGAGCTAATGCAATAGCCATTTCAGATTCGGTAACCGTATCCATGGCAGCCGAAATAATCGGTATGTGAATTTTAATATTTTTGGTTAAAAATGTTTCTGTCGAAGTTTCTTTAGGAAGAATTTCTGAATAAGCGGGTCTTAACAATACATCATCGTAAGTAAGGGCTTCGTAAGCAATTTTAGGTCTTTGATTCATGGTAAATAGGTTTTTACTATTTACGATACAAAGTTATCATATAAATTTGAAATCACAAAAAAAACAAAAAGAACTTATCTGTGCTTGAAATACATTGACCGTTTTGAAGACCAAAAAACGGATTAACTAAATTTAAAAATGGCAACATTTATAGAAATACAAATTGACTGAATCAGAACACTGGAAAAAGATTTTCATCAAGTAGGGAATTTTATTTTTTTATTTTTGTCTGAACTTTGAAATTGTCTGAACTATGATTATTTTGATTAAAAAAGCCACTAACCTTGAAGGGGAACTTGCTTGTGTAAGATTTTTATGAATTAAAATTGTCTTAACCACAGATTTTAAAAGGATTAAGGGATTACACAGATTTTTTAAAGATACCAACCTTCTTTCGATGGTGTGAGGAGGGATGGTATCTTTGGTTGACGCATTTTCAAACTGTCTGAACTATGATTTTTTGATTTAAAATAACTCATAACCCCAAAGGGGAACTTGCTTGCGCGTGATTTTTAAAGATACCATCCCTCCTTTTCAATAGCGAGGAGGGATGGTATCTTTGGCGGTTTTACATTAGCAAAAGGGACTTTCAAAGTTTTAAAAACTTGGAAAGTCTTAGTTTGGCTGCAGATACATTGCCAATAGTTGCAAACCTTGGCAATCGTTGGTTTATTATCTGTTGTAACTCGCACAAAATGCATATTTTATAAAATAAAACTTTTCGAGGGTTAAAAAAAACACACAAAGTGGGCTTTCGAAGATTTTTTAAAGTTACTAACCCTCTTTCGATGGTGTGAGGAGGGATGGTATCTTTGGTTGACACATTTTCAAACTATCTGAACTATGATTTTTGTGACTAAAAAAGCCCCTAACCCCGAAGGGGAACTTGCTTGCGTGTGATTTTTATGATTAAAAACTATCTGAACTATGATTTTTGTGATTAAAGTGATTATTATGATTGTAGCGTTTAAAATCACAAAAATCATTTTTAATCATAGTTCAGACTATTAATAATTAACAACTAATAACTAATAATTATTTAGCCAATCCTAATAATTGTCCAATTAAGGTTATTGAATCTTTATTAAGAATTATCATGGTGCAAAGCAAAATCATGAAATAAATAGTGATTTTTTTTTCTAGTTTTGATTCTAATATTGCAATATCCGCTTTTACCAATGCAATATCTGCTTTTGAAACTAATTCTTTGCTTAATTCATCTTTAATTTCTAATTTCTTTTGAACAGCAATATCTTTAGCTGAAGTGAATACCGCATCTATTGATTTTTCGATTAAATCAGTTAATTTAACAGCTTTTTCTTTCGCTAAATCCTTAAAAAGTTCCTCTCTGATAGCATGTGGTAATTGATAAGACTGTGCCATGTTTTGAATTTTTTGCAAAGATATTATAAATCTAAGATAATTTTTTAAGATTACAAAAAAAAATAATTATGAATTAAAATTGTCTTAACCACAGATTTTAAAAGGATTAAGGGATTACGCAGATTTTTTAAAGATACCAACCCTCTTTCGATGGCGTGAGGAGGGATGGTATCTTTGGTTGACGCATTTTCAAATTGTCTGAACTATGATTTTTTGATTAAAAAAGCCCATAAACCCAAAGGGGAACTTGCTTGCTCATAATTTTTAAAGAAACCATCCCTCCTTTTCAATAGCGAAGAGGGATGGTATCTTTGGCGGTTCAAGGGACTTTCAAAGTTTTAATAACTTGGAAAGTCTAAGTCTGGCTGCGGTGTTTTGTAGAGGCAAGGCATGCCCCGTCCAAACCTATAATTTGTAATTAAAGATAGTAATTCGTATTATTTTTTGTAAAATCATTTAAAATTATTTAATTGCAACGTAAACGATTTTAAAATATAAAATCGGGATTTCAACGCTGGAACTATCATTAATGTTTACCTATTTTAAAAAAAACTAATTAATATAAAAAATAAAATACCCATGAAAAAATTTCTACTTTCTCTTTCGTTTCTGTTTTCGATTTGTGTTACAAATGCACAAAACAACGCCCTTGATTTTGATGGAATAGATGATTATGTTCGTATTTCAAATCCTTTTACTGCTTTTGATAAAGAAATAACCGTAGAATCTTGGATAGAATTTAATAGTTCAAGTAGCATATT
>REAG01000100.1 GCA_004294265.1 Cytophagales bacterium | reverse complement strand
GCATTAGCATAAAATATATTAAAAAACAAAATTAATAAAAAAGCTTTTTTCATTATTGCTGTATAAGTTTATTATTTGTTAAAAACGTAGTTTACGCCAATTCCAAACATTACAAACTTGGCTCTGTAAGTTTCTGCATTTACGTTAGTAGCTAAAGAGTTTGTGTAAGAAACCGGATTATCTAGTTTGTATTCGTTAAATAAATATACCATACCAGCTTTTAACCTTAAGTTTGGTTTTACTTTATAGGTAGCCATAAATTCCGAATTTATAGATCCTCTATCGTTATCTCCAATTAACAACAAATTAAGGTTACTTGGTTTTGCGCTGGATTTATGCTTATTATTCGAATTTTCTCCATAAGTTAAATCACTGCTGGTTTTACTTCCAAAAGAAAATCCTGCCAAGTCAATATTAAACTCTGCACCCCATTTTTCAAGAAAATCATATCTAAAAGAAGCGAACAAATTTAAGGTATTAATCTGTGTTGATTGAACGGTTAGTGTATCAATATTTTTAGTAATTTGATCTGCAAATAAAACCGCTGGGCCAGTTTGCCCAGTTGTTAAACGAGCTGGTGCGGTTGTATATTCAAGTTTATTGTTGCCAAAAGAAGAGGTTAATCTTGCACCTAAACCAATATTAAATTTCTTATTCCTAATACCCCAGTCTTGCTTAATAAATAATGCTGTTGATGTTGCATTGCCATTGGTAGATACAGTAACGCCTGTTTCGTTGCCTGACTTGGATATAAAAGAATTTGATTGGGTTTGCCCAAAAGCATAAGAACTAAACAATGCAAGGCTAAAAAATAATATTTGTTTCATATTTTAATAATTTACTTAAATTTTAAACGTATAGGAAATCTACAAATTATCAAAACAAATTAACAAAATTAAATCCAATATATTACTGGTTAGCGTTATCAACTATTAAATTATTGGCATAATTATTAAGAATACCCGCTGTTCGATTCCCCCCCCAATAGGCCCCAATTTCCCCTATAAAAAGTTTTAGAACAGCAGCTTATGCGAATTTATATTCAGAAAAATATATCTATAAATCAGCTAGTTAAATGCTGATGTGTAGAATTTCAGGTAAAGATTTTTTTTGAAGGGGAGGTTTTGATTTTGGGTATAAAGATTTTACACACTTAATAATATGCAAATATTTAATATCTAAAAATTTAATAGTTTTTGATAGGTGTGTACCAAAAAGAATTATAGATTAAAAATTGAAACCGCAGTGGTTAAAACTAAACCCGATTTATTTTTTTTTAAATCTATTTCTCCATATAAAACTTTAAATTCTGTAAAATACTCTTCCTTACGTTTAACCAAATTATCGAACATTTCTTCAATCCCTGCCAACTCTTTAAAACTATCAATAAATTTTTTCTACTTATAAGGTATTCATCTTCACTTTTTTCTTTAAGCATAGCTGCATTCCAAGCTTGGATGCCAAAAATAAATTTTGCTCTTAATACATCAATATTATTATAATCATCATCATCTTCTTCATCTATAATTATAGAAACAAAGTGTTTTAATATATCCGAAAACTTTAAATTGCTTGTGTTTTCTAAAACTATATTCCCATCCTCTTTTATTTTATCTCTTAAACTTTTACTTGGTTTTATAACACCTGAAGCTATTAAAGCAGGGCAACCGCTTTTAAACTTTCATCATTAACTCTCTGTATTCTAGGTTATAACTAGCTTTTAGTTTTTTTCTTTTGATAGATATTTTATTAATTTTATCTCGTTGAAGTAGTGTTAATGCTGTTTTTAATATGAGATTAAAATTTTTAGCTGAATTACCAATTCGCTTTCGAGCGTCATCTTCTCCAAAATTTACGTCAAGCTGCCAATGAAGTTTATTTTCTATTGCCCAATGCTCTCGTACAAAATGGTTCATTTTTTCTGCGCTATATTCATTGCTGCTGCAAATGTAATATCTTGTTTGGTAAGAGGTTAGCTTTGTACTTTTCACGTATCTTTCGGTATCTATTTTTAGGATACTTTTTAATGATACCCAATTTTCTTTCTCTTCTAAAAGATCTAAATTGGTTAATAAAGTAGCGGTTCTTTTTTCTACCCTTGCGTGTCCTAAATCATTTGATTCATCGCTTGTAGCACCCAGTTTTAAGGTAAATAGGCTTTCTATTTGTTGATATAACTCTTTTTGGTTTTCTTTTACTGCAAGCAAATAATTGGCATCTTTGGAAATTATTTTTTCGGCAATTGCCTTTTGGCAACCCATTGCATCAATGCTTATGATGCCTCCTTTAATGTCTATACTATCCAACAATTCAGGGATTGCTGTAATCTCATTGCTCTTTTCTTGCGTAGTAACCTGACCCATACAAATGCTTTTTGAACTCATAAAAGCTGTTAAAATATGGCTGGCCGCTGTTTCGGATAAGGTATCGTACGAACCACATACCCGTTTGCCATCTATGGCTATAAGCTCATCTTTAGTAAGGCTATAGCTTTTTTGTGCCCAAGTCATAAAACATTTATTAAAGAGTTGATGGTTGATTTTTTGGAACAATCTTTCTAAAACATCGGGCGAGCAAATACCTTTTTCGAAAGGAAAATATTTGCGAAACCATTCTAAATTTAGTTTACCAAAATCTGAAATACATTCATAGTCTGAGTGACCGCATAATACACTGGTGATAACTAAAAAAAGTAATTCTGTTAATGGGTATTTAAAATTCCCTTTTGTAATTCTGCGTGGGTCTTTCAATAAGGTAAAAACTCTTGTAAAGTTCTCTGAATAAAGAATGTAGGGGCCTGTTTGTGTCATTTTTTTTTATTTGGACACAATTTGTCCATCAAAAAAATGATTTTTTATTTACGCAAATATAGCATTTTTTTTAAAAGCGGTTGCCCTGTTAAAACATAAAGCAAATGCAAAGGTTGTTGTTTTTTTCATAATTATATTTATCTTTTTCGTAAATGAAACTGTAAACCGATACTAAACTGCAAACCTTTTTGAAGATATGTATAGGAATTTAGTGTGTTTTCAGGTATGTCAAAATCGTATTTATAGTTTTTAAAATTGCGATTATAACCTATTAAAAACTCTAAGCCTACGGTTGGATTAAAATAAAGAGATGTACCTGTTAAGATAGAAAAATTGTTTATTTTTAGCCCATCAATATGACGATATAATATTTTTTAATTTTGGGCTTTTAAAATCAAACAAATTCATGAGAAAAAAATACATACTTCGCTGCTTCGTTATT
>REAG01000201.1 GCA_004294265.1 Cytophagales bacterium | reverse complement strand
ATTTTAATATCTTTCGTTACCTTGGTCATGGTAAACAAAACACTAAAATCAATTTCGTATTTTATTCATAATGCCCCATGGCAGAAACCACAAAAACAGTTACTATACTTTCTTCAACTTTATAAATAATTCTGTCTTTAATGTTTATTCTTCTAGACCAAAACCCAAAAAGCTCATATTTTAATGCTTCGGGTTTGCCTTCGCCAGTAATAAGGATGCTCGGATAATTCAATAAATATTTTTTCTATAGTTGCTTTATTACCTATTTTAAAATGTTGTTCCAAATGTTTTTGAGCTAATTTTTCTATTTTAAGTTCAAACTTCCCCATACATCTTTTGGATTTACAGTGATATAACTACCATTTTTTTCCGATTTTTTGATTTTATTTACAAAATCAGCTTTGTAAGGACTAGTGTTCTTAGTAATATATATACCTTTTTTGCCTTTTAGAAATGTATCCATAAAAGCAATAAATGTTTTACCAATGTTCGTGTTTTCGTTTAATTCAACAGTGAAACTCGTCATAATATTATACTTTAAGGTGTACAAAAATAATAAATTAAGATTGTTTAGTCAAATTTCTTTAAATTATAGCTTTAGTATAAGTTTTGTATCAAAAGAATGTTGTTGTAAAATCTACCTCACCCTACCTCAACTTCTCCGCTCCCATTTTAATATCTTCCACCACAGCAGGGTCGAGTAGGGTGGACGTATCGCCAAGGTTTGATACTTCGCCTTCGGCAATTTTTCGTAAAATTCTTCGCATAATCTTACCAGAACGGGTTTTAGGAAGTCCTTTTACAAACTGAATTTTGTCGGGTTTAGCAATGGGTCCAATCACTTTGGTAATAACAGCTAAAATTTCTTTTCTAGTTTCGTTTTCGTCTGCTATGGCTTTGTCGCAAATCACATACGCATAAATCCCTTGTCCTTTAATATCGTGCGGATAGCCAACCACAGCACTTTCTACCACTGCAGGATGCTCGTTAATGGCGTTTTCAACTTCTGCAGTACCGATTCGGTGTCCAGATACGTTCATTACATCATCTACTCTTCCTAAGATTCGATAATATCCATCGGCATCACGTTTGGCACCATCTCCTGTAAAATACAAGCCTTTATAGGTCGAAAAATAGGTTTGTTTACATCGTTCGTGGTCGCCATAAGTTGTTCTGATGGCACTTGGCCAAGGAAATTTAATACATAAATTGCCTTCAACTCCGTTTCCTTCCAACACTTTTCCTTCGCTATCAACCAAAACAGTTTGAATGCCAGGCAGCGGAAAACCAGCATGTGCAGGTTTGTCTTTTCCAATATTTGCCAAAGGTGAAATCAAAAATCCACCCGTTTCGGTTTGCCAATAGGTATCGCAAATCGGGCAGTTGCCATGCCCAATTTTTTCATGATACCAATGCCAAGCTTCTTCATTTATCGGTTCGCCAACCGAACCTAAAATTTGCAACGAATCCATTTTATATTTAGCAGGAAACTCATCTCCCATAGCCATAAGCGAACGAATGGCAGTTGGTGCGGTGTAAAAAATATTGACTTTGTGCTTATCAATAGCATGCCAAAAACGACCCGCATCAGGGTAAGTCGGAATGCCCTCAAACATCAAGGTTGTTGCTCCTGCCAAAAGCGGTCCATAGACTATATATGTGTGTCCAGTAATCCAGCCCACATCGGCTGTACACCAGAAAATTGGAGCCTCACCCGTGCCCTCCCCGTTTGGAGAGGGTTTATGGCGATACTGAAACACATTTCTAAAACTATACTCTGCAAAAACCATATAGCCAGCGGTAGTATGAACTACTCCTTTTGGTTTGCCTGTTGAGCCAGAAGTATAGAGAATAAAAAGCTCGTCTTCGGCATTTACTTCGGCTTCAATATGCGTTGAGGAAGCATTTTGCATCTCTTCGTGATACCATTTATCTCTACCTACAAGCATATTTATGGCTTGACCTGTGCGTTTTAAAACAATCGTAGTTTTTACAGAAGGAGTAAGTTTTAGGGCTTCGTCAGCAATTTCTTTCAATCCAATTTGTTTGTTTCCTCTAAAACTTCCATCCGAAGTAATGAGAATATTGACAGCCGAATCGTTTATTCTATCCACAAGCGAATTGGCAGAAAATCCACCAAAAACAACATTATGAATGGCTCCAATTCTGGCACAAGCCAACATTGCCACCGCAGCTTCGGGCACCATGGGCATATAAATACAAATTCTATCGCCTTTTTTTGCTCCGTTAGTAAGCAAAACATTGGCAAATTTGCACACTTCGGTATGTAATTCTTTGTAAGTTATTTTGCGAACAGGTTCGTTGGGGTCGTTTGCTTCAAAAATAATAGCAGTTTGGTTTGGTTGCGTTGCCAAATGCCTATCTAAACAATTTTCGGTAATATTTAAAGTGCCGCCATCAAACCATTTTATGTTTAAATCCACAAAATTCCAATCCAAAACTTTATCCCACTTTTTTTTCCAAGTAAAAGTTTCGGCATGTTCTGCCCAAAAAAGCTCAGGGGTTTCTACACTTTTTTTATATTCTGATTGGTATTCGGCAAAAGTTGAAATTGTTTTCATTATTTATAATAAAATGGTGTTGTGAATTTTTTGTAAAGTAGTTTTTATTTTTTCATTATTCAAAGAATAAAAATAACTTTTAATAGAAAAAAATTAAATTTGAGATTTAAAATTTAGAATTTTAGATAAAATAAATAAAAATTAATTTTGATAAAAGATACAAACTAAGCCATCTTTGAGTACTTATATATTAAATTTTAAAACCAAATGTAAAATATCATTAAATTCTACTTATAAATAATTAAAAAAAGCAATTATAATGCAAATATTAGGATTTGTTTTGGGCGTATTGATTGGCACTTCTTTAAGTTTGATTGGAAGCGGTGGCTCAATATTTGCCATACCAATTTTGGTTTATATCATGGACATTTCTCCGAGCCTTTCCACTACATATTCCTTGTTTATTGTTGGGTTTTCGGCATTAATTGGAGCTATTTTTTCAGCAAAAAATAAATTAATAGATTATAAAATTGCCCTTTATTTTGGCATATCTAGTATTATATCTGTTTTTATAATGAGGAAATTTTTATTGCCTTTATTACCTAATAAGATACTAGTAATTCAAAACTATACACTTACAAAAGACGATTTAACAATGCTCGTTTTTTCAGTTTTAATGGTTGTTGCTTCTATTTCAATGATTAAAAACAGGCTAAAATCAAACCAAAAAACCGAACAAATGAGTGCAATAAAATTTATATATTCAGGCATTTTGGTCGGTTCATTAACAGGATTTGTAGGCGTTGGTGGTGGTTTTCTGATCATTCCTACTTTGCTTTTTTATGGAAAAATAGCCATGAAAAATGCTGTTGCCACTTCGCTCATTATTATTGCTTCAAATTCATTTATTGGTTTTGCAGGAAGTAATAATTTAGATTTAATAGATTGGGAATTTTTAATTGAATTTACTTCTTTTTCAATACTTGGCATTTTCTTTGGCATGTATTTAAGTAAGAAAATTAGCAACGAAAAATTAAAGCCAATTTTTGGCTGGTTTGTGTTTTCTACTGGTATTTATATTTTAATAAAAGAGCTAATTTTCAAATAAATTCAATAAAAAAATATTAAAATTAAAAATATAAGTAATAATAATCAATAATCAATAATCAATAATCAATAATCAATAATCAATAATCAATAATCAATAATCAATAATCAATAATTTAAAATATTATGTTATAAATTGTAAAACAACCGTGGTATTGGGCAATTGCAGAAACATTTTAGGGCTTTCGTATTTAAAAATAAATGAAATATTATTTTTATTTTATTCTATAATTATTACTGAATTTTATATTTTTAGAATAAGTCTCTCCTCTTATATTCTGCGTAATCGGATCAGAAATTGGAATTAGGTAAGGTTTTATTAATCAATAGTCTTAAATGCGTTTGCCTTTGAAACATTTATATGAAATATATTATCATCAGAAAGATTAAGGACTCCTAAAAACCTCAATTCCGTTGAAGCCCTCCCACTTGGATTCTGCGGTTTAGTAGCATAAATTGGTTTGGGTGGGGTTTTTAAAAATAATATTGGAGTTTTTAGAGGTTCACTTAATATGAAATAAATACAACTAAAGCACAAGATATTTTAAAATTTATTTTAAAAAAATTACTTTATGATTTAATAGTTTACACTTGTATTAATAGAATAAAAATAGTAATAGATTAGATTTGAAATTATTGTATAGCCCAAACAACTTACAGATTTTGTTTTAAAACACAATTTATAAATAAGTTATTTGGGCTAATTATTTAACCAATTTTAAAAAATTTCGGTTTGAGCAAAGAAAAAAGATGCTTCAATAAGCGCATTTTCGTCTGAATCAGAGCCATGAATCGCGTTTGATTCTAACGAACGAGCAAAAAGTTTGCGAATAGTTCCTGCATCTGCGTTGGCAGGGTTGGTTGCTCCTATAAGCTTACGGAAATCTGCCACAGCATTTTCTTTTTCTAACACCATCGCTACAATATGATTTTTGCACATCACAGCTTTTAAATCGTTGTAAAATGGACGTTCTTTATGAACTTCATAAAACTGACCTGCTCTTTCGTCTGTTAATTTTGTCATTTTCAATGCTTTTATTTTGAAACCTGCTTCTTCAATCATTTTCAAAATTGCTCCGTTGTGCTTGTCTGTAACTGCATCGGGCTTAATCATACTAAATGTGATATTTGCTGCCATATTTTTTATTTTTTTTCAAAATTAGTTTCAATTTTTGGTTTAGCAAGTATTTTATAAAATGAATTTTAAAATCTAAAATTTTATAAGATTGAGTCTAATAAATATTTAAAATTAAATTTTTAGAAAACTCATTTCTTATTTCCTCAATGGGGAAAAGTTATCAAGGAATTTGTAAAAATTTATTAAACTTTATATAAGTCAAAGGAAATTAGTGATTGATAATAAATTTAAAAAATTTATTTATAATTTTTACTAAATACTAACTTCATCTACCAATTGAACCAAACTTTGATAGTTTTGATTAGTGGCTTCACTCAAGGCAATTTCGCAGGTTTTGGAACTTGAATAATAGCCTTCTGTTTGGCATTTACTTACTTCTTTTGCTTCGTTTTCGGTAGCCGATTTTGTAAGTTCTGGAAATATAAAACCTCTATCACCTGCCATTCCACAACAGCCCGCACTCATCGGAATAACCACATTTTCAGCACATTGTTGAGCTAATTTGGTAAAGTTATCATAATTTCCCATTTTTTGTAGCGAACAAACTGGGTGAAGGGTGATAGATTTTTTCTTATCTTTTATTTTTAAATTTGGAATCGCTTCTTTGTAAATAAAATCTGAAATATCCATAAAAGTCAAATTCTCAAATTTGATTTTATTGGCATCCGAAAGTGCAGATTTGCAGTTCATTAAAGTTTGGGTGCAAGAGCTTAAATCCATCACAATTTTGATTTTTCCATTTTCTGATAAATCATGCAATATTTCTATAGTATGATTGGCTTGCTCAGAAAAAGCATCTTTATAGCCTTTTGATGAAAATGGTTGTCCACAACAATTCCCTTTTAAAGTTGCAGGTGTAATTATTTCAATATTTGATTTCTTACAAATATTATAAAAAGACACTTGGATAGAATTACCTTGCACATTGCCCATAATTCGGTTGATACATGCCGAAAAGTAAACTACTTTTTGCTCTGATTTAATGCAATTTTTTAAAGAATATGCATGATTCAATACTAACTGATTGCTCCAAAGGGGAAATTCTGGAATTACTTTTTTAATGGTTTTTGTAAGATTAAGCATAGCATTTTTACCAAAAATAGTATTTATAAAACTAGCATTAAAAATAGCAAAGCGAAGAATATTTTCTGTTGCATAAAAGTTTTTTGAAATAAAGGTTGCCACCCGATTTGAAGAATCAGAATGACTTTCTTTTCGTAATCTTTTCACTAATTCACCGGTGTTTATATCCACAGGGCAATCAGTGGCACAAAGTCCGTCCACAGCACAAGTTTCTAGTCCATCGTACTGATAATCAGCCAAAATAGAGTTATACTCTTTAATATTTGTATTTTTCAAAGTCGCTAATTCACGCCTTACTTGAATCCGTCTGCGTGGCGTAAGCGTTAAATCTCGGCTGGGGCATTTGGGTTCGCAAGCCCCACATTCTATACATTTATCAACTTCAGACTCAACTGTTGGTAAATTTTTAAGATTTTTAAGGTGAACTTTGGCATCTTCATTAATAATTACACCTGGATTAAGTAAGTTTTCGGAATCTAAAGTTGATTTCAAATCCTTCATAATTGAGTATGCTTCGGCTCCCCATTCAGTTTCTACAAAAGGAGCCATATTTCGCCCAGTTCCATGTTCGGCTTTCAATGCTCCGTTGTATTTTGAAACTACCAAAGTTACAACTTCGTTCATAAAAGCCTGATAACGAGCTATTTCAGCACTTCCTTCAAAAGATTGCGTAACTACAAAATGAATATTTCCATCTTTGGCATGCCCAAAAATTATGGCATTTTCATACTTATATTTTGCAAAAAGCAACTGCAAATCCAAAATCGCTTTTCCTAATTTCTCAACTGGAAAAGCTACGTCTTCTAAAATTACAGTTGTACCAGAAGCACGCACAGCACCCACTGCAGGAAACATTCCTTTACGGATTTTCCAATAAAAAGCTTGCTGTTTATAATCTCTTGAAAAATTTAAAATCGTATTATTTATAGATTCACTATTTGTTTTTACTTGATTTAATAAAAGGTTTAAGTTATATTCACTATCAGCCTGATATTCAACTAATAATGCAGCAGAAGAACTTGATAAATCTTTAATTTCTGGCGGAATTCCTTTTACATTTTCAACCGAACGAAGTGAGGCTCTGTCCATCAATTCAATCATGGCAGCACCCGAAACAGAAAGGGGTTTTATCATCGAACATGCCGAAAAAATATCATCAAAATATAAAATTCCTGTGGCTTTAAATCCTAAATCAGGCACAGTTTGCAAAACCGCCTCTGCAATAAAAGCCAAAGTTCCTTCGCCACCAATTAACAAATGAGCAAAAATATCCAAAGGATGTTTGTAATCTAAAAATGCGTTTAAAGAATATCCGACCGTATTTTTTGTTAAATATTTATCTCTTATTTTAGAAACTAAAGTGGGATTTTGATGTATTTTTTGATATAGAATGGTTAATTTGATGGCAATATTTGTTTTTTCAAATCTATCATAGTCATCCTTAACTTCGGTTGAAAACGATTCGCCATTGAGTAATATAAAACGAATATATTTAACAGTATGGTAAGAATTTAAACTTACGCCACAGCACATTCCACTCGAATTATTAGAAAGAATGCCGCCCATCATTGCCGAACCTATGCTTGAAGGATCAGGACCAATTTTGCGTTGATATTTTTTAAGATGCACGTTGGCAGTTGCACCAATTATGCCTGGTTGAACTCTTACTAATTCTCCATTATTTTCTACTGAAATCTTACGCCAATGTTGGCTTAAATCTATTAAAATTCCGTCCGTAATTGACTGTCCCGAAAGACTAGTTCCACCTGTCCGAAAAACAACTGGAATAGAGTATTTATTACTTAAATTAAAAATATATTTAATCTCTTCTTCATCTTTAGGTTGAACCACCACAATTGGGCGAAGGGTATAAAACCCAGCATCTGAAGCATAAGCGACCAAATCAATCAGTCTAGATTTAACTCTATTTTTATCAATTTTAAGTTCTAAATCATAAATAAGAGTAGTCATAATAAATTTTTATAATTATTGAGTAAAAACTATATGCAAAGTCGAATCATATTTCATGTTTAAAAGCTGAGATGCATTGCCGTTTTTGATTGCAATTTCAAGTAATTGAAGATCGTTAAAAGTCATTAATAAATCACCGCTGCGAGTGTTGGCATAATTTTTTGAAATATTAGTTATATCTTCTCTCCCAATTTTAATAAAAAAAGAACGATGTTCTGATGTTTCTTCAAATTGTTTTTTTGTAATATTAGAGATTAAATTTCCATAATTATCTACATGCAAAATATTCCCAAAAATATCATTTTTAGTAATTTTTAATTTTCGGTTAATGAGTTTTTTAAGCGAATTTTGAGCCATGGTTGGTCCTAAATCATACATGTTTTTTCCGTTTGCCAATGAAACAGCTGCAAAAGCAAAAATATTTTTTTCTGGAAATGTGTGCGATGTAATTTTATCAAGGTTCAAAATTACAGATGCGGTAGGTTTTTCGCTAAGCAAACTTAAAAGACCATTGTCGGAAGACACAAAAAAATGGTCTTCAATTTTGGCAACCACATATTTATCTTCCGAATCGCTAAGCGAATCAACAGAAACTACATGAACTGTGCCTTTTGGAAAATCTCTAAAAACTGCATTCAATACAAAAGCCGCATGCGGAATGTTGTAAGGTTCAATGTGATGTGAAATATCAATCATTTGTTGATTTGGACTAAAAGTAAGAATTTTGGCTTTTACAGCCGCCACATAGTGATCTTTATTGCCAAAATCGGAGGTAAATGTTATGATTGCCATCGAATATTCTTAAATTAAGCTCTTTTGAAATTCAAATGTAATGAATTTTTATTAAAAAATAATTCTAAAAAATATTAAAGATAATATCGACTTAAAATTGCAAATACAAGGGCAAAATTTGAAATAAAAATACAAATAAAAGAATATTTATCAACCCATAAATCATACTTTTTTGGAATTGAAATTATCGCAGAAACACCTAAAAAAATTAATGGAAAAACTGGAATAAAATATTTGCCACCAAAGTTCCAAATCGTTGATTCTCCAACAGGTGTCCAAAGCATATACATTGTTACTGAAAATACAATTATTATTACCAAACTTATTGAAAGAAAATATAATCTATTTTTTCGTAAAATTGTATTCTTTTTTGATAGTTGTAAAATTATAACTGACCAAAGTAAAGCTAAAATTGGAAGGCTTAAATAGTTTTTTTCATAGCCAAATTTTCCTACGTAATGAACTAATGTTGAAGGTAAATAATCAATAATTGTTCTGCCAATTATTACTAAAAACCGAAAAGGATCAGAAAGTACAAAAAATAATTGTTTACTATGATTTATGCCTTGGTTTGTAGTAAGGTTATCTCGAAAATTAATATTATAATCTTCGTATCTTATGCTTAAACTACTTGAAACTGAAGCCCAAAAAAGTATTATGAAAATATTTGAGGCAAATAATATCCAGAAATATTTTTTATTCAAAACGTAAAAATTGGGTATTATCAAAAGTAAGAATATCAAAGGCATATACACAATTTTCATCCATGTAATAAGGCAAATTGCCAATCCAAAAAGGACTTTAAAAGATGTACTTATTTGATTTTTATCATCATTTATGTAAAATAAAGTAGAGCAAATACACCAAAACGACAATCCATTACAAAGCATATCAGGACTCAAACTTATATTTACGGCTAATGATGCTGGCAAAAATGCCAAGCACAAAAATAGAACTTTATAATCTTTCAAATAAGATTGTGATTTATAAATCAAAAACAACCAAATCATAAGTGCTATTATCTTACTAAACCAAAGCCAGATAATGGGAGGAAAACCTAAAAACTGTACTAACTTTATAGCAAAAACCGAATGTAAATAGCCAAAAGGAGAGAAAAAAACAGTATTATTAAAATCTTTAAATTCTAAATTTTGGATTTCTGATTTCCAAAATAAGCAGTTATAAACCGAATTAAAACTGGTCTTTTTTTCATAATTTTCAACCATTGGCTCAAATATTTTTGCTAAACTATCCGCCAAAATTGGTAAGTTTCCACCAAGTCTGTTATCGTATTTTTCGCCAATTAAATTACCTTGACTTATATGAATGGCTCTAAAAAAATGATTTCTTTCATCAGGACTTTGAAATGGAGGTGTAATAATTATTAAAAAAATTCCAAATATAAATACAATTAAAAAAATATTTTTTATAGACACAATTAATAATTATTTAAAAAAAAGAGAGAATAAATTCTCTCTTTTTTTTCTATTAAAAATTTTAATTAAAATTTCAATCTATCAGGGAAGTAAGCAACTTCACCTAATTCTTGTTCAATTCGCAATAATTGATTGTATTTTGCCATACGATCCGAACGAGAAGCCGAACCAGTTTTGATTTGACCGCAGTTAAGTGCAACTGCCAAATCTGCAATCGTATTGTCTTCAGTTTCGCCCGAACGGTGACTCATAATTGAAGTGTAACCGTTTCTTTTTGCCATATTTACAGCATCAATCGTTTCGGTTAAAGTTCCAATTTGGTTTACTTTTATCAAAATTGAGTTGGCAATATTTTTGTCAATTCCTTCTTTCAAACGAGAAACATTAGTTACAAATAAATCATCACCTACCAACTGGCATTTGTCGCCAATTTTTTCGGTTAATTTTTTCCAACCATCCCAATCATCTTCTGCCATTCCGTCTTCTATCGAAACAACAGGATATTTTTTTATCCAATCAGCCCAAAAATCAACCATTTGCTCAGAAGTAAAGGTTTGTTTTGATGATTTTTTGAAAACATATAATTTTTTATCGGCATCATAATATTCTGAAGCTGCAGCATCCATAGCGATATGAATATCTTTTCCAGCTTTGTAACCAGCCGCCTCGATGGCTTCCATGATGGTATCTATGGCTTCAAAATTATCTTTTACATTGGGAGCATAACCGCCTTCATCGCCTACATTGGTAGAATAGCCACGTTTTTTCAAAATATTTTTCAAGTGATGAAAAATTTCTGAACCCTGACGCATGGCTTCTGTAAACGAACCAGCTTTGATAGGCATAATCATATATTCCTGAAAATCAATGCCATTATCAGCGTGCGAACCGCCATTGATAATATTCATCATCGGAATTGGCAAAGTGTTGGCATTTACACCACCCACATATCTATACAAAGGAAGTCCTACAGATTCAGCGGCAGCTTTAGCACAAGCCAATGATACAGCCAAAATTGCATTTGCTCCTAAATTAGCTTTATTTGGCGTTCCGTCTATTTCGAGCATGATTTTATCAATCATATTTTGCTCCGTTACGTCAGCTCCGATAAGTTCGTTTGCAATAATATTCACGTTTTCAACGGCTTTCAAAACCGATTTTCCCATGTACATTTTTTTGTCATTATCACGAAGCTCAACCGCC
Source organism: Cytophagales bacterium (assembly GCA_004294265.1). Lineage (GTDB taxonomy): Bacteria > Bacteroidota > Bacteroidia > Cytophagales > UBA9547 > REAG01. Next base: position 1,952 of record REAG01000201.1, on the reverse strand, counting down.
TCGTGTGTGCCAGTGGATGCTCCTGAAGGAACGGCAGCACGACCCATGCAACCATCTTCGGTAAATACATCTACTTCTACTGTTGGGTTTCCACGCGAATCAAATATTTGGCGTGCTACGATGTCTTCAATAATGCTCATTTTGAAAAATTTAAGAATTTTAGGTTAATATTTTTTGTTATTGACTTTCAAAACTAACTTTTTTTTAATAAAACACAATACTTTTTAGTTAAAAGGTTAAAAAAAATTGTGTTTTGTGATTTTAACCATTTTAAATATTTATTATTGATTATTATAAAAGTAAGTTTTTTTTATTAAAATTTATTTTAAAATAAGTAATTTTTATTGAATTATATTTTATAAAAAATAAATTTTTAAGTTTATTTTAAAATTTATTTATTTTTATTACTTTCTTGTCATCAATTTCTTCCTTTAAATTTGTAAGAATATGATTTAATAAGTAAAAAAACTTTTTTTGTTATAATACATAATTGGAAACTACAATTTATAAGATAATAGGTTAAAATTACTATTTTTAATTCTGCTTATAGTTAGTTTTTTAGAACTATAAATTACTTGGATTTATAAAACTTAGTTTTTCGATATTTTTAAAATCATTATCATTAGTAATAAGAGTAAGATTATGAATAATAGCAGTAGCAGCAATTATAGCATCAGGCGTTTTGATTTTTCGACTACGTCTTATATTTACACATTGAGCCACAATATCAGGAGTAAGAGCCAATATAGTAGCATCTTTTATAAATTCTTTTACAATCAATTCTTTACTTTTATTTGGGTTTATCCAAGACAAAGCTTCAATTTCTGTAATAACAGAAATGATAGGAGTTTGGTCTAAAACTTTTGAGATAAAATCCAATCCATTTTCAGTAAGAAGCCCTGAGAAAAAATTTGAAATGGCATTGTTATCTATCAAGTATTGTCCCATTCTTTACGCATTTGATGGGTATGGTCGTTAAAACTTTTTGAATCTTCTTTAGAAAATACGCCTTTATATTTATCAGATAATTTTATAGGATTAAGATTTTTTTCAGTAATTAATCCCTCTTGTTTTTTAAAAACAATTACTTCTAGTTCTTCTCCCAAATAATCATGGGGAAACACTAAAGTTATGTTAAAATTGCTTTGTGTGGGTGTTATAAATGTTCGTATCATAATTGTTGCATTTTTAGAAATTAACAAGATTAACTTTTGTAAAAGTACTTTTCAAGTGATTGTTAGAAACTTTTATATTTCCAAACAATCCGCAATAGACCAATTAATTATTACAAAATTGTAAATTTTATTTTTCTAAACAAAACTTATTTTCAATAATACTTTTAACTTGCTAAAGTCAATGGCGCAAATAGGTTCGGACAATATGAGCAGTTTATTAAACAGTTGTAAAACTTACAAAATTTAGTACCTTTTATCTTAATAAAACACAATACTTTTTAGCTAAAAGGTTAAAAAAATTATTAATTATAAGTTATATTTTTATAAAATTTATTTTAGAATCATAAAAAAGCATTATTTTATTAAATTTAGAAGTAAACTTACCACTTATATATATGGGAACTCTTAAAAACCTCATTTCCGATAAAACCCACTCACTTGGATTCTGCGGTTTCATAGCAGAAATTGTTTTGCGTGAGGTTTTAAAAATACTATTGTGGTTTTTAGAGGTTCCCATTTGTATTTTAAAAAACATTTTAATAGGTTTGATAAAGGAAATCAGGTATAAACCGACATAGCCTATAAAATAGCTGAGATATTAAGAAGAAAACGAGTATAATATATATGATGAAATTTGCTTTAAGACATTATGGTAAATAAGACATTTTATAATAATTCAATGGAACAGCCCATTTAATTACCAAATACACAAAAAACTACGTTTTTTGACCTCTTTTGCCCTTGAGAAAAGATAATTAATGAAGTTTTGAAAGAAAT
>REAG01000129.1 GCA_004294265.1 Cytophagales bacterium | reverse complement strand
AATAACTAATAACTAATAACTAATAACTAATAACTAATAACTAATAACATAATATCTAAAACTAATAACTGCTTTAAAATACCATGTTTAAATTTAAGAATATAAAATACAAACTTCAGTTCTATTTTCAAATGATAGGTATGATTCCCATGTTGATGTTTGGAACTTATGATTATTATACAAGTAAAGATACTATCATATCTCAATCCAAACAAAGGGTAACGAGTTTGAGAGAAGTAAGAAAAAAGCAAATTGAAGATTATATTAATCAATCAAAAGAAGAGGTAATTTACTTTGCTAAAAACAGATTTTTTATAGATGCAGCCAAAGATTTAATTTTGGCTTATAATAATTACAATCCTGATAGTACAGAAAGAGCCTTAATTTCGGGTGAAGTTCAGTATTATTATGAAAATAATTTCATGAATCGCTTGTCTGAAGTCGATAGAAAAGAATTAACTATTTCAAAATATATTCCACGTACAAATCCTCAAACGCAAGCCCTTCAGTATCATTATATTGTAAATCAAGGCGAAAGCAAATTATCCAAAAACGACTATTTTAATGTGCATGAAAAATATTTTCCATTGATGAAAGAAGCGATGGATAGATTTAAGTATTATGATATCTTTATTATGGATAATGATGGAAATATTACATTTACAGTTGCCAAAGAACCAGATTACGCCACCAATGTAAAAGATAAAATGATTAGCAATACAAATATTGCCAAAATATATGAGGAATTTAAAAATAAGGCAGATGCTGATTATGTGGCTATTTATGACTATGAAGCTTATTTGGCATCAGCTTACGAACCTGCTATTTTTATTGCATCAAATTTTTATGATAATGGACGGAAAATAGGAACTTTAATAATTCAGCTTTCTGTAGATGACATAAATGCTTTAATGACGGGTGATGGCAAATGGAAAGAAGACGGTTTGGGGCAATCTGGTGAAACATTTATAGTAGGAAAAGATAGTTTGATGCGAACTGAATCTCGCTCTTTTTTGGAAGAACCTAAATCTTTTTATGAATACTTAGAAACTTCAGGAAAATCTGCCAGCTTAATTGATGAAATAAAATATTACAAAACTTGTATTATGTCTATGCCCGTAAAATCTGTGGCAGTAAAAAAAGCCATGCAGGGTTTAAGTGGAGAAGAGGTTATTACAGATTATAGAGGTCTTTCAGCTTTGGCATCGTATTCGCCCGTAGATATTGCAGATTTAAAATGGAATATCGTTTCTAAAATAGATGAAGATGAATTGCTGGAACCCGTAAAAGTGGTAAGATATAGAGCCATTATAGCTCAGTTTATCGTATTTATACTTATATCTTTGATAGCTAATTTTGTAGCTTCGAGTATATCAAAGCCTATGTTTAAACTCTCTGCGGCTTCGCAAGAGGTATCTAAGGGGAATTTAGATGTAAAAACAGATATAAAAACGGGGGATGAAATTGAGGATTTATCGAATGCTTTTAATAAAATGGTTTCGGATGTAAAGAATGAAAAAAATTCTTTGCAACTCGTGATGACCGAATTAGAAAGCGGCAAATCTGAATTAGAAAAACAAGCAACTATTTTATCAAAACTAAATCAAGATGCTGAAATTCAAAAAATACAGGTAGAGGCTAAAAACCGAGAATTAGAAACGGTATTAACTACTGTGAATGCTCAGAAATCTGAAATGGAGCGTCAGGCTTTTAAAATTAATCAATCTTTTGAAGAAACTCAATCGTTAGTAAAGCAATTAGATGAAGAGAAAAATTTTATTGTAAACCAAAACCGAGAATTTGAGGCTAATAGTAAGGTTTTGATGAATTTAGCAAAAAGTAAAAATGTGCAACAAGGTAATTTTGAAACTTCTTTAAGAGAAATTGCCCAAAAAACTTCTTTAAGTTTAGATATAACGCAAGTGGGTATTTGGGAATTGAATGAAACTTATGATGCTCTAAAAAGTCTTGCAGTTTTTAATAAAGAAAACATGAAGTTTATGGAATCTACTACTTTATACCAAAAAGATTTTCCAATTTATTTTCAAAGTATTTTATCAGGCGACCCTATCAATGCTCAGTTTGCAGAAACGGATTTGAACACAAGCGAGTTCGCAGAAGTATATTTAAAGCCAAATAACATTAAATCTATGTTTGATGTTCCTTATTTTATTGATGGAATCGTCCGTGGCGTAATTTGTTGCGAGCATAAATACATACATAAAGAATTTGGATTAATTGAAACTAACTTTACCAAATCGGCAGCCGATATTCTTACGATTGCCTACAAATCTTTCCAAAGAAAAGAAGCAGAGGTTAGAATTAAAGAACAGTCTGAAGTGATTGAAGAGAAAAACCGTGATATTATTGCATCTATAAACTATGCGAAAAGAATACAAGCGGCTTTATTGCCTACGGATGAACATATAAAATCATTGATTCCAAATCACTTTATTTATTACAAGCCAAAAGACATTATTAGTGGAGATTTTTATTGGATAGATTATGTGGATAATAAAATAATTATTGTAATTGCAGATTGTACGGGTCATGGTGTGCCTGGAGCATTTATGACTATGATTGGTGATAATCAATTAGATCAAATTATTAGAGAGAAAAAAATTACTTCGCCTGATTTAATTTTAACAGTTTTGCATCATGGCGTAGCTCAATCGTTGAAACAAAATGAAAATGATATTAAGGACGGAATGGATGTTGGAATTGTAGTTATAGACCATAAAACTAAAAAAATGAGTTATGCAGGTGCTATGAACCCGTTATATTATGTTCAAAATAATACATTTTTTGAAATAAAAGCAGATAAAAGACCAATAGGCGGCAGAACCGAAGGTGCAGATAAAGTTTCGTTTACAAAACATGAAATTGATATTTCTACGCCAACTACATTTTATATTTGTACGGATGGTTATCAAGATCAATTTGGAGGACCAGATAAACGAAAATATATGGTAAAAAGAATGAAAGAAATGCTCTTTGCAGGTTCAAATCAACCTATTTTAACGCAAAAACAACTCATTGCTGATTCAATGAAGGATTGGATGGGATATGAAAATCCGCAAGTGGACGATATGATTGTGTTTGGTGCTACTGTTTAAAAAACTCGTAAATAAAAGAAATGAAAAACTATTATAGTTTATACGAAGAAATGGCTGAAAACAACATGATGTTGTCTTTCAAAGGGGAAATAAATTTTGAGCAAGTAAATAATTTACTAAAAATGCTTGAAGATCGATTGGAAATTGAGCTAGATACGAAAGTAAGGAAAAAGCTTTATAACGTAGCAGTAGAATGTTTGCAGAATTTAGGTCATCACTTAGATAATGAATCCAATCCATTCAATCATACAGCTTTGGCATGTATAGAATCTTACGATGATCATTATGTGGTTGTAACTGGAAATTACATTTACAATGACAAAATAGATAAAATAAAAGATAAAATTGAGATGGTAAATGCCGCCTCGAAAGAAGAATTAAAAGAAATTTACAAAGCAACTTTAGATAACAACGAATTTTCAGACAAAGGAACAGCAGGCTTGGGATTTATAGATATTGCTCGAAAATCGGGAGAAAAAATATTCTACAAATTTTATGCTTATAAAGAAGAAATATCATTCTTTACGCTTAGAGTAGTTGTTTGGAAATCCGAAGAATCAAAAAGCTCATCAACTTTAATAGAAACTAATATTAACTTACCTCTTCACATGGAATCTTTAAGAATAGAAGCTACAAAACAAACGCCACTCGTAAAATTTGATTCAGAAACGGGTGTTTTAGAATTTAAAGGACGTTCAACCCCTGAAAATCCAGTAGAATATTACAAACCAATTATTGATTGGTTGGATAAATATAGTGCCGCTCCGAAATCAAAAACAGTTTTTCATGTCCAACTTGAATATTTCAACACAAGCTCATCTAAATGTTTGCTTGACGTAATGAAAAAATTAGCCAATATTCATAAAGCTGGCAATTCAGTTGAGTTTAATTGGTGGTACGAAGATGATGATGAAGACATGAAAGAAACGGGTGAAGATTATCAAGACGTGTTGGGAATTCCATTTAACATAAGAGTTATCAATGGCTAATAATAATTTATATGAACGCCAAGCCGAAGAATTGGGCAGAGCAAAGGCATTTTTAGAAGATACTTCTATTGATACCGAAAAGCTAAAAACGGAATATACGAGGCTTGTTGAAAATTTTGATGAAACTATTGGAGAATTAAAACTTATTACTAAAGTAAGCGACAAGCTTCAAAATAAATTAGATAAAACCAATTCAGCACTCGATAATAAAAATAAAGAGCTTCAAGAAACATTAGATGCACTTACAAAAGCGAAAGCTGGAAGAAAAGCGGCAACAATCATTTTGGCTTTGGCAGTTATTCTTTTTTTATTAGAAGAAATTTTTATAGAAAAATTGATTGATAATTATTCTGGTGGCAATGTGTGGTTTAGTTTAGGAGCAAAAGGAGCAATAGCATTAGGTTTGAAACCTTTAGAAGGATTTTTAGAAAAAATATTGCTTGATGCAGCCTATCGAAACTCGAAAAAAGAACTTGAAAGTTTTGAAAATGTAAAAGATTAATATGAAAAAAATAATTGTAATTGATGATGAAATAGTCAATAGATTATTGATTATTAGTATTTTAAAATCGGCATCTTACGAAGTTTATTCGGCAGATGGCGGTAAAAATGGAATTAATTTAGCTAAAGAATTACGTCCGAATCTTATTATTTGTGATTTTAGAATGCCAGGAATTGACGGTATGGAAGTTTTAGAAATGATTAGAGCAGATAAAAAAATGAAAGAAATGCCTTTTATATTTCTTACTTCAAATATTGATTTTCAGGAAGAGCGAGTTGCTCTTAAATTAGGAGCAAACGTATATCTGCATAAACCTGTGGACAAAGAAAAATTATTAGAGTGTGTAAAAAATTATTGTAAATAACTTTTAATCTATACTAATTTTGAAATTTAATGCTTCTATTTTAATTATATTTTTCATTAGTATTATTATATCTTGTAATAAAAAAGACGAAAAACTAATTCCGGTTTCTATTCAAAATGAAATCATGCTTAGTGATTCATTAAAAGAGTTTTCTTTCTCGGAAATATTAAAAAAAAATAACTCAAAAAACCTTATTTTAATAGACATTTGGGCATCTTGGTGTGCCGATTGCATCAAAGGAATGGATGAACTCAAGCAAATTCAAGCTATTTATAAAGATAAAAATATTACTTTTTTGATGCTTTCAGTTGATGAAGATGAAAAAAAATGGCGTAATGCAATCAATAAATTTCAACTAAAAGGAAGCCATTATCTTATAAAAAATGGATGGAAAACATCTGATTTTTGTAATTTTTTGGATGTTAATTGGATTCCAAGATATGTTTTGTTAAATAATAAAGGTGAAATTTTATATTTCAGAGCTATCACGGCTGGCGATAAAAAATTGATTTCCGCCATTGAAACAAATCTTAAAAATTAAACTAAATTTGAAAAATAGTATAAATAAATTCAATAAAACTATTTTTGGATGGTGCATGTATGATTGGAGTGCATCCACTTATAATCTCACCATAACTTCATCTATTTTTCCAATTTATTTTACAAGTATTGTAAAAGGAGAAAATGGAACAGACATAGTAAATTTTTTAGGTTTTCAATTAAAAAACTCTTCTATATATTCTTACTCACTTTCATTTATTTTTTTATTTGTAGCATTAACAAATCCATTTTTAACTTCTATATCAGATTTTACGGGACGCAAAAAATCGTTCATGAAATTATATTGCTTTATGGGAGCTGCTAGCTGCTCAACTTTGTACTTTTTTGATAATCATCATCTTATGCTTGGCGTTTTTGCTTTTATTTTAGCAGGTATTGGCTATAATGGAAGTTGGGTTTTTTATAATTCTTATTTACCTGAAATCACAACGCCCGATAAATATGACAATGTAAGTGCAAAAGGATTTTCTTTTGGTTATATTGGTAGTGTTATATTATTACTTTTTAACTTATCAATGCTATTAAAACCTGATTTTTATGGCGGAATTGATGCTCAGATGGCTTCTAAAATATCATTTTTAAGCGTTGGTATTTGGTGGTTTTTATTCTCACTTATTACTTTTTATTTACTTCCTGCTGATAAACCCATCAAAAATACAGATTATAAAGTTTGGATTTTTAATGGATTTAAAGAACTAAAAAAAATATTTATAATAACAAAAAAGTCAAATGAATTAAAATATTTTCTACTTGCTTTTTTTTTATACAATCTGGGCGTACAAACCACAATGTATGTAGCAACAATTTTTGCTGAAAAAGAACTTCATCTTCCTGCCGATAGTTTGATAGCAACAGTACTAATTTTACAATTTGTGGCAATTCCTGGAGCTTATTTTTCGAGTGTAATCTCTAATCGATTTAGTAATATTACTTCCATAGCTATACAGTTATTTATTTGGACAGGAATTTGTTTGGGAGCTTATTTTGTTCAAAATGAGTATCAATTTTATGTGGTAGCATTTTTAGTAGGTTGGGTTATGGGAGGTATCCAATCCATTTCAAGATCAACTTTTGCAAAATTTATTCCTAAAAATAAAGCGGATAATGCTTCATTTTTTAGCTTTTATGAATTTGTAGATAAATTATCCATTGTTGTTGGCACTTTAATTTATGCGCTTTGTGATACTTTATTTAGCAACGGAAGAATCATTTTATTAATTTTAGCCATGTTTTTCATGTTGGCAATATTTATATTAAAAATAAAATTATCTGAAAATAAAATTCTATTAAAAACTTAAATATATGATTTTCACACCTACTATTTTAAAAGGAGCATTTGTAATTGATTTAGAAAAGCGAACAGATGAAAGAGGATTTTTTTCACGAACATATTGTGCAGAAGAATTTAAAAAACACGGTTTAGCTGAATCAATGCCTCAAAGTAATATGTCTTTTTCTAAGCAAAAAAACACGCTCAGAGGAATGCATTATCAAATTGATGGAGCCGAAGAAGCAAAATTAATTAGATGTACGCAAGGTTCAATTTTAGATGTAATTATAGATATTCGTAAGAATTCAGAAACTTATTGCCAATATATTTCTGTTGAACTTACTGCTTTAAACTATAGAATGTTGTATGTTCCTGAGGGTTTTGCTCATGGATTTATTACTTTGAGTGATGATGTAGAGGTTGCTTATCAAGTTTCGCAATTTTATACACCAGGAAAAGAAAGAGGTATTCGTTGGAACGATCCATTATTTAACATTCAATGGACAACAGTAAATCCCATCATTTCTGAAAAAGATGGTTCGCATCCCAACTTTATAAAATAATTAATAATTATAAAATATGACTTTAATTAAACCATTTAAGTAATAATTTTAAATTAAATTCATAACTAATAACTAGTATCTGAACGGAAAAGGGCTTAAAAATTACTATCTTCTTAAAAAAGTAATAGTTTGTAACTATTTTTAGATAATATTTTCAAATAAATAAACCTTAAACTTAAAAGGTATTTATTATTATTTATTTTAATTAATTATTACTAAAGTGATTTTTTTAAAACCTATTTATCCATTCTTACATATTTTAATAAGCTATTAATATTCATTTTTTTAGCTATGCTACTTTTTGTAATTCAGCTTTTTCAATTTCTTTGATTCTTTTCCTTTTTAGTAGTATTTTACCAAATTTTTTCAATTTATAAGTCAATACAGCTAGTGCAGTATAAGTCTTAAATCGTGTCAATCCTTTGTCTGGACAGCGATTTAAGCCGTGATGTTCTAATTCATTGATGTTGGATTCTACTGCAGAATGTGTATTTTTAAATATTTTAATAAACCAAAATCTTCAACTGAGTTAAATCCTTTTTCATTTGTTTATTTAAAAATAATTACATATAACTTAGATATAGTACTTTGGTTAACAATAACGAATTTGTATTAAGTTATATTGAATCCACTAAATATTTACAATTAAATTTTTAGAAAACCCCTTTCTTATTTCCCCAATAGGGAAAAGTTAAAAAGGAATAGTAATTATTTATTGGACTTTAAATAAGATGTTTTTGATTTAAAAAAATAGTTTTGATTGTCATTAATACAATTTTGAGCTATAAATATAAAGTGAATTTAAAACTAGTTGAATTTTATAAGAATTAGATTTTATTTACATATTCATAATTCCAGTTTGATTGCTATACGTACTTTCAAAAATTTTATCTGCGTTTTGAGCTTCAAAACCTTCTCTTCTGTGTATTCTTTCTACTGAACTTAATTGCATATCTTTGTATTGAGGCAAAACCTTTCTTTCAGCAAATTCGACATAAGAACCAGAAATTTTATGTGTTACTCCACCAGCAAATACTGCTTCAATAGTTTGTGCAACTGTGCTACTTTGAAGCAATAAACCATCTGGACTTTTTTTGATTTTACCACCAGAATTGTTTAGTTTTATACCAATGCTCTCTAAAAACGAGTTAAATTTTTCTACTGTATTATAATCAGATTTTAAATTATGAACCGAAATAGTAAAATGATTGAGATAGTATCTATTGTAAATAACCCAAGCTGCATACTCGCTTTCTGTTGCTAAAGTTTGAAAATCGTTTAAAGTTGGAATTTCCCAAAGTCCTGAATGTAAAAAATTAACCGTATCTTCACTTGAGTCTAAGTTTAAGTCCAATGTTGGGTCTATCTTTACTTGATTTGTGTATTTATAAATAATATTTTGTGCAGTTTTGCTTAAATCTTCTACTCTTAACTCACTAATAAAAATTCTTGGCTGGTGGTTTTGTGGTGGAGCATACCAATAAGCATTAAGTTTTTTTTCTGGAAAATCATAATAATCTTTTTTTGAATATCCGTGATAAAGGAAAATTCTTTCTAAGGATTGAATTCCTAATTCTGGAACTCCCATAGTTCTGAATGCAATATGGTCGTTTTCTATTTCTGATATCGAGTTAAGTATTTGCATTTCTACCATTGTATAAAGTATTTTTTTTACATCTGGAACTCTTTCCTGATATTGACTCATAAGTCCTTCTAGTATCAAATCTAATGTGCTTTTCATATTAATTTATTAATATAATTAATTTATGTTTAACCGACTTCAAATTAAATAATTAAATTTAGTAAGTACAAACTTTAAACTTAAAGTATATAAGAATTGTTAGTTTTATTCTTAAACCTAGTTATTTTTTTTAAAAAAAGATATAATAATTATATTAGAAAAGTCCTTATAAGAATTTCAAAAAAATGTTCAGTTCTAACTTATTTTGAAAATAAACAGTAGTATTTAAAAAGATAAATACATCTCAAATTTATAAAATATTACTAATTTTTTTATATTGAGTCCACTAAATATTTACTATTAAATTTTTAGAAAACCCCTTTCTTATTTCCCCAATGGGGAAAAGTTAAAAAGGAATTGTAATTATTTATTGGACTTTATATAATTGTAAAAATTAAAAAATAAAGTAGGATTAACTATATAATATTTGAAAATTAATTTAAAATGAATAATTTATATTTTACCAACTATATCATGCACCCTAATAATTCCTTTGAAAACCGAGTTTTCATCAATAACAGGCAGCAATGAAATTTGAGAGTTTCCGCTTTCCATGGTTTGTAAAGCATGATAGGCAAGAGTGTTTTGCAAAACAGAAATAGGAGAATGGGTCATAAAATTTTCTGCATTTAGATTTTCGATTATATAAATATCTGTTTTTTCTATCGTTCTTCGAATATCTCCGTCAGTAATAATTCCTATTAATTTATTTTCTGAATCTGTAATAGCAACTGCTCCTAACTTACTTTCGGTAATTGCAGAAATAATATTTTTCCAAGTAGTGTTTTTAGAAAAACTTTTTAAATTTTGGTGCATCAAATCATCTACTTTTAGAGCCAACCTTTTTCCAAGTCGCCCTGATGGGTGATTAATTGCGAAATCATTTTCAGTAATATTTTTATATTTCATCACAGTCATAGCAATAGCATCACCAATGGCAAGAGCAAGTGTTGTGCTAGTGGTGGGTGCAAGGTTCAAATGACCTGCTTCTAACTTTATTTTTGCATCCAAAACGGCATCACTGGCTTTGGAAAGCGAAGAGTTTATATTTCCTACTATGGATATAATGGCAACTTTTCTTAATTTCAAATGCGGAATGATGGCTAATATTTCTTCCGTTTCTCCGCTATTGCTAATGGCTATTACCAAATCATCTTTAGTAATAATTCCTAAATCACCATGCATAGCATCAGAAGCCGATAGAGTAATGGCGGTTGTGCTAGTACTTGTCATTGTAGCTGCAATTTTATTGGCAATTATGCCCGATTTTCCTACGCCAGTTACAATAATTTTTCCTTTACAATTCAAAATTAAAGTAATGGCTTTTTGAATTTCAGTTTCCAAAATTTGCTCGCAGGCTTGCAATAAGGCTTGGGCTTCCTGTAAAATTATTGATTTAAAATCAGCTGCGTATGTTTCCATTAGAGCATTTCACGAATAATTTTTTCAACTGTAATTCCATCAGCTTCAGCTTTAAAATTTCTTACTATTCTATGGCTCAAAACAGGAATAGCAACGGCTTTTACATCTTCAATATCAGGCGAATATTTTCCATTTATAAGCGCATTACATTTGGCTCCTACCACCAAAAACTGTGATGCTCTTGGACCCGCTCCCCATTCTAACCATTCATTGGCTTGTTTTGAGGCGTTTTCTGTATTTGGTCTGGTTTTTTGAACTAATTTTACTGCATATTCTACCACATTATCTGCTACAGGAACTTTACGCACAATATCTTGAAAATCAATAATTTGCTGAGCATTTAATATTTTATTTGGTGTAATTTTTTTCTCATTTGTTGTGCCTTTTACAATATCTAATTCTTCTTTAAAACTTGGATAATCAAGTTTTAAATTAAACATAAATCTATCCAACTGGGCTTCTGGCAAAGGATAAGTCCCTTCTTGTTCTATCGGATTTTGAGTTGCCAACACAAAAAATGGTTTTTCGATTTTATACATTTGCCCTGCTGCTGTAACGGATTGCTCTTGCATAGCTTCCAAAAGCGATGCTTGTGTTTTGGGTGGTGTTCTGTTTATTTCATCTGCCAAAACAATATTAGCAAAAACTGGACCTTTCACAAATTTAAAATTTCTGTTAGAATCCAAAGTTTCTGAACCTGTAATATCAGAGGGCATCAAATCAGGTGTAAATTGAATGCGTTTAAAATCCAAATCCATGGTTTGAGCAATGGTTTGAATCAGTAAGGTTTTTGCCAATCCAGGCACTCCAACTAGCAAACAATGCCCACGACTAAAAATTCCTGTAAGTAATAATTTAACTATTTCGTCTTGTCCTACAATTACTTTTTTTATTTCTACTAATAATTCTTGGTAAGCTTTTGCTAAACCATCTGCCAATTCTATATCTGATTTCATTATTGATTATTGAGTGCTAAAAAGCAATATTTTGTGCAATTTATAATTAAAAAATTATTTATTAAAAAATTAGTGAAATTGAATTATTAAAAATGGTTTTAAGAGAGTTTTTTTGTCATTTTACAGACGTTTTTATCGTTATGTCTGCTAAATTTAATATCATCCATTATTCTTTTTACGAGAATCAAACCCATACTCCCTTTTTGTTTATTAGAAATTAAATCTTGCATTAAAGGCTCTTGATAAACAGAAAAGTCAAAAAAAACGCCTTTGTCTATAATTTCAATTTCTACTTCATTTTCTAAATATTTAAGATAAATGTCAATACATTTATTTTCGTTTTCATGGTTAGCATGAATAATACTATTTGCACAAATTTCATCTACGGCAGTAATTATTTGGTTTTGAGTAGGATCTAAAATATGTTTGATTGATAAATTCATTTTTAAAAATTCACGAATCTCTTTCAAATTATCCTTTGAACAAGTTGTGTTGAAACCAAAAAAATTACAATTCGATGGTGGGTAATTCGTCAATGATTTTGATAAGTTTTTCAAGCCCTAAAATAGTTAAAATGTTTCTTACATTGTCGTTTATGCCCATCAAAGCAAAATATATTTTTTTTGATTCAAAATCTGATAAATAAGAAACAAAAACGCCCAATCCTGCTGAAGAAATATATTGCATTTGATTACAGTCTATTACGATTGCTTTTTTGTTTTGTTCTATGGCACTTGCCAATCCTCCATCTAAAATAAGGCTTGAAGTGGCATCTAAGTCGCCAATTACTTGTAAAATATGAATGTTATTTTGAGTTAAAGTGTTAAGAACCATAGGTTTAGCGTTTTGTAAGTTTAGGTAAAATTTATTTTAGAAAATATTGAAAATATTTTTAATTCCGATTTGTTTTTGTTTGATAAAACCCTCGCCATACCTTACGCCAATGCTGTGTCCAAACTCAGTTGCACGGGCTTCTATGTAAGAAAAATATTTTTCATCGGCTATATAGGTGCTTGGCTCAGAGCTATTTGGATTAAAAAACTGGCTAGAATAAGCTTTTATAGATTTCATTTTTGATTCAAAATAGGGTGTAATATCAATCACAAAATCAACTGTTAGCATTTTATCTTGCACATAATGAAATACTTGTTTAGGTCGCCAAGGATTTTGAAGTATTTTATTTTCAAAAGTTTCTATTTTTTTTAATCCTGCATAAAAACAAGCATCCGAACTTAATTTTGAGGCTCTTCCATGATCAGGATGACGGTCTTCGGGTGCATTTATAAGAACAATTTCAGGCTGGTATTTTCGTATGATTTCAATAATTTTAACTTGATTATTAAGGTTATTTTCAAACTTGCAATCACCCAAATTTATATTTTCACGTACATCAATTCCTATAATTTGAGTGGCATTTTCAGATTCAATCTTTCGGATTTCGATTGTTCCTCTTGTACCCATTTCACCTTTCGTTAAGTCTAAAATCCCGCATGTATTGCCGAGTGCTTTTTGAACCATCAAAGTTCCCGAGCAAGCTAATTCAACATCATCTGGATGAGCCGCAATGGCTAAAATATCTAATTTCATCTTAAAAATATCATATTAATAATTCTTGATAAAAAACAAAAAAAGACCAAAAAATTTTGGTCTTTTTTTATTATAATTAAAATATTTTTAAACTTCAGCTGTTTTTGCAGTTTCAACATTATAAACCGCCATATCGTTAAGTTTTACTTTTCCTCTATCTGCTCTTGCAGTTCTTGAAAAAACGGACATATTATTATCAAATAAAAATCTAAAAAGAAGTTGCGTATAGGAAGTATGGTAATGCAAAGTTTCGTAATATTCATCTGCAATTTGCTTCAACTTTGGTAATTTATTCCAAGGAACTGACGGAAAATCATGATGCTCATTATGAAAACCTACATTTAAGTTTACAAAATTAGCTACGCCATAGTAACTTTTAGTTTCTTGATCGCCATGCGTTAGGTAATGTTCTTGAATCCAACGAGCTCCCATAGGATGCAAACCTATCGAAAAGAAAAAACTTGCCGTCATAAATACAAAGCCTTTAGCACCAAAGAAATAAATAACAGCAGCCACAAACGTAAATTGAACTATCCAATTGATTACTGTCCAGAAGTCAAAAATTTTGATTTCGCCTGTCAAACGCAATGGTCTAAACAACTGAAAAACGGGATAAAAAAGCAACCATAAGGCTTTTCCTATTGTTGAATTATTGATTAATTTGGCTTCCCAATGGTAAGGCATATCTGCATCTAACTCCTCAACACCTTGAAAAGAGTGGTGTTTGAGATGATATTTTTGAAAAGAAACCGAACTAGGAAATATTAAAGGTAAATTAGCAATAATTCCCGTCATGGTATTGGCACTTTTTTCTTTAAATAAAAGATTGTGTGCACATTCGTGAATACATATAAACAAAGTATGACAAGCAAAAGCACCTACTAAATAGGCTGCAACCAAGCCTAACCACCAAGGTTGGTCTTTCAAAAACCATGCTAAAGCCAATTGTATGCTAACCGCTAAAAGTACCACAAAAATCGTATAAGGATTTCTACCAATAAGTTCACGAACTTCTGGGTGTTTGCGAATGATTTCTCTTGTTCTTACTCTATGAGGTTCCGCCTCTTCTGACCAATTGAATGTTTTAAATTCTGCCATTTTATTTTTTTACTTAAAATATTTTACAAATTTAGTTAATAATATATTGTTTTAAAACATTGTTCTATATAAATGCAAAAAAAATTAAATTCCAAACTGATTTAAGTGATGGTCAAGGTGTTTATAAAACATATTATTCCATTGATTGCCATCCAAAACGCCAAATGATAATGATTCTTTTCCTTCAAAATTTGATTTTCCTAAACTCTGTGTTTTGGTAATATAATTTATTAATCTTGATTTTTCGATTTCAAAATTTCTATCGTCTTTTATAATGAATTCAGGTGCTGTGCCAGAGTTTTTGGCATATTCTATTTCATTTGTTACTTTATCTTTTACAAATGCTTTCAAAATAATTTTAATAAGAAAATTAGGTTTTGAATGTTTATTTTCAAAAACCATTTCGTAAGTTACGTTGCAATGTGCTAACATTTTGGTTGCATCCATTTTTCCCCACAATGGTTGAGTTTGGGGCGTTAGTAAATGTATGCGAGCAATGAAATTATCACAAACTTCTTTTTCAAAAACTGATGGTAAAGCCATTTTTATTATTTTTAAGATTAATCTAACTAATATAAATCCTTTATTCTAATTTAGCAAAAGTTTTAATTAAAATCTGAATTTTAATATTTTATGAATCAAATTTTTACGATAAAATTAGAAAATATAGCATTTTTTTCTTACCATGGTTTGTATGATATTGAAAAAGAAAATGGAAATAATTTTTTAGTTAATGTTACTATAAAATATCAAATTAATAAACAAAATGAATTTTTAAATTTAGAAGATATTTTAGATTATTGTAAAGTATATCAAATAATTGAATCAATTATGGCAATTCCGTGCGAATTATTAGAAAATTTATGTTTAAAAATAGCAGAAGCCATTCAAAAACTAAGCCCTCAAATCATCCATATTCAACTTTCGATTTCAAAACTAAATCCGCCTTTGGGAGGTAAATGCGAAAAATCTACAGTTGTTTATGAGGTAGGTGGATAAAAAAAGTAATAATTAGTTTTAACAGTTATGAAATAAAAAGCGTACAATATAAGCCTTTTAATGAAGCGAACTTTTATTGAGTAGTAGTAAATAGAAAGCCATTCACAAATGGATATTTTACTTACATATTCACATTTTTCTTGCCCTAAAATAATTACAGAAGACTTGACTTGTAGCGATTTAGAAGCACTAACATATTATAATTAAAGAGTTGGGCTAGAGATAAAACTTGATGAAATAAATTTTTAATTAATGCATACAGATTTTGGGAAATATTAAATAAAATATTTTTTTAATATTTATTTAGTATAATTATTACCACTTTCAAATTTATTATATATAAAAAAGCTCGTTTTGAACGAGCTTTTTTATATTCAATTAATTTTATCTTTTAGCAATAACTGTAAAATCTCTTTTTACAGAACCTGTATAGATTTGTCTAGGGCGACCGATTGGCTCTTTATTAGCTCTTAATTCTTTCCATTGAGCAATCCAACCTGGCAAACGACCTAAAGCAAACATTACTGTAAACATATTTACAGGAATTCCTAAAGCTCTGTAAATAATGCCAGAATAAAAATCTACGTTTGGATATAATTTTCTATCAACAAAATAAGGATCTTTCAATGCCGCTTCTTCTAATGCTTTTGCAACATCTAAAATCGGGTCATTGATACCTAATTTATTTAAAATTTGATCGCAAGCTACTTTAATAATTTTAGCACGTGGATCAAAGTTTTTGTAAACTCTGTGTCCAAATCCCATTAATCTTACTTCTTTTTTCTTAACTTTATCAATAAAAGATGCAACTGACATTCCTGATGCCATAATCTCATCTAACATTTCGATTACTTCTTGGTTTGCACCACCATGCAAAGGTCCCCAAAGAGCATTAATACCTGCCGAAACAGAGCCATATAAACTTGCTTGCGAAGAACCTACTATTCTTACTGTTGAAGTAGAACAATTTTGCTCGTGATCGGCATGTAAAATCAATAATTTATTTAATGCATCCGAAACCACAGGATCTACATGATAAGATTCTGTAGGATGTGCAAACATCATTTGTAAGAAATTTGAACAATAATCCAAACCATTTTTTGGATAATTAAAAGGCATTCCTTTTGATTTTCGATAAGACCAAGATACCATTGTTGGCATTTTGGCTAGCAAACGAATAATGTGCAAATCCATATCTTCATCCGTAGGATTTGGATTTAATGATTCAGGATAAAAAGCCGTCATGGAACAAACTAAAGATGACAAAACTCCCATTGGGTGAGCATAAGAAGGAAAACCATCTAAAATAATTTTCATATCTTCATGCACCAAAGAACGCTTGCTGATTCGATTTGTAAAGCTATCCAACTCTGCACGGTTAGGTAAATTACCATAAATCAATAAATATACAACTTCTAAAAACGAAGAAGTTTCGGCTAATTGCTCAATAGGATAACCTCTGTAATGCAAAATTCCATTTTCTCCATCTAAAAAAGTAATTTCACTTTTGGTTGCACCTGTATTTTTGTAACCTTGGTCGTAGGTAATATACCCAGTTTCGTCCCTAAGTTTTGAAATGTCGATTGCTTTTTCGTTTTCTGTGCCTGTAATTACAGGAAATTTATACGATTTGCCATCTAAAATAATTTCTGCTAATTCTGCCATTTTACTATGAATATTGATATTTTTTGATTTTTAAAAAAAGTTCTACAATAATGCAAATAATAAATCAATTATCAAATTTTTGTTCGTTTTTGTATGAAAAAAAATATATTTTGTACTATTTGGTCTTGATTTTCATATAAAAAAACAAAAAATGTTTAATTTAAGATTAGCAGAATTCAACCAATAAATGCAGCTTTTTAGTCTAAATTATTAAAGGTTTTTTAGTAAAACTTTTATAAAGCACAAAAGTTCCAAATATTACCATTGGAATACTTAAAATTTGTCCCATATTAAGCAAAAGACCATTTTCAAAATCTACTTGATTTTCTTTTGTAAATTCATTCAAAATTCTTTGAGTAAAAAGCAAAACAACAAAAAAACCAAATATCCTGCCGCTTGGCGTATTTTCTTTCATTTTCAAATATATTAATAGTAAGAATAAGAAAAGAAATAAACAAAATATAGATTCGTATAATTGAGATGGATGTCTGGCAAAATCTTCATAAAAACCTGTGTAAGGATTTTGGTTTTTACTAAATATAAATCCCCAACTTGCAGTAGTCGGTTTTCCTACAATTTCCGAATTCATTAAATTTCCTAATCGAATAAAACAACCGCCAAGGGCAATCACAATAACTAACCTATCAAGTAAATATAACCAAGTATAGCCTAAATACTTGCGAGAAAAGATAAAAATACCTATTAAAATACCAGCTGTTGCTCCATGACTTGCCAAGCCGCCTTCCCAAACTTTAAAAACTAAAAGCGGATTTGAAAGATAATATTGAGGTTCATAAAATAAACAATGACCTAATCTAGCACCAATAATGGTTGAAAAAACCATATATAAAAGCAGTTGATCTAAATCTTTTTCGTCTCGCTTTTCTAATTTAAAAAACCATTGAATGAGCTGTTGTCCTATCAAAAAACCTGCAGCAAATAATAAACCATACCAACGAATGGCAAAACTACCAATTCTAATTATTTCTGGATTTACGTCCCATTGAATGAAATTTAACATTTATTTTTAATTTAATTTTTGAAAGAAATAATATTATGAATGTTGAAAGAAATTAATTTATAATTGTTGATTTTAATCTATTCCAAAAAAGTTTTTTCAAAGCCACATTTTCTGGTTTTAAATATAAATCTAACTTATCTGCAAATATTACTTTAGAGTTTTGAATATTTCCAACTTCTAAAATATTTCTTTCGCCAGTGTAGTCAGCCAAAAAATTAAGGGTTTTCCCTTTACCACCCATCAAAACAAGGTATTGAAATTGGTAAGAAGCCAGTAAATTTGGATTAGAAACCGTTACATTTATAAGTTCGATGTCAGATTTAGGACAATTTAGAGCTTCAAATATTTTGTACAAACTTTCAGAAACATCATCAGGAACTCCTTGAATATATGAAACTAAAATTATTACTTTTTTTATAATAATTTTAGTTTCAATTAATGACTCTTTTTGTATTATTTCTTCAAGAACATCTACTTTTTTAACTTCAATAATAGGATCTGAAACTGAATTTATTTGAACAATTGGATTAATTTCAATAGCTTTCTCTACAACTAAATTAGATTCAATTATAGGTTCTTTTTGAATTGAAATTTCATTTGTGTGCATTCTAACTTCGTTTGGATCCGAATTTACTTTTAAAGAAATTTCCGTAGAAATTAAAATAAGTTCATCATCTAAAAAATGTGGCAAAAATGTTATTAATTCAGATTCTGTAAAATTCATAAATGCAATTTCGATGGCGAATTTAACATTAAAATAAAGGATAGTTAAATAAAATTAAAGAAATATTGAATATGCAACTTAAATTTGATAACTACTCTCTAAATAAAATGCCATTAGGTAAAATTCCAACCGTTTGTTCTTCTTTTTTAAGATAACTTCCATCAGAGGATTGGTAATATATTTCAATTTTACCTTTTGAAGTATAACCCTGTTCTATACATACAATTAAGTCTCCATTTTCGGCATCTATTGCCAAACCATAAGCACTTTTAGTAAGAATTTTTTCAGGAACAAATGCGTTTGTTGTTAAACTTGATTTATAAACAGAACCCTCATAAGTATAAAACATCCATCTTTTATCGTTTGAAAAAACCATATTTTCAGGTGTAAATTCAGTATTTGAAAACACATATTTTTGAATTGCCATTTTTGATATTGGATTGACAACCCAAAAACTACCTGCCGAACTTTTAGAGGGATCTATATTGCCATTATCATCGTATTTTTTTACTCCTTTGCAACTTACCCAGAGCTGTCCTACAAAATCTTTTAGTAATTTTTCGGGTCTTTGACCCACATTTATTTTGGAAATTAATTGATTGGAAATTATATCAATAATTGCTACTGTGCTATCTTTAGAATTTAAAGAACTGTACCCCGAATTGCACACAAATAATTGATTATCAAGCAAATACATTTGCTCTGGGTCTTCGCCCGTAGCGATTAATTGTTCTGCTTTTCCTGATGAAAGATTTACTTTTATTACGCCATTTGATTGCCAATCTGATACATAACCTACCGTTGGAGTAGCTCCCACAAAATATCTAGGACTGCCAATTAAATCCGATTGAATAGTGTTGCTAAGTTTGAAATTAAAAGCATCTACAACTTCAATTTTTTGTGAATTTTGAACTACAATATAAATTTTGTTTCCAAAATAAGAAAATGATTGAGCTTGATCTCCCAAAGGAAATTCATTGTTTGATTTAAAAATATCATTAAAAATTTGATTTTTAGATTTATCAAAATAGCTTACAGAAGCATTTCCAGCTCCAAAAGTTCCTTCACACAAAATAAAAAAACCGTTATTAAAGCTATCAACTTTAGTTGGTTTGATTACTTTTGGCTCTTGACGGCAACTAAAAAATAATCCAACAAGAATAATCGAAATGTACTTATTCAATGATTATTTTTTTTAAAACAATTTGATTATCAGTATAAATTTTAATAAAATTCATTCCTTTTGTGCAATTTTCATTTATTGAATATTGATAATTATTTTGAATTTTGTTTAATAAATCAAGAGGAATCGTAAATCCCATTAAATTTAAAAATTCAATTTTTTGAATGTTTTTTTTTGTATTTATGGTAATAATTTCGTTTTTATTTATAAGACTAGGAAATATTTTAACATCGTCCGAATATGAAAAATCTGAAATCCCATTTAAAATATTTTCATTCAACACACCTACTGCATCTAAATCAAAACCACAAGTTGTGAAAGGCGTAGGAAAAGGATCATTTATAATTTGATTTTTACTATCTTTTTGAGATTTATTACCAGTTACAATTCCAATAACATCAATAATTTTGACATGAGTGATATTATCTACATCTAAACCAACTACTGTTTTTAGTTCTTCCAAATCAAATGGAGTTCCATAGTTATTAATATATTTTCCTGCCAAATTATTAATTTTTGAAGCATCCAAATAGCCAAAACCATTGAGTTGAGAACTAAAATCTGTATTCGATTCAGAAGGAAACCGAAAATAATTATTTCCGTCAGAACTTACTTCTACAAAAGCTAATTCCATAAAAGCTAAACCTGCATTTTCAAAAAGAAAAGCATTTTCAAAAACTGCAAAATCAGCTCCAATTCCGTTTTTGATAGGTTTTACAAAAGTTAGAATAGCAGTGCCACTATCACCCAAACTAACTAAAGTGCTGCCTCCCGCAACTCCTATTGCATTTGATTCAGTCCCGAAACTTGCTTTTCCTAAAGATTTATTCATAATATTTATCCAACCTCTAACAACAGTACATCCTGTAGCCCATGCTTTTATTTTGGCATCATCTTTCTGGATAGCATCATTTGTTCCAAAACCAACTTGAGGTAGAAACTGAGCGGAAAGTGTGAGTTTTGAAAGAATAAATAGTAATATAATTTGTTTTTTCATTATGAAATTAAATAAAATTTCTAGTGTTTCCTTCTAATAGTTCAGCATTATAATTATCGTAAAAATACTTGTAATAATTTTGTTTTGAAGTTGTAGCAGTTCTTAATGGTTTATAGCTCCAACATTGAATTAAAATTATTTTTTGATCACTATTTATTGCATCTTGTTTTTTAAAAAAGTTTAAAGTATCTTCAAGTTGTTCATTTATATTTTTTTTATGAGCTATTCTGTTTCTAAATGTATCTTTAATTTCAATAATACAAAACTCAGTTTTAGAAATTATTACAAAATCAGCTCTTCCTTTTCCTTTATTGTCGGCATCAAAAAGTAAGCATTTATCAAATGCTAAATAGTATAAATTGATTTTATTAGGATTATTTGCCAAAAAATGAAAAACTTCATTATATACAATGATACATTTATTGTTTTTTTGATCTAAAATTTTAGTTTCGACTGTATTTGAAATATCAATTAAACATTCAATTTTAGTAGAAATTAAAAATAATTTATAGTAATTTTTATTTATCATTTTTATATAATTCCATTAAATCATAAAAATCTTGCATAATAATTTCGGAAGCAACATCTAGCTCCGATTCTGAAATAAGTTTTGTATTCTCATCAAAAATAGAAGTAGAAAATCCATTTGCCAAACTATATGCAACAAAATTTTCTGGGTTTATCCATGATTCTTGAGGTATAATTTTAATGATTTCTTCAGTTTTATTTGTTTTTTTAGCTGTTTGAAAAGCTAAAAGTAAATTATTGATAGACGTAAGCGTATATGGGCTGTGAGTAGTAATAATTAATTCATTTTGTAAACCTGATTCGTGGTTTATATTTGTGCATTTTTCTAAAAGATAATAAATTATTTTTTTTTGAATTTCAGGAAATAAATTTAATTCAGGCTCTTCAACCACAAAAGTTGTGGCATGTTTTTCAATTTTGTAATTATTTTCAATAACCATCAAAAGCGGAACGACTGACTGATAGCCACTTGAACTATTTTTTAATAGCACCTCGGTTTTATCGTGCAAAACCACAAAATCATCTCCATTTTTTTGTTCATACTTAATATTTAATATTTTTAAATCAACATTTCTGAGAATTGAACGTGCTTTTTCAAATTCTGAAACAAAATATAAAATTGTTTTTGGGATTAAAATATTATTTAAAATTAAGCCCGCTAAAGATCCAATTGCATAAGAAGTAAAAGACCTTTCAGCGGGAACATAAAGGGTATTATTTAATTTATTATACACATCGGTAAGATTTTTAAATTCATCTGCCTCGATATTGTAACTTTCATAATTCGATTTAGATTGTATGTTTTCATAAATAATTGTTTCCAAATTTTTATTAAAATAAGTAAAATCTTTAAACTTAGATTTAAAATTAAAAATCAAGATATTTGACTCATACCTAATATGTGTTTCAGTATTTATGAAACTATCTAATTGATATAGACTAAAAAAATGATGCAAATTTTCTATTTGTAATATAAATTTTTTATCCCTAAATATACTTATCAATTTTGCCAAAACGCTTTTACCCGTAGATTGATTGCCAATAAAAACGATGGTTTTTTTTAGCTCAATATCTATTTCTATAATAGGTCCAAAGTTTTTTACAATTAATTTTTCCATCAATAAGTTACATTTTTTTTAAAACAATTCTTTGGCAATCGCTTTAACGGCACTTGATTTGCTCATGGTATAATAATGCAAAACGGGTACACCAAAAGCCATTAATTCCTTTGATTGTTTGATACAAAATTCAATTCCGACTTGCTTAACAGCTTCAGCATCTTTGGCTTTTTCTACTGCATCCGCCAATTCATCAGGAATATCGATATGAAAAATACTAGGTAAAATTGTTAATTGTTTTTTAGTGGCTAGAGGCTTTAAACCTGGAATTATTGGTACGTTTATTCCGATTTCTCGGCAGGCTTTCACAAAATCAATGAATTTTTGGTTATCAAAAAACATTTGAGTTACAATATATTCGGCTCCTAAATCCACTTTTAGTTTCAAATATTTCAAGTCTGATTTCATATTTGGAGCTTCAAAATGCTTTTCTGGATATGCGGCAACGCCCATACAAAAATCGGACGGGGCTGAGGTTTGAATTTCGTCATCCAAATAAATACCTTTATTCATATTTGAAACTTGCACCATCAAATCGGAGGCAAAAGCATGTCCGTTTTTGTTTGGCACAAAATTACCTTCACTTTTAATGGCATCTCCACGCAAAACCAACACATTATCTATGCCCAAAAACTGTAAATCTATTAACGCATTTTCGGTTTCTTCTTTGTCAAAACCACCACAAATCAGATGCGGAACAGCATCAATTTTATATTTATTCATCAAAGCAGCACATATTCCTACTGTGCCAGGGCGTTTGCGGGTAGTATGTTTTTCCAATAAACCTTGCGTAGTTTTTCTATACACATGTTCCTCTCTGTGGTAAGTTACATCAATAAATGGAGGCTTAAATTCCATCAATGGATCAATGTTTTTACACAAAGAGTCGAAGCTTTCGCCTTTCAAAGGAGGTAATATTTCAAAAGAAAAAAGCGTTTTTTTTGCTTTCGCAATGTGTTCGGTTATTTTTGTCATTTTATTTGTAATTATTTTTTTATAATGAATTAAAAAAGTCTAAAATATCATGATGAATCATGTCTTTTGTCATGTTATAAGCTACTTTTTCTCTGTTTATTTTTAGGTTTTCTATTTTCATTAATCTTTGAAACAAAGAATCGGAGTTTTCAAATAAGATTTTTTTGCCGTCAATTACCTCAAAAATATTAGCTTTTATGTTTGTCCAATCAAAATT
This sequence comes from Cytophagales bacterium, assembly GCA_004294265.1. GTDB lineage: Bacteria > Bacteroidota > Bacteroidia > Cytophagales > UBA9547 > REAG01. Next base: position 5,269 of record REAG01000129.1, on the reverse strand, counting down.
TTTGGGTAAAGTTAACGATTGTTCTTCAAAAAATAAATCTATAATTTGGATATAATTGTTTGTAAATAAATTCATTTCAGTGGTGTTTAAAGCATCAAAAATGCTATTTTTCCACGCATCAGGCACTAATAAATAATTTTCTATGTTTTTTCGTTTCCATTCTTTCATAACCAAACTAGTTTTATCGGGATGAAAACTGGCGTCACAATCATAGTCAAACAACACAATTCTTTGTACATTTTCGTTGATTTGTTTGAGTGCATTAAAATGCAAATCAGATTTTTTTTGCATTTCTAATTTATTTTCACCCGATAAATAACAAATGTGGTATTTATTAAATTCCTGTAATTTTCCAAGTATTGAAGCCCAAGCTGTTAATATTCTTGCATCGTCCTCACCCTCAAGATATAATATAAATGGAGAAAGTTTTGTTTTCAAAACAACCATATTATCCACATCGCTCATGGCTTTTATGATATTTTCAGTAGAATTTATGCGTTTTGGTTTGCAAGAAAGCATCGAAATTATAGATTGAACTTCGACATTTCGTATAAACTCTTCTGAATGTGTGGCAATTAAAAACTGAATTTTCTTTTGTTTTTTAAAATGGTTTAGAATTTGTCTTTGCAAATTTATGTGCAAATGAGCATCTGGTTCGTCAAAAAGCAAAGTTGTTATGCCATCATAACCATAAAAAAAAGCTAAAAGTGTAAGAATTTGATGAAATCCACTTCCGGCAGTTATAATGTCAAATTCTTTTTTTCCTACTGAATATGATTGACCAATCATGGTACTAATTCCTTTTTCGTAAGCGGGAATATTTAGCGAAACGCCAAACCATTCTTGAATTTTTTCTTTTAAAATTTGCCAATTTTCATTTTGTTTTATCGGTAAATTTGGTTTATCTATAACTCTAAATAACAAATTTCGCAACACTGATCCTGGCTGTCCTTTTCCTACGTTTTGCTTAATATTTCCATCATCTTGCCATTTTTCAAACGCTTCAAGAGCCGAAAAAGGAGGAATGTAAACTATTTGAGGAAAATTTAATGATTTTTCGGAATTTTGAAAATAATCCCATCCGCTTAAAGGAATTGCATAAATAGATTGTGGAGATTGGTATCGTAATTGAATAGTAAGATTTTTCTCAATATTATTTTCTGATTTCCAATAAACATCAATATCAATTAATATAAATTCAGGTTTAGTTTTCTCGCCATTTTTAACATTTTTTCTTTCTGTTTTGTCTTTCCAAAGAAGCACAAATTCGGGCAAAGAAATGGCTGTAAAATTTGGTAAAACAATTTGTATTCCTCTATTTCCTGCCCTTTTAGTCCTTTTAAATTCATCTACGCAATATTGCCAAATAGCTAAAGCTTGCAAAAGCGTACTTTTACCGCTGTTGTTTGAACCTACCAATAAATCAAAATCGGTAAGTTCAAAAACTTCGTTTTCTATGCTTTTAAAATTCTTTAATATTACTTTACTAATCATTCCACTTTCCTTTTCTTACCCTTCTAACATCTCAATTACCATCAAATTTGTTTTCTTAGGATCAGCTTTTCCTTGAGCTTTTTTCATTACTTCGCCAACAAATAATCCTAAAAGTCCTTTTTTACCTGCTTTATATTCTTTTACCTTTTCGGGCATAGAAGCCAATACACTTTCAATCAATGGTTTTATAAAATCTGAACCGCTTTCTTGAATTAAATTCATTTCTTCTGCCAGCTGAATGGCGGTTTTGCTCGGATTTTTAAGCATTTCAGGATATATTTTTTGAACAGCAACCGTATTGCTTACTTTATTGGACTCGACTAGTTCAATCACTTCTGCCAATTTTTCTATCGAAACCGGAAAATCTTTGATTGCTAATGTTAATTCATTTAAGTAAGATTTAACGGGTCCCATCATCCAATTGGATGCTTGTTTGTAGTGCTTGGTTTTTTGACATAAATCATCAAAAAACAAGGCAATTTCTTTTGTATCTGTCAAAACACCCGCATCATAATCAGGTAAATTATATTTTTTTGTAAATCTTTCATATAATTCATTTGGCAAAGCTGGCATTAATTTTTTTACATTATTTATCCATTCTTCCGTGAGCGTAAAAGGTTGTAAATCTGGCTCAGGAAAATATCTATAATCATTCAAATCCTCTTTTGTTCGGAGCGAATAAGTTTTTAAATCTACAGTATTGAAAGTTCGGGTTTCAGATAAAACTTCATTACCTGCATCCAAAATTTTAGATTGGCGTTCGTATTCTAATTCAATGGCTTTACGAACATTATTGAAAGAATTTAAGTTTTTAACTTCTACTTTCTTACCAAATTCAGATTCATTCCATGGTCTAAGAGATATATTTACATCACAACGCATAGAACCTTCTTCCATATTTCCATCACAAATTTCTAGATAACGAACCAATTTTCTTACTTCAGTTAAAAAAGCATAAGCCTCATCGGCAGAGCGAATTTCAGGTTCGGTAACAATTTCAACTAATGGAACACCTGCACGGTTCAAATCCACCAACGAATCCGAAGACCCCTCTAAGTGCATGGATTTTCCTGCATCTTCTTCAATATGAATTTTAGTAAGGTTTATAAATTTTTCTACACCATCTTTTAGCTTAATTTTCAAACCACCACCTCTGCAAATAGGCGTTTTGTCTTGCGTAGTTTGATAGCCTTTTGGTAGATCAGGATAAAAATAATTTTTACGATCAAAATACTGAAAACGAGCAAGATTCGAGCCAAATGCTAATCCAATTTTTATGCCAAATTCAACCACTTTTTTGTTCAATCGAGGCAAAGTACCAGGGTGAGCAAGTGTGTGAACACAGATATTTGTGTTTGGCATATTTCCAAATTCGGTGCTATCAGCATTAAAAACTTTACTCAAAGTTGAAAGTTGGGCGTGAACTTCTAAACCAATCACGGTTTCGTATTTTGGATGACTCATTTTGACGTTTTATTGTAATTTAATGCGAAATTACTTTAAAATAATCAAATTAAAAAGTAAAAATAATCTTAGTTAGTGTTTAAATTAAGGATTTTCAATGGGTTTTATTTAATATTTTTAATAAAAAATTAACCATAATTAAATTAATTGGATTTTGATAGGATATATAAAATTAAGTTTACTTTTGTAAAAAAAGAAAAAATAAACATATTTTATATTAATAAAATACTAAAAATTACTAAATGTTAGTTTTTCCAAACGCAAAAATAAATCTTGGATTACATATTATCAATAAAAGAGAAGATGGTTTTCATAACCTTGAAACTTGTTTTTTGCCAATCCAATGGCAAGATATGCTAGAAATTGCAGAAAATAATGTGGATACTTTTAGCACTTCAGGGATTGAAATAAAAGGAGATTCAAAAGATAATTTATGTTTAAAAGCTTTGCAATTACTAAGAAATGATTTTAAAATTCCGACCATTTCTATCCACTTACATAAGTCTATTCCAATGGGTGCTGGGCTTGGAGGAGGTTCTTCAGATGCGGCTTTTTTATTACAACTATTAAATAATAAATTTTCTTTGAAAATTACCAATTCTGATTTGATAAATTATGCAAAAAAATTAGGTAGCGATTGTGCTTTTTTTATTCAAAATAAACCCATTTTTGCTACCGAAAAAGGTGATATTTTTTCTGATATTAATTTGCAACTTTCTGGTTATCAAGTATTTGTAGCCTATTCTGATATTCATGTTAGCACTGCAGAAGCCTATAGTTTTGTAAAGCCAAGAAAAGAAAATTCTAACCTCAAATTAGATTTATTAAAACCAATTAAATCTTGGAAAAATACCATTTTTAATGATTTTGAGCTTTCTGTGTTTACAAAACATCCTATACTTGCCGATTTAAAACAAAAAATGTATGATAACGGAGCTATTTATGCTTCCATGAGTGGCTCAGGATCAGCTATTTATGGAATTTTTGATACTAATAAAGATGCTTATTTTTTAAATAATTTAAACTATAATGTTACAATTATTTCTTAAATTCAAATAAATTTCATTTCTTAAATAAACATTTAATAGGTTTGAACGAAACCATAATTTTAAATTTACGTTAAAAAAATTACATTGTAAAGTATAAAATTATGAGACTTATTCAAAACATCATGATTATTGATGACGACCCTGTAAACAATATTATAGCACGTCATACTATTCGCCATTTTGACTCAAATATTGTGATTGATGATTATTCCGATCCCGAACGTGCTTTAAAATTTTTAGAAGATCAATCAAAAAATCGGGTTCAAAAACTGCCTGATATTATATTTTTAGACTTAAATATGCCTTTGGTTGATGGTTGGACGTTTTTAGAGGCTTATAAAAATTTATTACCTTTTTTTAATAAAGACATAGAAATGTATTTATTAACTTCATCATGTTCTCAAAAAGATATGCAAAGAGCAAAAACTTTTCCTGTAATTTCAAATTACATCTATAAACCGTTGAATATCAATACTTTAGAAAAAATAAGAAAAGAATTTTCTGCTTAAATATTTGTTTCAAATCTATCTTTTCAATAATAATCAATATATTTGATTTTTATTGAAATCATTATGAAATATCTGTTTTTATTCCTTAGTTTTATTATGTGTAGTTTTATGGTTGTTCAATACAACGACCCCGATCCATTAATGTGGATGACTATTTATGGAACTGTGTCTGTTTTTTTGGCTTTAGCGGCTTTTAATATTTATTTTCCAATACTTTTGTATATTCAAATGGCAATGATGTTAATAGGAATTATTTATCTTTTTCCAAGTGTAATTGATTGGATAAAACTTGAAAATGGCAATAATTTAATGCAACAAATGAATAATTCAAAACTATATATTGAAGAAACCCGTGAATGTGGAGGTTTAATCGTTGCTTTTATTTTTGTAAGTTTAATTGTCATTAAATCAAGAAAATAAATAGCAGATTATATCAAAAATTATACTTCTGACTCAAATCTTCCACTTTTAAAACAACAACAACATTAGCTAATTATTTTATAATTATTACTAAAAATATATTTAAGAATAAGATCCTCGCCTTAGAATCTGCAGAATCGCAGTAGAAATTGAATTTAGAATGGGGGAATTAATAGATTTAACTGAGGAAGCCCTTAATTCTGATTTTAATTTCTTTTTAATTATTTTATAACTCGTAACTATTCAGCCCTAAATATAGCAATTAAATTAAGATTTTCCAAAATCGGTTTTCCGTTTTTGATAGAAGTATCAATTACAGACCTTAGGACGGCA
>REAG01000200.1 GCA_004294265.1 Cytophagales bacterium | reverse complement strand
AGGGAACTCAAAAAACGGAGTTTTTTGAGTGTTTTGTAGTTATATGGGCTTTTCTAATTCTTTTTAGATACAATTTGTTTCAAAGAAAACAAATAAATTTCAAAAATAATAATTTTAACTAAATTACTGCAAAATAAAATGATTTAATCCTTGAAAAAAATATTCTGACATATAAAAAACCATTCAGATATTTCTATTTTGGTTTTATTTTTAATGAGAACAAAGCCATGGGACAAATATCTGACAGGAGAAAACACCAGCCAAGGGGTAAAAAAGCCATTTTATGTTTAAAATGCGAAAAAAACGTAGAAACTGCCATGTCGAAAACTGTAGGATTACCACTCGGTATTGCTGCAAAATTAATTTTAACCAATAAAATAAATCTAACAGGTGTGCATTTGCCGATTACAAAAGAAATTTATGAACCAATTTTGGCAGAACTAGCCAAAAAAAAATCAAATTGAAAGAGATTTGATATTGTTTTTGGCAAATTGCTTTAGCAAAATTTATATTTTTTTAGTAACCATTCAAAATATTAAAAAAAACGTTACAGCTAAAATATTTAAAATATTTACTCCACCGTTACCGATTTTGCCAAATTTCGAGGCTGATCTACATTGCAGCCTCTGTATATGGCAATATAATAAGAAAGTAATTGAAGTGGGATTACAGCCAAAAGTGGAACGAGCAAATCATGTGTAGCAGGAATTTCAATCACAAAATCTGACATTTTCTGAATGTGAGTTTCTCCTTCGGTTACTACAGCAATCACTTTACCTTTTCTTGCTCTTACTTCTTGAATATTTGAAACTATTTTTTCATACGAATTGTCTTTTGTAGCAACTACAACTACAGGCATTTCTTCGTCTATCAAGGCAATGGGACCATGTTTCATCTCAGCAGCAGGGTAGCCTTCGGCATGAATATAGGATATTTCTTTTAATTTTAATGCTCCCTCTAAAGCTACAGGAAAGTTTACTCCACGACCGAGGTACAAGAAATTTTTGGCATCTTTAAACTCTTGAGAAATGTATTTTATTTTTTCACTTTGAGCCAATATTTGCTCCACTTTGGCTGGAATTTGTTCTAAATCCACCAAAAGTTCATGAAATTTACTTTCTGTAATGGTGCCTTTTTTCTGTGCAAGAGATAGTGCCATCATAGTAAGCACGGTAACCTGAGCTGTAAAAGCTTTGGTACTTGCCACACCAATCTCTGGTCCTGCATGCAGATACGCACCTGCATGGGTAGCACGTGGAATGGAAGAACCCACTACATTGCACACACCAAAAATGATTGCACCTTTTGATTTTGCTAATTCAATAGCTGCCAAAGTATCGGCTGTTTCGCCAGATTGCGAAATGGCAATAATCACATCTCCTTCATTGATTACTGGATTGCGATAGCGGAATTCAGAAGCATATTCTACTTCTACATTTACTCTTGCAAGTTCTTCAAAAATATATTCTGCCACCAATCCAGCATGCCACGAAGTACCACAGGCAATAATTACAATGCGATTAGTACTCAACATGCGGTTCATATAATCTCTCAACCCTCCCAAAACTAAGTGATTGTTTTCGGAATTAATCCTTCCTCGCATAGCATCTTTGATAGACTTGGGTTGTTCAAAAATTTCTTTGAGCATAAAATGGTCGTAACCACCTTTTTCTATGGCTTCGAGTTCTAAATCTAATTTCTGAATATATGGTGTATTATCCGCATTTTCTATTGTCTTGATAGTTAGTTTATTATCTCTAATAATAACGATTTCTAAGTCGTTAACATACACTACTTCCTTAGTATATTCTATAATAGGTGTGGCATCTGAAGCCAAGAAAAACTCATCTTTTCCAACGCCAATCACTAGCGGACTTCCTTTGCGAGCAGCTATTAATTGATTTGAATTATCCCTCGAAATAATCACAATAGCATAAGCCCCTACTACTTTCGATAAAGCCAAACGAACCGCTTCTTCGAGTGAACATTTAGCATTTTGTTGAATATCTTCTATAAAATGAATAAAAACTTCCGAATCGGTATCGCTATGAAAAACGTGTCCACGATTTTCTAAATCTTGTTTGAGCGAAGCATAATTTTCTATAATTCCATTGTGGATAATGGCAAGATTTTTATTTTCTGAATAATGTGGATGAGCATTTCTATCGCTCGGTTCGCCATGGGTAGCCCATCGTGTGTGTCCAATACCAATAGTACTTTTTAAAATTTGCCCTTCAAGAAAATTTTCTAAATCAGCTACTTTCCCTTTTTTCTTATATACATTCAAATCGCCATTCATCAAGGCTATACCTGCGCTATCATACCCACGATATTCTAATCTCTTTAAGCCTTTGATGATAATATGATACGCATCACGATGCCCCACATAAGCTACAATTCCACACATAATATCGATTTTGATTAAATACTATTTTTTGAAAATCAAAAGTAAATAATATTTTAAATTTTGTAGCATTAATTTAATAATATTCAAATTAAAGCCGAAAATTTGGTGGTTATAAGATAGGTGTTCTAAATTTTTCTAAGATTATTTGGTTAGTTTTAATGAATAATAGGTATTATTTTGTTGAAAAAATAACACCTATTATAATTTATTATAAAACTACACAAGTTGTGAGGCTAATTTACTTTCGGCTATTTCTAATTTTGATTTAAGCATATTAATTTCATCTATAAAAATCTGCTCTTTGCGTTGCATTTCTTCTTGCGTGGCATTTAATTCTTCTAAATTTTGACGCATTTCTTCTTCTTGCGAGCGTAAGTTTTCCGAAAAAACTGTAGATTCGTTTAACAATTTTTCGTTTAACTGATTTTTAGTTATATTTGTAATAACAGCAGCCAAAGCATCGGCAACTTTTTCTACAAATTCAATTTCAAAATCTTTTAAAGTATTGAAGGAGGCAATTTCTATAACGCCAAATGATTGTTCATTTGTTTTGATAGGCACAAGTAATAAAACCCTTGGTGTACTATGCCCCAATCCTGAAGTTATGTGAACATAATCTTTCGGAATATCAGTTAGAAATATTTTATCGTTTTCAAAAAAACATTGTCCTATCAAGCCTTCGCCTTCTAAAACTTCTTTTTCTAAATGTTTCTTTTTGTCGTAGGCATAACAGGCATGCAATATCAATACTTTTTTTGTTTCGTCCCAAATAAAAACTCCACCTTGATTAGCATGAATATATTTTATTAATTCAGCCAAAATTAAGTTAGATATTTTATCTAAAGTTAAATCATTACGTCTTAGTAGCAAAGCAAATTTGGTTAATCCTACGTTGCTCCAATTGGTTTGAGCTTCTTTTTCAGCGTATATTTTAAGTTCATTGCGCATTAATATAAGCGAATTGCCTAATACATCTTTCTCGCCAATTGGTTGAAACTCATGATTGAAATTTCCCTTTCCTATTTCTAAAGAGAAATCGCTTGCTTTTGTTAAGCTTTCCGAAAGTTTTCGAGAAGCATCAATAATAGTTGATAATTCGTTTTCGGTTATTTCGTTTTTAAAAGCCAAATCACCTTCACTTAATTTTTCTAAAATCTTGATAGGTTTTGCTAAAGAACGTGTTAGAGAATGAATAAATTTGTACCACAAATAGGCATAAAATAAAGATAATAACACAGAAAAAACAACTACTATAATTATTAATCGCTTGTTTATCCACCTAATTTCTTTATCAGATGCTCTAATACCATTATCAATAGTTGATATTATTGAAGGGAAAAATTTTTGCCAAAAATAATCGCCTGCAATTGCAATTTTAGCAACATATACTTTATTTATTAACGAATCTTTTCTTATTAAATCAATTTGGTTTTTATCTTTAAGAAATTTAATGCGATTTACTATGTCATATTTTGAATCAAGCACATCATTTATTTTTAAAACCATCTCATCAGTTATGGGCTTATAATTAAAGTCTGTATGAAGTGAATCAAAATGTAATGAGAAATTATGAGAATACGAAGAGTATCCATCTAGTTTCTGTGCATGAAATTCTGTTGTATCAGTTTTGGCATTATAAACAATATCCAAAACTTGATATTGGGTACCTACAAAAGTAGCATAAGATATAAACAAATTAAGTTGTAAGTTGTGCCAGTGTTTTTCAAAATCGTTATATTTTCTTTCAAATTGTTTAATCTCATAATACATATAAGAATTGAAACAAATCAAAGTAACTAAAAAACTTGCTATTAATAGTGTTGTTCTTCCTCTTATTGTTTTTGAGTACACTCTAAAATTTTTGTACATTTATCATATTAACTTAAATTATTTCAAGATACGATTAAAAAATACAAAAGTTTATTTATAGTAAAAATTATGTTATATATTAATAACCAAAAATATCTTTTAGTTCCAATATTTTTACTTTTCCAATTTTTTCTAATGTTTTGAAATCAACTTTATCTTTGTGCCCAACTATTAACATTTTAAAAGGTTTTCCTTTTATATAATTTTTCTGAAAATTTTCAATATCAGAAAAATTCATATTTTGAAGTTTTGAAAAGTCTTCTGGTCGAGGGTCATTAATTAATTTCATTTTTTCAATATATTCTTTGCTTGCCAAAACGCCCATTTTAGTAATTCTATCCGAACGGTATTCGTTTAATTTAGCTTCTTTTGCGTTAGAAAACGACAAATCAGATTTAGGCATATTTTCCAATAAATTCAACATAGCGGGAACGGCTTCTGACATTTTATCGGCTTGTGTGCCAATGTACGAACTATTGTAATTGCTATAATCTAAATCGCCTGAAATTCTATAATTTGAGCTGCAACCATAAGCCAAGGCTTTACTTTCTCTTATTTCTTGAAATACAATTGAGTTCATGCTTCCTCCAAAATATTCGTTATAAAGTGATGCTGTTGCATTAATATTTTTATCATAAGGAATAGATTTTGAAAGAAAAACCATTTCAGCCTGCACCATATCATAATGGATAAATATAACTTCGTTTTGCGAAAAGTCAGTTTCTTTATATATTTTTTTTGGAGGATCTTTTTTTAGAATTTCAGCTGTGGAATGCCACAAAGTTAAGTTTGCTGATAGTTTTTGAAGCTCTTCTGGACCATAATACCAAATTTGGTGTTGGTAATTTTTTATAGTTTTAATAAGAGAGATTAAATTTTGAGATGTAGTTGTTTTTAAATCTTTTTCAGTAAGAATGTTTGTAAACGGATTATTTGCTCCAAATTTCGCAAAATTGCCCAAACCAGCTCTTAAAATGGTAGCTTTGTCTAATTTGGCATCAGTTCTTGCTTTCAAAATACCTTTAATCATTTCTTTTAAAGCCTTTTCATCCGCTTTTGGGTTTGCCAAAAGGGATTCCAAAAGATTGGTTGCAGCTTCCATATTTTCGGCTAATCCAGTAAGATTAATCACTATTTTATCATCCGAAATTGAAATACTATAATCACAACCTAGTTCATAAAACTTGGTTTTAAAAGCCGCAGAACTCATTTTTGGAGTTCCTAAATAGTTTAAATAACCAATAGCTAATTCCATTTTTGGAAATTGATTTTTACCAAAAGGAAATCTGTATTGCATTTCAAAAAGTTTGTTTTCTTCATTTTTTTTATACCAAATATCAATGCCATCTTTCAAATTCCAAGTTTCCATATCTCGGTCAAAATTGAAAAAAACAGGTTCTAATTTTATGGGTAATTCTTTAGAAATTTTACTTAAAAAATCCGATTGTGATTCTCTATTAACAGAAACAGGCGTGATTTTTGGTTTTTTTACTTTTATGATTGAGCTATCTTTTCCCGTTTTTTTATAAACCGCTACATAATTTTGACCAAAATATTGATTTGCTAAGTCCACAATGTCTTTTTTTGTAAGTGCTGCCATGGCATCTAAACCAGCGACATATTCACTCCAATTAATGTCTTTTACAAATGCATCAACCATATAATCGGCTCTAGCATCGTTGCTTTCAAGCCCACGCATCATAGCAATTTTTTCGTTATTTATAATTGCTTTTAGTAAAGATTCCTTAAATTTCCCTTGTTTTATGCTATCAATTTGAGCCAAAACTAAATTTTTAACTTCCTCTAATGATTGCCCTTCTCGTGGGTTTGCACTTATAAAAAGACCAGAATAATCTTTCATTCGGTAAGGAAATGCACTTACGCCCAAAACTTTTTGAGTTTGAACCAAATTCAAATCCATTAAACCAGCTTTTCCGTTAGAAAGCACACGACTAAACATTTCCATCGTTAAAGCATCTTTTGAAGCCGCTCCTGGAAAGCGATAGCCCATAAAAAGCATTTCTTGCGATGGACCGTAAACAGTTTTTTCAATAGGATTGGTAATATCTGTTTCTTTATAAGGTGTATAAATTGGTATATTTTTACTTAATTTATTACCCCAAAATTGATCTATTGTGCGAATAGTTGAAGTAGGATCTAAATCACCACTCATGCAAATTGCCATGTTATTTGGCACATAATAGGTATAAAAATATTTTTTAATTTCTGTAATTGATGGGTTTTGTAGATGTTCGATAGTTCCAATCGTTGTTTGCGAACCATATTGATGATTTGGATAAAGTGACGCAAAAGTCTTTTCTATAACTTTATTCATATCATTATCTAAACCTCGATTTTTTTCTTCATAAACTGCCTCTAATTCAGTATGAAAAAGTCGGGGTGTTACTTCAGAAAATCGTTCAGCTTCGAGTTTTGCCCATCGTTCAATTTCATTGCTCGGAATGTCGTTTACATACACGGTTTGCTCTACCCAAGTATAGGCATTTGTGCCTTTAGCACCCAATAAACTCACTATTTTGTCATATTCGTTGGCAATAGCATATTTGGCTGCCTCACCCGAAGTGCTGTCTATTTTTGCATACATTTTTGTTCTTGCTGTTGTGTCTTTTAAGGTTCTATAAGTTTCGTACTGAGTTTCAATTTGAGCCAAAAGTGGCTTTTCTTTTTCCCAATTAGAAGTTCCAATTTTAGAAGTACCTTTAAAAACAATATGTTCCAAGTAATGTGCTAAACCTGTAGTGTTTACTGGGTCATTTTTACTTCCTGCTCGAACAGCAATGTAGGTTTGAATGCGAGGCGTATTTTTATAAACCGATAAATATACTTTCAATCCATTACTAAGTGTATAAATACGTGTGTTTGTTGGGTCGTTAGTAACAATTTCGTAAGAATAACCGCCTTCAGTTAGTTTTTGAATTTGATAATTTTGACCAAAAACTGTTATTGAAATTGATGTTAAGATTATAATTATCTGTTTCATTATTATATTATTTTTTTTGCAAATTTAGTTTAAATAAAATTATTTAATGTTGTTTAGTGTTATAAAGATTTATTTTATCGTTATAAAAATGAATTTTCACATTTAATATTATTGAGTATCTTTTAGATGAAGATAAATTAAACTCTATGGATGATAAAAAAATATTTTTCTTAGTTTTTTACAAGTTCATTTTGAATATCATTCGTAAGTTTTATATAATCTTGAACACCTAATTGTTCAGCTCTTTTATTAAAAAATTCATCCGCCAAAAACTCGGTTGTTAAATTTAATGGTCTAAAACAATTCCGAAGCGTTTTCCTTCGCATCGAAAACGCTTGTTTAACAATTTTTCTAAAATAAATTTCATCGCATCCCAAATCAATAACTTTATTTCTTTTTATTCTAATAACGCCTGATTTCACCTTTGGAGGCGGATCAAAAACGTGTTCATGGACCGTAAAAAGATATTCCATATCATAGAATGCTTGAAGAAAGATGCTCAAAATGCCATAATCTTTATTTCCTGGTGGAGAGCATAATCTTACTGCAACTTCTTTTTGGAGCATACAAACCACTTCTTCAACCAAATTTTTATAATCTAAAACTTTAAAAAATATTTGAGATGAAATATTATAAGGAAAATTCCCTACAATTCCGAATTTTTCTGGAAACTCATTTTCTAAATTCATAGCCAAAAAATCACCTTCCATAATTTTTAAATCAGGATATTTTTGTTTTAAAAATAACACAGATTCAGTATCAATTTCGGAAGTTATAAAATTCAAATCTTTCTTTTTGACAATAAAATCTGTTAAGACTCCAGTTCCAGGTCCAATTTCAAGCAATGTTTTATAGTTATTATGAAACGAAACTGCCTCTACAATATCTGAAGCTATTGTTAAGTCTAGCAAAAAATGTTGCCCCAAATGTTTTTTTGCGGTAACATGTCCATCAAAAATTTTATTTTTTACAAATTTTGATTTTTTCAAATTCTATATTTTGGAGAAATTATTTAATTAAATATTTAAAATTATTACAAATAAAAAAATCAAAAATTATAATATTGCATCAATAAGTCATTCATTTTATCTTCCAATAATTCAATTAATTCAGGATTCATAAATTCATAATCATCCGAAATATGAAGAATTTCTATTAAAGGTAATTCTATATTTAGATAAATTTTCTTAATTTTTTCTTTGTGATTTTGTTCCATCACAAAAACCAAATTTGCCCAGATTAAATCTTTCTCAGAAATTTTTCTATCACTTTTAGGACTTAATCCTGCTGAGCGAATATTAAATCGGTTGTCGTTTTTGAAAATAAACTCTGCCGTTCGGCTACGTCTTTTGTTTTTTCCACAAACAACAAGAATATTTGGTCTATTAATCATCATTATTACTAAAACAAATGAATATTTATTATTATTTATTCATTTTTTCTCTTAAAATCTTTATTTCTGGATTCGTAATATATTCATCATAAGGCATCATTTTATCAATCACACCTTTGGGAGTAATTTCTATGATTCGGTTGGCAACTGTATTTACAAATTCATGGTCATGGCAAGTGAACATGACAGTGCCTTTATAATCTATCAAAGCATTATTGAAAGCTGTAATAGATTCCAAATCCAAATGGTTGGTTGGCTCGTCTAAAAGCAACATATTTGCTCCTGTCATAATCATTCTGGAGGTCATACAACGTACTTTTTCGCCTCCTGAAAGTACTTTACTATTCTTAAAAGTTTCTTCGCCCGAAAACAACATTCGCCCTAAAAAACCACGAATATAGGTTTCATCTTTCTCCGCAGAATATTGTCTGAGCCAATCAATTAAGTTTAAATCGACATTAAAAAAACTTGAATTATCGTTGGGTAAATAAGCGGTAGTGATAGTTACTCCCCATTTGAATTCGCCTTTTTCAGGCTTTTCGTGATTAGTAAGTATTTCAAAAAATTTAGTTGTAGTTAAACCACTACTTCCTAGCACTGCAATTTTATCGCCTTTATTAATAGAAAATGAAATATCTTTAAATAAAATAGTATCATCGGCAGCTTTTGCAGCTAAATTTTCTATGGTTATTATTTGATCACCAGCCTCTCTTTCTTGCTTAAATTGAATGCCAGGATAACGTCTTGAAGATGGTTTTATCTCATCAACAGTAAGTTTATCCAACATTTTTCTGCGACTTGTTGCTTGCCTAGATTTAGACATATTGGCACTAAATCGCTCAATAAATGATTGCAATTCTTTGCGTTTTTCTTCGGTTTTCTTATTTTGATCGCCACGTTGTTTTAATGCTAATTGGCTCGATTCATACCAAAAAGTATAATTTCCTGAATATAAATTTATTTTAGAAAAATCAATATCAACCATGTGCGTACAAACCGAATCAAGAAAGTGCCTATCGTGCGAAACCACTATAACTGTATTTGGAAAATCGGCTAAAAAATCTTCAAGCCACATAATCGTTTCTACGTCCAAATCGTTGGTAGGCTCATCCAATAAAAGTACGTCAGGATTTCCAAAAAGGGCTTGAGCAAGCAAAACACGCACTTTTTCGTTACCGCTCAATTCTTTTACACATTTGTAATGGCTCTCTTCTTTTATTCCTAAAGAAGATAAAATTTGAGCTGCATCCGTTTCGGCATCCCAACCGTTCATTTCTGCAAAATCAGCTTCCAATTCAGAAGCACGGTTCCCATCGGCTTCTGTAAAATCCGCTTTTGCGTAAATCTCTTCTTTTTCTTGCATGATTTTCCATAATTTATTATGCCCCATAATTACGGCATTTAAAACTACACATTCATCATAAGCATAATGATTTTGGCTCAAAACAGCCATCCTTGCCCCATTATTAAGACTTACATTGCCCGAAGTTGGATCAATTTCGCCAGATAATATTTTTAAAAAAGTAGATTTTCCAGCACCATTTGCACCAATAACGCCATAGCAATTATTATTCGCAAATTTAAGATTAACTTCATCAAAAAGTATTCGTTTTCCAAAACGAAGGGATAAATTGGATACAGTAAGCATGAATTTTGTTTAATTAAAACGCAAAATTAGGTAAAATAAACCTATTTTGAAAATTTAGGTTTAAACGAACCTATTTATTTTAAAAAAATAATAAAATATAAAAAATAAAAAATGATTATCTATTGAAAATACTGTTTATAATGTTAGTAATATTATAAAAAATATTTTAAAATTAAATATTCTCAAATTAGAAATACTAATTTGAGAATATTGCAATTATTAAGTAAATAAAATTATTACTTTTTTAATTAACTTTTAGGGTTTAAAGTAATAAAAGGAACAATCATTTCTTCCATAGATACACCTCCGTGCTGAAAAGTATCTTTGTAATAATTAACATAAAAGTTAAAATTATTAGGATAGGCTAAAAAATAATCTTCTTTCGTAAAAACATACGTTGTAGTAAGATTTTTTTTTGGTAACATTAAATTTTCTGG
The DNA here is from genome assembly GCA_004294265.1 of Cytophagales bacterium. GTDB lineage: Bacteria > Bacteroidota > Bacteroidia > Cytophagales > UBA9547 > REAG01. Next base: position 2,537 of record REAG01000200.1, on the reverse strand, counting down.
TTTGCGAGTGAAATAAATATTTTTCTCATCAAAAGTAAGATTTTTTCCATGTTTATATCTTAAATTTGTGCTAGTTTCACGGTCTCCAATTATTTTAAAAGGTCGTTTAACTCTTATTGTACCATGATCGGTGGTAATAATAAGTTTAACTTTATTTTCAGATATTTTCTTTAAAATTTCAAATAAAGGCGAATGCAAAAACCACGATTTTGTGATAGAACGATAGGCAGGTTCGTCTGGTGCCAACTCTCTAATCATTGCAGTATCGGTTCGGGCATGTGAAAGCATATCTACAAAATTATAGACAATAACATTGAGTTTATTATTCATCAAATTTTGTAAGTTATCCAATAAATGTTTACCCTGATTGGTTTGAACAATTTTATGATAAGTCATTTTTATATCCAAACGATTTCGTTTGAGTTGATTATATAAAAATTTATCCTCATTTAAGTTTTTCCCAGTTTCTTCTTCGTCATCTACCCACAAATCTGGATGAGTTTTTTGCATATCAAGCGGCATTAAACCCGAAAAAATAGAATTTCTGGCATATTCGGTTGTCGTTGGCAAAATAGAATAATAGGTTGTATCTACTTCAACTGTAAAATATTCGGCAACTATTGGTTCAATTATTTTCCATTGATCGTATCTTAAATTATCAATCAAAATAAAGAAAACGGGTTCTGGTTTTAGTAATAATGGAAAAACTTTATTTTTCATTATTTGGTAAGAAAGCATAGGTTTATCAGATTTTGCATCTTTAAGCCAATGTTCATAACTACCCATAATATATTCACAAAAATATTTATTGGCTTCGCTTTTTTGGCTTTCAAGCATTTCTCGCATATCTTTATTATCGGAAGAATCGAGAGCTAATTCCCAATAAATCAATTTTTTATAAATTTCAACCCATTCTTTGTAATCGGGTCTGTCGTTATAAGCCATCGAAAGATTGCGAAATTCTTGTTGATAATTAAGCGTAGTTTTTTCAGAAACTAAGCGTTTATTATCTAATATTTTTTTTACGGAAAGTAATATTTGATTCGGATTAAGCGGCTTTATTAAATAATCTGCAATATGCGAACCGATAGCTTCCTCCATAATCATTTCCTCTTCGCTTTTCGTAATCATCACTACGGGAAGTGTTGGTTTCAGAATTTTAATTTGAGCCAAAGTTTCTAATCCTGTCATTCCAGGCATATTTTGATCCAAAAAAACCAAGTCAAAAGTATTTTCTTCACACAGCTCTAAAGCATCAATTCCACTTTGTGCTGGCGTAATGTCGTATCCTTTTTGAGTAAGAAAAATGATATGTGGTTTCAAAAGATCTATTTCGTCATCAGCCCAAAGAATTTGATATCGTTGCATATAGTTTTATTTAAAATTTAGTTGAGAACGGACAAAAATATTTTATATTGTGATAAAAGATTTTAAATATTTTTATTAAACTTTTATTTCAACAGGTTTTGTTTGCTCAAAATTTGCATTTCGTATAGCAATTTGTTGAGCAACCGTTTGAGCCAAATTTTCAAAAGCTCGTCCTACAACAGCACTTTGCAAAGCTACTGGAATTCCCGAATCACCGCCTTCACGTACTGACTGAACCAACGGTATTTCTCCTAAAAAAGGTACATTATTTTTCTCAGCAAGAGCTTTTCCACCTCCTTTTCCAAAAATATAATATTTATTTTCCGGTAATTCTTCTGGAGTGAAATAACTCATGTTTTCTACCACTCCTAAAATTGGAACATTTATGTTTGGAAGTTGAAACATACTCATGCCTTTTTGAGCATCTGAAGTAGCAACTTTTTGAGGAGTTGTTACTATTACTGCACCTGTAATTGGTAAGGTTTGAACTAAAGTAAGGTGAATATCTCCAGTTCCTGGAGGCAAGTCAATCAATAAATAATCTAAATCTCCCCAAATAACGTCCGTAATAAATTGACGTAATGCACTACTTACCATTGGTCCACGCCACGTAACAGCACTATCTTGAGGTATTAAAACGCCTATTGAAATAAGTTCGACTCCATATTTCTCTAACGGAATAATCATATTTTTGCCATCCACAGAAGTCATGCTTGGTTGCTCTTTTTCTACACCAAACATGGTTGGAATAGATGGACCTGAAATATCAGCATCTATCAATCCCACTCTCGCTCCTGCTTTTGAAAGTGCAACAGCCAAATTGCTTGTAACCGTAGATTTTCCAACCCCACCTTTTCCAGAAGCAATAGCAATAATATTTTTAATTTTTGGCAATAATTTATCAACGCCTTCTCGCACGCTCGAAACTTGTGCAGTTAAGTTAATTATTACTTCTATATCAGTTCCAAATTTTAAAATTAAAGCGTCTTTGCAATTCATTTTTATAAGTTCTTTGAGCGGACAAGCTGGCGTTGTTAAAACTACCGTGAAAATAATTTTTTTACCATCAATTAAAATATCTTTAATCATGCCTAAAGTTACCAAATCTTGCTTTAAATCTGGTTCTTCAACGGTACTGAGGGCTGATAATACGTCTTTTTCTGAAAAGT
>REAG01000199.1 GCA_004294265.1 Cytophagales bacterium | reverse complement strand
AAGAATTAAAAACCTATACTACTTTCAATAATTTTATTACATCTATCGGACTTTGGCTCGAGAAAACGAAATTTCCTGCCACTAGTGCATCTGCACCAGCATTTTTTAAAAGTTTTCCTGTTTCTAAATTTACACCTCCATCTATTTCAATCAAGGTTTTAGTATTTTTTTGAAGAATTAGATTTTTAAGTTTTTCGGTTTTTTCAAGCGATTGATGAATAAATCTTTGTCCTCCAAAACCAGGATTAACTGACATTAATATTACTAAATCTAAGTCAGAAATTATATCTTCTAATTGCGAAATTGGCGTATGTGGATTAAGTGCAACGCCAGCTTTGCATCCCAATTCTTTAATTTGTTGAATGGTTCTGTGCAAATGTGGACAGGCTTCTATATGAACTGAAATGTGGGCTGCACCTGCTTTTTTAAAACTTTCTAAATATTTTTCTGGATTTACAATCATCAAATGCACATCTAAAGGCTTTTTTGCATGTTTTGCAACTGCTTCACAAACGGGCAAACCGAAAGAAATATTGGGTACAAAATTTCCGTCCATAATATCAACATGAATCCAATCTGCAACACTTGCATTCAACATTTCTACATCACGTTGCAAATTGGCAAAATCAGCTGCAAGCAAAGAAGGTGATACTATCATTATTATTAAAAATATTTTAAAAATTTAGTATAAAAATATTACTTAGTTATATTTCCTTCGGTGAGTATTTTTTTGTATTTTACATCATCCTTAAAAACTTCTAAAGCAGCTTTTATATCGTTGTCGTTATCAAAAGAGGCTTCAATTTCACCTTTTCTTAAATAATATCTTGACACGATATCTGATTCTAAAAAATCAATAATTTCTGGCTTAAATTTCTGTAAATCTTTATCTTTATTATGGTATATTTTTACTTTTAATTGTTCAACAGCATCTTTAATTCCATCGTAATATTTTTCTTTTTTTGAGTTTTCAATTAAATCTTCTAATTCTGTTTCTACTTTGGTTTTGTAATCATATTCTTTGCCTCCTAACCATTTTACAAAATGATCATATTCTGCATCTGTAAGTTTAAATTCTTTTGCAGGTGCAATTTTGGGATGAGAATAGTAATATTCTGTTGCATATTCAAATAATAAACTTTTAGAAAGTAAACTATTTGTAATGGCAGCAATTTCAAGCTTTTCTACTTTAATATCAGGATTTATACCTGCCCCATCATATACTTTTCTTCCGTTTTTGGTTTTAAATTCTCTTCTTAAACTATCTGCAATTTTGATAGCTGAACCATCTTCTTTTTTCTTTGAATAATCAATTGCTTGAATACATCTACCGCTAGGAATGTAATATTTTGCAGTTGTTACTTTTAATTGAGCATTGTAAGAAAGCGGTCGAGTGGCTTGAACAAGCCCTTTTCCAAAAGTTTTTTCGCCAATTAAAATACCTCTATCGTAGTCTTGTATTACACCCGAAACAATTTCAGAAGCCGAAGCACTTCTTGAACTTGTCAATACAACAATCGGAATTGTTAAATCAGTAGGTTGGTCTAAAGATAAGTATGTTTTATTCCATTCTACTACTTTTCCTTTTGTGCTAACTACTTCTTTATCCTTAGGAATAAAAATATTTGCAATATTAACAGCCTCGTGTAAAAGTCCGCCAGGATTATCTCTTAAATCAAAAATTATTTTTTTTGCACCTAACTCTTTTAATTTTGTAATAGCATTTTTGACATCTTTTGAAGCATTTTGAGTGAAATCTGTCAAATGAAAATAACCGACTTCGCTGTTTACCATACCTATATATGGAATACTTTCAATTTTAATTTTTTGTCTAGTAATTTCAATTTCAATCGGTGTTTTAGAATTAAATCGTCCAACTGAAATCTTAAATTTTGTACCTGCTTGACCTTTCAATAGTTTACTAATTTCTGTAGAGTTTTTATCGCTTACGTCTTTACCATCAATTTGTAAAATCTCATCTCCAATCTTTAATCCTGAAAGATGAGCTGGAAATCCTTCGTAAGGCATAGTAATAATATTACGATTTCCTTTTCTACCAATCAACGAACCTATACCTGCGTATTGTCCTGTTGTCATAGTTCTGTAATCCTCAATATCGTCTTCTGCGATATAGTTTGTGTAAGGATCTAAGGTTTCTAACATGGCATTAATACCCGAATTTATTACGGTTGTTGGATTTATTTCGTCCACATAATAGGTGTTAATTTCCTTAAAAAGTGTTGCAAAAATATCTAAATTTTTTGCAATTTCAAAGTACTTCTCGTTGGCTTGCTGAAAAGCAAAAAATGAAAAAGAGGCTATAATTATTCCTGCGATTATGATTGTTTTTTTCATTAATTTTCTTTGTTAGTTATGGACTTTTCTATTTTTTGAAGTAGCAAAATGATGCTTTTTTCAATTTGTTGATATGTTAAAATTTCTTTGTGAATATATACAAACGCAATTTCTGTATGTAAGTTTTCTTTTATGGTAATTAATTCTTTATTTTTTCTATAATTTTCTCTAATTAATCTTTTAATTTTGTTTCTATCTACCGCTTTTTTGAAATTACGCTTAGGAACTGTAATTAAAATTTGAGTTTTTACATTTGATTTATTTTTAGTTGAATAAAATGCTTTTATTGGAAATGAGAAAACATTACTAGACTTTGAAAAAAGCAAATCAATCACGACTTTAGAAGTTATTCTTTCAGATTTACTAAAGTTTTGGTTCGCCATAAGGCATTTTATACTTCTTTTAAATTAAAATCAAATATAATTGATAAGCTACTAAAATCAAAATATTTGAGTGTATATCCTTAAATATCAAATATTTTAAAACATTTAGTAAAAATTAAGATTAGACAATTTTAATATTTTATAAATCAATAAAATCATTTTAAAAATTTATATTTTTACAAAAAAATAAAATGAACGAAAAAAAACCTTTAATATTAGTAACAAACGATGACAGTATTTATTCAAAAGGGATAAAAGAGCTAGTTGAAGTGGCAAAAACTTTAGGTGAAGTGGTGGTGGTGGCTCCAGACAGTCATCAATCTGGGAAAGCTCATTCTATCACCATTTTTGAGCCTTTAAGGCTGTATAAAAAAAATATTTTTGAAGGAATTGAAGCGTATGAGTGTTCGGGAACTCCTGTCGATTGCGTAAAAATTGCCAAAAAAGTTGCTCTCAAAGGACGGAAAATTGATTTGGTTTTGAGCGGAATTAATCATGGAAGCAATTCATCTATTTCAGTAATATATTCGGGTACAATGTCAGCAGCCATTGAGGGTGCTATTGAAGGCTTGCCTTCAATAGGTTTTTCGCTTTGCGATTACGACCATGATGCAGATTTTTCTCATATTCGCTCATATATTAAAACGATAATAAATCAAGCACTTCTTACGCCCTTTGCATCAAACATTGCGCTTAATGTCAATTTCCCAAGCATTATTTCTGGTCCAATTAAAGGTATTAAAATATGCCGACAAGCCATTGATAAATGGGACGAAGATTATGATAAACGTACTGATACGAACGGAAAAGACTATTATTGGACTTCTGGTGTGCTTCTAAACAATGATTTAGAAACCGATACAGACGAATGGGCTTTAAAAAATAACTATATTTCTATTGTGCCTTGTCAGTTTGATTTAACTTCTAAAAATGAAAAATCTTTTTTAGAAAATAATTGGAAAATAGTATCTTAATTTATATAAATATTACATTTTAATTTATGAATAAAATAATAATTACTTTTTTTATTTTTGTTTTAGCTTTATCAGGTACATATTTTTATATTAATTCTAAAAATAAAACCAAAGCAAAATCAACACTTCCTTATTATGGTTTTGATAGATTTGATACCACTTTTATTAATGGTAATTCAAAAATTGATACCATTTATCATAAAATAAAAAGTTTTTCATTTGTCAATCAAAATAGTGATACTGTTTCTGAAATTATTACAAAAGATAAAATTTATGTAGCTGATTTCTTTTTTGTGAATTGTCCAGGAATTTGCGTTAAAATGACCGCTCAAATGAAAAGAGTTTTTGATGCCTATCGTTATAATAACAATGTAATCTTACTTTCTCATACTGTAAATCCCGAAGCTGATTCTCCAAAAGTTTTATTAGAATATGCTAAAAAACAAGGTGTTGCGAAGGGAAATAATTGGCAATTTTTAACAGGAAGTAAAGTCGTTTTGTACGATATGGCACGAAATGGATATTATGTAACTGCAACCCAAGGCGATGGCGGTGAAGATGATTTTGTTCACACCGAAAAATTTGTTTTGGTTGATAAACAAAAAAATATCAGAGGTTATTATGATGGCACGATTGAAGACGAGGTTAATAAACTCATGTTTGATATGGATAAACTTTTAAGTGAAAATTTATAATTTTTGTTTGAGAGTTTAAACTAATAAAGTAATATTTAATTATTAGAATTTTAAAAGTCTTAAAAAGTACTTTTTCTGAAATTTTAAAATCAATTATTTTTATTTCGCATAGTTAACCAAAAATTATTAAAACCTTCTCCTAATGTAATTTCTAAAATTTGACTTTGAAGTAACTCTAAAATTGATAAAAAATTAAAAATAATTGCTACTTTTTCGGGCATACTCAAAATAACGTTTTCAAACGATATTTTATGAGCATCATTTATCATTTTTAAAATATATTCTTTTTGAGTTTCAATTGTGTAAGGGTATGGCGTAACTTTGTGAATGGGTTTTTTAAGTTCATTTTGATGTTTTTCAATTATTTTGATATAAACTTTTAGTAATTTATATAAATCCAAATCTTGCAATTCCGATTCAACATTATTTACTTCGCTAATTAATTTTATCTCATCTGCTACATTTCCACGTGGTTCCATTTTAAGTCTTTTGGCTTCCATTTCTGCCAAAATATCTATTACAGATTTGAATTTTTTGTATTCCAATAAATGCCTTACAAGATCATCTCTTGGGTCAATTTCTTGTCCTAAAATATCAATTTCGGGTCTTGGAAGTAACATTTTTGCTTTTATTTGCATCAAAGTTGCCGCAACAAGTATAAACTCACTTGCCAATTCCAAATTTGAGGATTCTAAATGCGTAATATAAGCCAAAAAATCATCTGTAATTTTTGAAATTGGAATATCTCGCACATCCAACTCGTCTCGTTCTATAAAAAAAAGTAGTAAATCAAAAGGTCCTTGAAAAAGTGGTATTTTAATTTCGTAAGACATGATTTTTATGAACTTTTTCTATCTATTGTATTTACAAAACTTTATTATTTATCAAAATTTTGAAAAAGTAGGAAAGAATAGATTTTATTTTTAAGAATTTTGTTATAAAACTAAATGTTTAATAAATAGAGTAATATAATTTTAATGAAATATTGTAAGGCGAATTTGGTTTGTTGTAGAACATAAATCCGTTTAGTTCGGCTAAAGAAGGTGCTGTGTTTGATGTTATTTTAACATCAGCAGCAAGTAATAAAGATTCATTTATCGATCTTTTCTCATCTAAAATACTTTGAATATAAGAAGTTAATAAAATTTTATATTCTCCGTTATTAAAATCAGATTTTGTAGCAAATTGATTGGTTGTTTCTTGGTTTGAAGTAAATTCATAGATTGAAAATGGCGATTCTTGTCCGTTTTTTACATTTCCATTTTCATCAAGTGCAAAAGCATTTATTTGAGATGGCGGTTTTAAGCCATTATTTTGAGATGCAACATCGGCTTTTACGATAAGTTCGGCTTTGTGAACTACAATTTTTTTGCCACCTAAACTATTTTCAAAATCTTTCAAAAAAGGAAAATGTACTTTTGTACCTACGCCCGTACTGGCTTGTATATAACAAGTTTCGCCCTCTAAAGGGGTTGTTTTAGTAAGGTTAGCTAAAGGAGTGCCACCTCTGTCTATAATCAAACTTCTAATTCTAGAACCGTTATTTCCACCAATAGGAATATCTAAAGTAGAAGGTGTTTTTATATTATTATTTGCATAAAAATCGTGATAATATATTCTCAATTTTGCACCAGTTAATCCCCAAATGGCTGAATTATTTTCTGATTTAATATAAATTCCTTTTATTTTCTTTTGAAAAGTCTGATTATCTATAAAATAACTTTCGTAATTATCAATAATTTCTTGTCCAAAACTATCTTTAAGTGGTATTCTCAAATAATATTGTGTTAGGTTTTCTATTAATAATTTAGATTTTGATAATTTAAATTCTCCTAATAAGTCAGTTGGTTGTTCTGTATGACTGCCGTTAAAAGATACTGGAAATGTAACAGGAAAATCATACAAATCGTTTTGAAGCCTATAAACTTTAAAGTTTTGAACTAATAAAGTATCTCCAATAGCATAATAGGGAATACCGTTTTGAATATCTAATATTAATGCAACACTATCATATTTGATATTAAATCCTGTTATTTTAAATATAGCATCAAATTGAAGATACGTATTTGAGTTTATTTTTCCGAAAATAGGGGAGATATAATCGCCTATCAAAGCTCTTAAAGAACGATTTGAGGGTGTAAAGTCATACAAAACAGTTTGAGTTTTGATTGAAGTACTATCCACTTTCAAAAATGTTCCTAATGTAGATTGAGCTGGTCTTATAGATTTATTTACATCGTCAAATCCTTTGGTACAAGCCAAAAATAATCCAATAAAAGCCAATAAAATTAAGCTGCAAAATTTAGTTTTCAACCAATTCACTATTTCCTACTAGTTCGTTGTATAAATTAAAATAAAAATCTGCATTGTTTTCAGAAGGTGCATAGTCCATACTTTTAGTAGGAAACTCTGAAAATATGTCGTGATGTAATTCAGAATAATTTTCTTCTGCTTTCAAAACTATATCGGCATGTTGAATTCCAATTCTAATTAAACTTTGATAATTCCCATCTTTTAAACCGTCCAAAAGTTCATCTGATATTTCTGTCATTTTTGCTTTGGATGCAATATCTGAAGAAAAAACATGTTCAAAACCTGTATTAAAAACTGTAAAAACTGATTTTGAATTTCTAAAAACTGGATCTTTTTTGTAATGGGTTCTTAAATAAAGCGGAACTAATGCTGTCATCCAATCGTTGCAATGGACAATATCTGGAGACCAACCAAGTTTTTTTACTGTTTCTAAAGCACCTTTGCAAAAGAAAATAGCTCTCTCATCATTATCTGCATAAAATTTACCTTCTTTATCATGCAACATCGTTTTTCGTGCAAAATAATCATCATTATCTGTAAAATAAACTTGAAGTTTTGCAGAAGGAATAGAGGCAACTTTAATGATGAGTGGTTTGTCATCTTCTCCTATAGAAATATTTATGCCTGACAATCTTACTACTTCATGTAATCTACTTTTCCTTTCATTTATGCACCCAAAGCGAGGAACTAAAATCCTGATTTCAATTCCTTTCTCTTGCATATAATCAGGAAGTTGCCTTACATAATTTGCTAATTTACTCTCATCTGTAAAGGGATTAATTTCACTTGATATATATAGGATTCTAATTTTTGACATAAGATTTATTTCTTGGTATTTTAGAAATATGAAAAAGGATTGATTCTAAAAATCATGCAAAATTAAGCATTTTTTTTTTGATAATGCAATAAATTTTAAAACAATGTTAAAAATAGATCCCTAATATTTAAAAATTATCTTTTTTCTTTATTTTACAACAAAGTAAACCCACCTTTTCCTATCAATCCGCCTTCACAATATATTTCTATTAAATGTTTTCCAGGTTTATAAACTGATCCTTTGTTATATATATAGGTTATTGTTTTTTGGGTTTGATCGTATAAAATATCAACTTTTTGAGAATAAAAAACTTCTTTTCCTTCCATTGTGAACGAACCGCCTCCATTAGCTGTATTGTATAATGCGGTTCCATCAGGCTCTATAATTCTTAAATAAAAAACTTTAGATTCTATCAAAGCCACTTTATTTTCGATTACATCAAAAATAATTTTCACTTTTGCTAATTTTTTAGCTTTAAATTCAGCATCAAAAGCTTCTTTATCTTTTGTAGTTATGAAGCTAACTTTAATATTTGCTGCCTTTAAAATTGCTGCTAATTGAACTTTTTTGGTAAGTTCATCTCTTTTTAATTTTAAATCTGTTACAGAGTCATTCAAGCTCACTTGCTCTCTTTTTAAAGTATTATTTTCTCTAAATAAAGAATCACGCTCTTCTCTTAAAGTTACAATTTCTGTATCTTGTTTTGACATTAATTGGTCATATTGATTTTTGATTTGATTGTATTTGGCTTCAATATTTACTTTTGCACTTGCCAAAAAGCGTTTGTCTTTTTTTAGTTGGCGTATCATTTCGCCCATAGTTGTTGTATCACCACCCAGTTTGGCTAATTCATCGTATCTTGCCTGGAGTTCTGATCCTATAGAGTCAATTTTATATCCATAAACTTTTATTTCAGCATCTTTATTTTCAATTACAACTATTTTTTCCTGTATCTCTTGTTTTTGTTGCGTTTGCAAATAAAACTGAATGGCGTTTATGAGCAACAATACAATTACAATTCCTAAAAGCAAATACTTTTTACTTGAATTATCTTTTTCGTTTTCTGGAGACATATTTTTTTTAGTTTTATTCTAAATTTCTACAAAAATATAAATATTTTAGTATTTTAATATAAAATTTTCATAAGATTGATTTTTTGATAAAAAAATCACACCAAACTTATAAAAATCTAAGGTTAATCTAACATTTGAATGGCTTATAATTTCCGACCATGCTTTTGTCATTTCTTTTGACCAATAAATATCATCAATCACAATGATTGATTTTTCGTGGGTATATTTAATTATTTCATTAAAATATTTTATTGTTGCTAAATATGTATGATTTCCATCAATAAAAACATAATCTAAGTTATTCAATTTCTTTAACGCTAAAGGTAAAGTTTCATCAAATTCGCCTTTTATAACTTCAATAGTAGCTCCTAAAGAATGAAAATTATGTTCTGCAATGGCTGCAATTTCTTGGATTCCTTCTAGTGTAATTATTTGACTATCAGGTGCTGCAGCCGAAAAATATAGGGAATTTATTCCTAATGAAGTCCCTATTTCTAAAATTGTTTTGGGCTTAAAATGACGAATAAGCTTGAATTGCAACTGAGCATATTTCGGACTACTTAAAGAAGTTTTAGCAATTTCTGAAACTTTTCTTTTTTTATATTTTCCAGCACCTAAATCCTTAAATTGTAATAATTCTTGATTATTTATTAAAATATTTCTAATATTTTCTATTTTTGAAAAATTACTAAAATGCCATTTTTTTAAAATAATTTCTGTATATAGCTTAAATAAAAAAGTAGCGTGGATGCTATGTTTTCCTTTTGCTAAAAATAAATATTTTATTAAATAAAAAATTTTATACAACACTTTTATCAAAATAGAATTTTTAAACTGGTAAATATTATTTTATCGAATTATTTCAAAGCTACTTTTATAGACTTTACCTCCATTTTTTGGCTCAAAAAAATAAAAATATATACCATCAGGGATATCTAACGCTTGCCAATCATTTTTGTAGTTTTCAGTACTGAAAATTTCTACTCCCCATCTATTAAAAATCTTTAGTTTGGAATTTTCAACAAGTCCATCAATAACAAAAATATCATTTTTCCCGTCATTGTTTGGCGTAATTATGTTAGGAATTTTATAAATTCCATCACAATTTCGTTTGATTTCTATGGTTTCAAAGTTTTGACAACCATTGAAATCTGTTACTGTTAAACTATAAAATCCTTCATTTTTAATTAAAATTGATTCGTTTTTTGAGCCATTACTCCAAATATAATCTTTAAATAAACTTGAGGTTAAGTTCGTGTAGTTTTCAAAAATTTCACAAATAAAATTTTGATTCGAGAAAATGAATGGTGGTTTTGGTAATTCTAAAACATTGATTTTAAAACTATCTTTTGCTCCGCAACCATTTGAATTTAATACTTCTGCAAAATAAAATTTCGAACTATTTGGGGTAATAATTTGTGATAGTATAGTTGTATTTATTATTTCTAAGTCTGGCTTCCATTTTAAACTTCCACTAAAAGTTATTGGAAATATTTTTATGCTTTTGCCTAGGCAAATCGTTGAGTCGGTTCTAAGTTTTAAAATAGGATTATTTAAAGAATTTATTTTAATTGAATCTGTTATTTTACAGTTTTTAAAAGAAGTAATCGTGAAATTATATTTGGCATTTTTTGTAATAATTCGACTAAATTCGTTGCTTAAATTTAAAGAATCTTTCCAATTTATAATGTTATTTGGTGATACAATTTTAATAGTGTATTTTTGATTTTTACAAAGACTTGTATCTGTGTTTTTAGAATAAATTGGCAAGGGATTTACTTTTAAATTAATACTATCTTTTGCTGTGCAACCCAAAGGATTTGTAAAATAAGCTGTTAATTTGTAGGTTGTACTCTCTTTTGGATTTATAAATGGCGAAGCTATGCTCAGATTTGAAATGCTATTTGAAGCGTTCCATTGATAAAAACTTACTCCATTTGCTGATGTAATTATTTGTGAATTTTCGTTTACACAAATACTATCTTTAGTAAGTTTGATGCTTAAAAATTTTTTAATAGTATTAAAATTAATAGATTTTTCAAAAAAGCATCCCTCAGGTGTTGTTATTTTTGAAGTTATTGTATTTATTCCTACTAAAGTGGGATTTAAAACCCTTAAATTTAATCCATTTATAGTTAAAATTTTATTTTCTATCCAATTATAGGTTATATTTGTAGGTAATTCAATTTCATTATTTAACAAATCCGTTGCTTTTAAATTTGAATTTACAGTAATTGCATTTTTCAAACATACGCTTAAATCTGAAACGCTTGGATTGTGGGTATAAAAAACGGGATTAACACTTATGGTTACAGAAGAATATTTTGTACATCCTGTAAGGTTAGTTGCAGATACTGTATAATTTTTTGTTTCTAAAGGCATAAAAATACTGTATGGTTTTGTTTCATTAGAATGAAACCATTTATATGTATATGTATCAGAAATATTTACTTTTGAGCCAACTGTGATGGTCGAAAAACTGCAAACTAATGTATCAGAATAATTTGATAAAATAAACTCATTACCAGTTTTTAATTTAATAGAATCAGAAAAAACGCAGTTTCCAGTTGTAGTAATATTTATCATATAATTACCAGCTAAAGTTGTTTGTAAATTTGGTGTTGTGTTTCCTGTAAATGTTTGATTATAGAACCAATTGTAGGCTATAAATCCATTATGAGCATTTAAAATTGGCTTTTTATCGTTAAGGCACAATTTAATTGTGTTGTCTATCAAAGGGAAATTTGTAGTTATATAATCACTTTTTATACCGTCACTTTCTATCATTAAACCAGAGTCAATATTTCCGTCTAAAGCATCTGCAATGGCTATTTTTAAATGATAGGTTTGACATGGAATAATTTTTGCTTTTGCTTTTAATGGAACTGTAAACCCATCATATTGCGTAATATTTGAGTTTTTTGGATTAAAAATAAATTTATTACAATGATTACATATATCAGTTTTATTATTTTCCCAATAAAAATCAAATAAACTTACAGGATTTGCAATTCCTTGATGAATAGAATTTACAGAGATTATGCTATTATCATCCAAAATAGCAATATTTTTATTGCCAACTATTCCTGGTCCGCTCAAAAATATGCCAATTGCATCGTTGTATGTCGAAATAAATTCGTTGTATTCTTCGGAAGCAAAAATGTAATTAATTACTAAAGAATCTGTTGCAGCTACAAAATCAAATTCCAATACACATTGATCATAAATGGTTTGAGAGCTATTACTAAAATTAAATACAGAAAGTAAATCAGCATCTTGAACTAGGTGATTTATGTTTGATTGGGCTTTTCTTTGATCATTTGGTGCATTTGCTAAAATGGCTCTTCCTGTGGTAAAAATACTTCCAGAGCTAAATCCAATAGAATTTGTATTGTCAGAAAATATTCCCATTTGGTTTAAATTTCCTCCTGAATAACTTAAATTAGAAATTTTTATGCCTTTCCCGACTATTTTTTGTGCAATTTTCAATAATGGTAGCGTGCTTGATTTACCTTCAACTACTTGAATTTGTGCTTTACAAAATAAAGAAATATAAAGTAAAAATATTATGCTTATTTTATTCATTAAGTTATTCAATTATGAGCGGTCTGTTTGTGCTTTCTTGCAAAGAAATAAAAGTTTCTGTTCTTTCAATTCCTTTGATTTTTTGAATTTTATCGTGCAATAACTCCATCAAATGTTTGGTATCTTTACAAATTAATTTTACAAAAATACTATAATTTCCAGTAGTATAATTCATATTTAAAATTTGTGGAATAATTAATAACTCTTCAACAACTTCGTCATAGAGCGAACTTTCTTTTAAATAAATTCCCAAAAATGCTGTAATATCATACCCAATTTTAGTGTAATCTACAATTAATTGTGAACCTTTTACAATGCCCATAAGTTCCATTTTTTTCATTCTTACGTGCACTGTTCCTGCCGAAACAAACACCATTTTACCAATTTCGGTATAAGGAACTTGAGCATCTTTGGTTAAAATAGACAATATTTTCAAATCAACATTATCAATTTCATAATTTTCCATATTTTTATAACATTAAATTATTAAAGTGGTAACAAAAATATCAATTTATTATAAATTATGTAAATATTTGAATTATTTTTAAATTATTTGTAAATACTAAATGCTTGTACTAATTTTGCAACATCAAATCAGAAGCGGTTTGAAAATTATTGTAGAGTGTTGAAATTGGCAGACATACCCGCCTATCCCGTGGGTGGAGATTAAAGGATAAACCCGCAAGGGCTAACTTCTCCGTAGGTGGTTCGAGTCCCCTCTCTACAGCTTTTTTATTCAAAATGTAACTTTTTTTATTATAAATAGTATATATTTGTTAATTATTATTAAATTTTGAATTTAAAATCAGTTTTTTTAGTTTTGTTTATTTTTTTCTTTCACATTACTAAATCACAAGAATTATATTATTCATTTGAGCATGTAACTATAGATGATGGTTTATCTTCAAATAGTATAAATGAAATACTTCAAGATAAAAAAGGATTTATATGGTTTTTAACTTCTAAGGGCTTAAACCGATATGATGGTAGTTCTGTTAAAATTTATAAATTTGATAATCTGAAAGTAAATAAAAACAATCCAATACAATCATTTTGTGTTGATAATAAAGATTGTTTGTGGATTTTATTTTCCAAATCA
>REAG01000099.1 GCA_004294265.1 Cytophagales bacterium | reverse complement strand
CCTCTTTTGCCCTTGAGAAAAGATAATTAATGAAGTTTTGAAAGAAATATTTATGTTTTACTTTTGAAATGTAAGTACATGGGCTATTCCATAAATTTAATTTAAAGTTTTAGATTTGATTGAAAGCTAAAACCAAATTAAATAATTGTTAATTAGCAAAGACGAAGGAATGGGTGAATGTATTTTTAAGATTTTAAATATTATTTAAATATCTTTCAAAGCTCTGTTTAAAATGTTATAAATTTGTTAAAAAGTTGAATTTTATATGAATGGCGTTTGTTGAAAAAATGAGTTCAAAAGCAGTTTTAATGTTATATTTAACATTCGAGACTATAACTTCTAAATTCGCAATTTAGCAATGAAAAAATTATCTTAAAAAGTTAAATCGAATACATTAAACAAGCAATATAAAACAATGCAAGACATACTATTTGACTTTATAGCAAAATACATTACACTGACAGAAGAAGAGAAGAACGCATTACTTTCGTTAGGCTTATTTCGCTCGGTTAAAAAAGGTACAATTTTACTCAAAGAAGGACAAATAACACGAGAAAGCTTTTTTGTTCTGAAAGGATGTATTCGGAAGTATTATATTATAGATGGAGATGAAAAAACTACCGCTTTTTTTACCGAAATGGAAGGTATAACACCGCATTGTGCAATAAATAATGCTCCATCCGAATATTTTATAAGTTGTATAGAAGATACAATTCTTACGGTTTCAAACCCTGATATGGGAGTTGAAATAAATGCCAAGTTTCCTAAGTTTGAAATCATGTGTAGAATATTATCCGAAGAATTGTTAGCCAAACAACAAATCAATTTTGATGAGTTTAAAACCTCTTCCCCCGAACAACGATACTTAAACTTACTTCAAAACAGACCCGATTTGATTCAACGTGTGCCTCAACACCAATTAGCAAGCTATCTTGGTATAAAACCACAATCATTAAGCAGACTAAGAGCAAGAATTTTTGAAAAAGAAAAAAAATAAAGATTATTTCTTAACTTAAGTGAACGATTTATAGCATTTCAACGGCATACTTTTGCAATATCATTTAACATTAAAAAGATATGCAAAAGAAAATTTTACAAATTGGACTTGCCTTTGTTTTGGCAGGCAATTTACAGGTGAATGCACAATATGCAAAAACAGACACTACCTACAAAAAATGTTTCATAGGCAGTACATTATTTTTACTAGGCAATTTATCGCCAGTTGAGAAGCCCGATTTTTTTCAATTAAATTTAGGTTATCGCCTTACTGGAAAAGATGTAATTTCTATTGAACTAATCACTTGGAAATATGCTTGGCCGCTAGGACTTAACCCATTTTTAAGTTCAAAATATGCAGATAAGGAAGAAAAATATCCAGGATATATTCGTGAGTTTGGTATTGCACTTGTTTATCAAAGGTATTTTTGGAAAGGTCTTTATGCAGCTGTGCATGTAACGCCTATGTGGCAAATATTTGTGAACGAAAACGGTAAAAAGATAGATAATGGATTCCATATTTTCAACACTTTTAGGGTTGGCTATCATTTTAAACTTTTCAAAGATAGATTTTTTATTCAGCCCTCAATTGGGATTGCTGGACGACCTATTCACACTGAAATGCCCGATGGTTTTAAACAAAAAGATGACAAATGGTCTAAATACACCCCTGAAATCGGTCTTCATTTCGGATATAATTTTTAATTCAATAATAAATAACTCAATAATAAACCAATAAATATTACTACAATGAAAAAGATTAGCATGTATTTTATTTTGGTATTGCTTACGGCAATACTTAATTCTTGTGGCATTGGTCATGCCTTTGTAACAAACCACAATCAAAACGCTACTGAGGTGCATTTAAAAGAGAATAATTTTAAAGTGATTGAACAAGTAAGCGGTAGCTCAGAGGCTTCGTATATTTTTGCCATTGGTGGTATCAACAAACGGCAGTTGTATGAAAATGCGTATTCAGCGATGATAAAAAAAGCCAATTTAGTAAATGGCTCAAAAGCCATAATAAACGTAATGACAGAAGAACATTTTAGTGGTTTTGCACCTTTTTATATCAAAAGAACTATAACAGTGAGTGCCCAAGTGGTTGAATTTACGAGGTAATTTCAAAAAATGGGCTTTTAATTTACCATATACCTTTTACATTTTCTATTTACCAAAAATAAAATTTACAATTTATGAACACTCAAACAACATCACAAAATACATTGGAAGACATCAAAATCAATGTAAAAATAAAAATCGCTATGCTATGGACAAGTTTTATGTTTCTATATATTTATGTAGATTATTTTCATTTATATATGCCAGGTTGTATAAAAGATATTTTAGCGGGCAAAGCGTTTGTATTTGATATTTCACAATTTTTTTTAATGTTTGCCATGTTTTTTGTGGCAATTCCAGTGCTTATGATATTCCTTTCAGTTGCACTGCCAGCAAAAGTAAATCGATGGACAAACATAATAGTGGCTGCGGTTTTTATTCCTTACATGTTATTTAATTTGGTAGGAGAAGCGTGGGTACACATGTATTTTGCAGCAGCTATAGAAGTTGCTATTTTGTGCCTTATTATTTATCATTCATGGAAATGGACTCGTATTCAAGATGCATATTAGTAAAATTGTTTATAATCAATATTGATTATATAAAGTCATATAAATTATAGAAAAATTCTTGATAAATTTTATGGAACAGCCTATTTAATTACAAAACACTCAAAAAACGAAGTTTTTGAGTTCCCCTCCCCTTAGATTCTGCAGTTTCGTAGCAGAAATTAGGTTAGGGGTTTGGCATTTTTTTTGAAATATTTAAGTGGGTTTTTCTATAAATATTAATGATATGTTTTATTGTAAATATCAATAATATCATAATTAAGAGTCTGCTAAAAAACTCAGCGGCAGTTAAAAATTGTTTTTTTTGAAATTTAACCTTTAATTAATCACCATAAGGAATAATTTAAGAAAAAATTATTGGTTTCGCTTATTGGTTAAGCAAATATTAACTCAAAAAAAGTAAAATCTAATTTTCAAATTTTATTTCTGAGTTATCCGCTGCAAGGATTTTAGATGCTTTGGGCTAAAAACCATGCACTTCAAGTATCGGTAAATTAGAAAAATGTCCATTATCATTAAAATTTCAAAGATAAATTAAATATTTTAGTTTATCAGCAGACCCTAATTATTAACTTGACGGTAAAATATCTGTAAATTAATTAGATTTTTCCATAAATATTGGTATATTTGTGGCATGGAAAAAGTAGATTTTAGAACCCAATCC
>REAG01000198.1:13368-19488 GCA_004294265.1 Cytophagales bacterium | reverse complement strand
TAACTGGTAATTAGTATGTATAAAATCGTATTTTTGATTATTAAAAAACAGAGATTAAATTTTTTGTATAAAATAAATTATTTTTACCTGAATAGTTACAAATAAATTAAAAAAAGTAATTATTATTTTTTTTGTATAAAACACACAATTAAATCTTTTTCAATTTAAGTAAAAATTATGTAATTAATATCATTAAAGTAGAAATATAAATATTTTTTTTACAAATTACCGATAATTTAAGTCTAAATTTAGTTTAATGATGATTAAAATATATTTTTGAAATAATTTTTTAAACTTTTAAATTTAGAAATTTAAAGTTTTTATTGTAATTCAAAGCATTTTAACTATAATTGCATTTAAGTATTATCAAATAAATTTAAATGAAAAATTTTCAAGCCCTATTGCTTCTTTTTTGTGCAATTTTGCCAAAATTACTTATATCTCAGCACTTAGTAGGTGCAGAAATTTCTTACAAAAATATTGCAACCAATACTTTTGAGGTTTCATTGAATATTTATAAAGATTGTGCAAACGAAATAGAAATTTCAAATATTCAAAATATTTCTTATTCAGCAGCTTCATTGGCACTTCCTGCAAAAGTAGTTGCCTTAGAGTTTTCTAATGTTAGTGTTATCAAAACTTGCGATAGAGGTATAAGTGTTTGTGATGGTGGTTCTATTAAATCTTTTCAAAAGAAAACTTTTGTGGGAAAAGTTGTTTTATCGCAACCCGCAGTAGATTATAAATTTCAATGGCTTGGGTTTAATCGTACTAACAGTTTAACAAGTATTAGTAATTCAACTAAAGGCTTATTTGTAGAGGCTATGCTAAATAATTTAGATGCTCCAAACAATAGTTCGCCAGAATTTAATTCAAACCCTGATTTTTATGTTTTTCTTAATAATAATACTTCTTACAATCCAATTTGTGAAGATAAAATTGACAGTGACTTTATTCAGTTTAATTTAGTTGCACCTATGTCAAATGTAAATACAGATGTGGTATATAATCCAGGATTTACAGCAATAAATCCATTTTCTACAACTTCAAACGTATCAATAAATTCTACAACTGGAGAAATGTTATTTACTCCATCAGTAGTAAACCAAGCTACTTCACTTGCTATTAAAGCAACAGAAATTCGTAATAATAAAATAATAGGATATACTATTCGAGATTTTCAAATGGAAGTTTTACCAAATATTCCATTGCCTACCATTTCTGGAATTAATAATGAAAACGGCAGAAATGAAATTACAGTCTGCACAGGCAAAACGGTTTCTTTTGACATTTTTGGAGCAAGTCCTACATCAAACGTAATGACCTTATCTCAAACTAGTTCGATTGAAAATTTAATTTTAATAACTAAACCATCTGCATCTACAATTACAGGAAAGGTAATTTTTACGCCTTTAACAGCTGGTGAATATATCTTAAATCTAAAAATTAGAGACAATAATTGCCCAATAGAAGGAATAACAACTAAATCTTATAAAATCATCGCAAGTCCATTACCTACTATTAATTTCAATGTGCCACTAACAACTATCTTAACAGTTTGCAATTCTCAAATAAATATACCTGTTGTGCCAACTATAACAGGTTCTGGTCCGTTTAATCATTTATGGAGTTTGAATAGTAATACAGTTTCTTTAGTTAAAGATTTTACTATTACAAAATCAGGTCGTTATTCTTTAATTGCAACTGATGTTAATGGTTGTTTTTCAGCCAAAGTTATAGATTATAAATCTAAAATTGATGCAAATTTCACTTCAGATGTAACCACAAATTGCGAAAATATTCAAACTACATTAACAAATAAAACTAGCCTTTTGGACTTAAATACGACTATCAGTCATTATGTTTGGGATTTTGGAGATGGATCACCCTTAGTTACGACCACCAGTAGTATTGAGCAAAAGCATACATATACAAACAGAGGAAAATACAATGTAATATTATCCGCTTTTTCTATGGATGGTTGTATTGCAACTAAAGCAGACACTGTAAGAATATTTTATTCACCTAATTCAGGAATTCAATTTTTATTAAATGGTAAAATGAAATGTGAATTTCCGGGTTCTATTTTGGCAACCACAAGTTTGATAGGGATTAATGATGTTGATTATATATATTTAAGATATAAATGGAGTGTTTATGATAACTTATCTTCAACACCTAATACTTTTTCTGGTAACTCACTCGTTTATTCTACAAAAGAAACAATTTTAGGAATTGCATTAAGAACCTATTTTTCTGGATGCTTAACTAAAGATTCAGTAGTATTAGTTCCAAATAAAAAACCGATATTTACTTCAGTAACTGAAGATTTTTTTCCAGTTTGTAATACCATTCCAGGTTTTCCAAACTTTGAACTAAAAGCATTAGCCACAATTTCGGGTGCTGCACAAAGAATTTCTAATGAATTAATTTATGAATGGTCAAGTTTAGATGGCGTTTTTTCTTCTCCGGGTATATTACCTATAAAAATTAAAAATAAAGAAAGAAAATACGAAATTAGGGTTACAGATGCTTTGGGATGTATAAACGATACAACAATAACGATTAAAGATGGATTAATACCAAATTTTAATTTTGATCCTTATTATTGTAATACAACTGACGATGTTGTTGCAAAAGATTTAACTATCTCTATACAGCCTACTGTAAGAAAATATATTTGGGATTATGGCAATGGTACAACTATTGGAGGAGTAAACAGAGCCATTGCAAGTCCACAAACTATTAATGGAGCTAGTTTTGCACCTAATAACACTTATAATATAAAACTTATCGTTGAAGATAATTCAGGATGTTTAGACACAGCCATAGTTCCAATGCTTAGATATTTACCCAAAGTTGAAAAGTTTAATATTTCCAAAACTAATGTTTGTTTTGGAGAAGTTATAACTTTTTCTGGTGTATCAAGTTATAATTCTGATTTGAAAGGTGGTAATAATATAAACTTTTGGAAATGGGATTTTGGTAATACTAGATCAGAGAAATTTATAAATCATAGAACTTTTACTGTGTCCGGAATCAAAAACATTGTAGAAAGAACTATTGGAAGTTCAACTAAAGTTTATGGTGATACAGTATTTAATGCCACTAATTTTTATACCGTACCAGGTGTTTATAATATTGTCCACACGATTGGATTTAACCATGGCGGATTTTTAAGTAATCCAATTAATGACAAAATTAATTTACCACCTTACGGTTGCCTTTTAACATTTACTGGACTAGTAACAGTTGCTTCAAACATCGCTTATATTGTCGATTCTACCCAAAATAATTACTGTGTAGGTCTTCCAACAACCATAACTTCGGCTAAATTAAATCCCGATTTAATTACAAATATTACGGATTTCTCATGGACAATTTCTCAAAAAGGTATTTTAGTCGAAACTTTTTCTGGATTAAACGGAGATGGCACTAAAATTGTAACTACTTTTATAAAAAATGGGAATAAAGCTTATACAAACAACCCTTATTCAGTAAACTTAACTGTCAAAGATGATAAAGGTTGTATTGGAACACATACACGTTTAATAGAAAGTATGAAAATTCCTAATGCTTCAATAATAAATCCTCAAACATCTTGTCAAAATTTATTATTAAACTTTAATATTAATCCTGCTGACGACCCTAATGCAGCAAGCATTGAAAACACAAGATGGAATATAGAAGGAACTGATTCTATATTTTATAATAATGCCACTAAAACTCCTAAATTTGTTTTTAATTCATCAACTAACAATACGCATAATTATTTTGTGACTTTTACAGGAGCAGGTAAATTTTCATCCTGTACTTCAACTGCTTCAGGTGTTTTTACAACTTTAAAAGCACCAAAAACAGAATTTTCTTTACCTGAATTTTGGTGTAACCCTGATGAATTATCTATAAATCCAATATTGACATCAACCACCAATACACCTATTTCATCTTTAGAAAACGAATGGTTTTTAGGAAATTCTACCATTCCAGCTTTTGTAAATAAAAGAAGTGAATTTAAAGTAACTTCACTTAAAAATATCGAAAATAAAATTACAGTTATTACTAAAGACCCAATTTTAGGATGTTCTCACACAGCCACAGGAATTACAAAAGTTTATTTAAGACCAAAAGCTGATTTTAGTTTTGTTTCTACGGACCCATCTGATGCTCCTTATGTATATTCTACAAGCATAATTAATTTCAAAGATCTTAGTACTGCTGATACAAGTAAGAAAGTAACAAGAATATGGGATTTTGGAAACGGAGTTTCTTATTCTAAAAACTATAATCGAGTTCCATTAGATACACAATTTGTTTATAATAAGTCTGCTATTTTTTATGCCAAATTGACAGTAAAAAACACCGAATATTGCAAAGATTCTATTATTAAAAAAATAGATTTAACAAGCTATTTGAAAATGCCAAACGCATTCAATCCCAATGATGAAAAGGAATTAAATCGGACTTTTGGGGTAATTCAAAATGGTATAAAAAAATTAGATGTTTTTAAGATTTTTAACCGTTGGGGACAGTTAGTCTTTGAAACTTCAGACCCAAAAATCGGCTGGAATGGTAAATTAAACAATTCAGGATCGGATTCTCCAACTGGAGTATATATGTACGTTGTTAAGGCTGTAACTGGCTACGAGGAAGTACAAGAGTACAAAGGGCAAGTTACTTTAGTAAGATAAATTATTTTAAAAAATAATTTAGTTTTTTTAATTAAAAAAGTTTTATAGAAATCCCATATTCGTATTTCAAATAAAAGCCACCCTCCACTTGGATTCTCCTACTAAGCTGCAGAATCCAAATGGAGGGGAAGATCCGATAATGAAAAATATTACGACTATAAAGTTTATACTTATATTATATAAAGTCCAATAAATAATTACAATTCCTTTTTAACTTTTCCCTATTGGGGAAATAAGAAAGGGGTTTTCTAAAAATTTAATTGTAAATATTTAGTGGACTCAATATATTATCTAAGTGTACTATTCTACAAATAAATTAATTGATTTTGTTTACAATTTTTTATCAAAAAGTTACCTTTTAATACCTTTGTGTATAAAATGATATATATATATATATAATTTCAATGTTTACTTTAAAGATATGAAAAAAACTATCCTAACCTCAATCGCATTAAAAGAATCATTTTCAGGTATAATCAAAGGCGTATTTTTAAGAAAAAAAAGCAAAATTGCACGTTTTTTTAGCCAAACAGAATTTAAAATTGTAGCTAAAAATGAAGAAGATTATTTTTGTTTCATTTAATAAAATTCTTTTTTTTGAATTTTATTAAATGAAACTATTTTTTGATTAAATCTATTTAATTAGTAATATTTTTTTAAAGAAAGATTACTAAAAATGAATTTTTAATATAAAAAAAAGGCTTAAAATTAATTTTAAGCCTTTTTTAATTTTACTTTAATGTGCAGCTCGTATAAATTTTACTTTCATTTATTTTATCACAAGCTGCTTTTGCATCCGATTCGGTTTGTTGCAAAATTGGTGTGTTTAATGAATTTACACCTGAACCACCTTTACATTCGCAGGTATAATCTTTTTTTGAAGAGCAAGAAATAGCCATAGAACCAACAATTCCTAATGCTAAAATTAAAGTTGTTTTTCTCATAAATTGATTGTTTAAATTTATTCAAATATAATTATTTTAAAGATATTTTAAAATAATTATAAGACGAATATATGTTTTTATTTGATGAATGTGTTATTTTAACTATCTAAAGTTTACTTTTCTACCCCATCCTTAAATCTAAAGTGAAAGGAAAATCTTCATTTATAATTTCTTTTGGAATTTCATTGATAGTTATCCCGCTGCCTTGAGGAATAAATTCGACCAAAGTTTCAAAAGTTGGACTTACTTGTAAAGCATCTGGCGTATGTCCTATTTCCCAAAAACGATTTATTCTTCGGCTTTCGGCTTCGTAGCTATTTACAGGGAAAGTATCATAACTTCTACCGCCAGGATGGCTTACATAATATTGACAACCGCCAATAGAACGTTTGCTCCAAGTATCAACCACATCAAAAACGAGCGGACTTTGTGCTTCGATGGTGGGGTGAAGTGCCGATGGTGGATTCCAGGCTTTATAACGCACT
>REAG01000198.1:0-13361 GCA_004294265.1 Cytophagales bacterium | reverse complement strand
ACGCACTCCTGCCACATATTCGCCAACTGTGCCTGTATTTTTGAGCGGAATTCGCCTGCCATTACACAATAATATGTGTCTGTTATTGGTCATTCCCGAAATTTTTATTTGCACTTTTTCTAAAGATGAATCCACATAACGAGCTGTACCAACGCTTGTTGATTCTTCGCCCAACACATGCCAAGGTTCAATTGCCATCCTTACTTCTAAAGTCATTTCGCCAATATTGACAGAACCATGCACAGGAAATCTGAATTCATAAAAAGCATCTAGCCATTTTACGTCAAATGGATAGCCAAACTCTTGCAAATCTCGGCACACTTCTTTCATATCTGCTCTGCAATAATGTGGTAGCAAAAACCTATCGTGCAATTCAGTCCCCCATCTTACTAATTTTCCTTTGTATGGTTTTTGCCAAAACATGGCAACCAAAGCCCTAATTAGTAATAATTGTAACATACACATTCGATAATGTGGAGGCATATCGAAAGCTCTAAATTCTAAAATACCTAGCCTTCCTGCACTCGAATCTGGAGAATAAAGTTTGTCTATGCAAAATTCAGCTCTGTGTGTATTTCCAGTTATATCTGTAAGAATATGTCTTAAAAGTCGGTCTGTAAGCCAAAAAGGCTGTTCTTGTCCTTCTTTAATTTGCGAAAACGCAATTTCTAATTCATATAAAATATCGTCTCTTCCTTCATCAACTCTTGGTGCTTGGCTTGTAGGACCTACAAAAGAACTTGCAAAAAGGTAAGATAATCCGGGATGATGCTGCCAATAAGTAATCAAACTACGCAATAAATCGGGTCTGCGAAGCAACGGACTGTCCATAGGGTTTATACCACCAATAGTGATATGATTTCCTCCACCCGAGCCTGTATGTTTGCCATCCAACATAAACTTTTCTGAACCTAAACGAGCCAAACGAGCATTTTCAAACAATATTTCGTAGTTTTTTGTTAATTCAGCCCAGGATTTGGCAGGATGAACATTCACTTCAATCACACCAGGATCTGCCGCTAATATTAGCTTTTCTATTCTATTATCTTTTGGTGGCGTATATCCTTCTATTATTACTAAAATAGAAAGTTTTTTTGATACTTTTTCTATCAAAGCAAGTACTTGCAAATATTGTTCTATTTGCTTAAATGGAGGCATAAAAATATGCAATTTGCCATTTCTGACCTCAATGCAAAGTGCTGTACGAACAATATTTTGAGGTTCGTCTAATACGGTATATTCTGTTTGATTTTTTTGATAGTTTGGTAAGTTTGGTAAATCTTCAAATAAATCTTTTTCATACTGTTTTTCACGTTTTTCTGGCTCTACATATTCTAAAGCATCCAACGGCAAACGATATCCAATGGCAGAATTTCCAGGTATAAGAAAAAGAAATTTTCTTCTATATTTCCATTTGCTACTCAACCATTGACTGCGTTCAAAACTCCATTCCAAAGGAATAACATATCCTTTAGGTTCGCCCATATTATTTTGTAATAAATCTACTAAATATTGGCGTTCTAATGAACTTTTAAGGTCTTTTTCTAAAGGGTTTATATTTAATGGAATATTACTTTCACTTAATAAATAATAGAATACATCCTCGTAAGTTGGATGAATAAAAGACGAACTTAGTTTAAATTCCCAAGCCAAAGAATCTGCAAATTTGGCGGCATCTAAATGTGTATATTTATAGTCTTTGGAAATATCTGCAAATAAAGATGAATCATTCCAAAATGGTAAACCATCTTTTCGCCAAACTAAACTGTACGACCAACGTGGAAGCAACTCTCCAGGATACCATTTTCCTTGTCCGTAATGTAATAAAGCACCTTTTGCAAACGAATCTCGCAATCTTAAAAATAAATCATTGGCTCTTTCACGTTTAAAATCACTATCAGCCGTTACGTTCCATTCTGCCCCTTCCATATCGTCAATCGAAACAAAAGTAGGTTCGCCCCCCATGGTTAATCGTGCATCAGATTTTTGTAAATCAACTTCGATTTTATGCCCAAGAGCATCCATGGCAGCCCACTCTTCGTCAGAATACGGTTTTGTAACACGTGGATCTTCATGAATACGAGTTACAGTATTTGAAAATTCCATTACCGTTTCGCATGGATCTAGCAAACCTGTAATGGCAGCTGCACTTTCATAATGTGGTGTGCAAGCCAAAGGAATATGCCCTTCAGTGGCAAATAAACCTGACGTAGCATCAAGCCCTACCCAACCTGCACCAGGAATGAAAACCTCGCACCATGCATGTAAATCAGTTACATCTTGGCTTACACCAGCTGGACCTTCGAGTGGTTTTTCATCAGGTTTTAATTGAATAGAATATCCAGAAACAAATCGTGAGGCTATGCCCAAATGTCTAAAAAGATTAACCATCAACCAAGTATAATCTCGGCAAGAACCTAATTTATTTTGTAATGTTACTTCACATGTTTGAACACCTGCATCCATTCGGGTAGTGTATTGCAAAAGCGACCATATTTTTTGGTTAATGCTTACCAAAAAATCAATAATTGGAATAGATTTTGTATCTATTGTAGCAATTAACTCTTGTAACAATTTACCATTTTCCGTAGGTTTTAAATATACTTCTAGTTCGCTTTTTAATTGAATATCATATTTAAAAGGAAAGTTTGAAGCATACTCTTCCACAAAAAAATCAAAAGGATTAATGACTTTTAAATTAGCAATTAAATCAACTTCGACATAAAGCTCTTTGGCTTGATCAGGAAACACCACTCGGGCTTGATAATTTCCAAAAGGATCTTGCTGCCAGTTTATAAAATGATTTTCTGGTAATATTTTTAAAGAATAAGACTCTATTTTTGTTCGACTATGAACTGCAGGGCGTAATCTAAAAATATGGGGTGCAAGGCTCACAAGCCTATCAAATTTATAGTGTGTTTTATGATTTAATGCTATTTTTATTGCCATTGCCTTTAAATTTGAATATAAGCAAAAATAATAAAATATATCTCTAAAACAATTTTTAATATAAAATAAATAAAAATCCTAAAAAAAGCAATTAGCTTAAAACCGTAAACAAAAAAAATAAAAACCTAAATAAACTTGCAAATCAAGCAATATTAGCTAAATTTATAATTAAAAAAATACCAAAAAGGTTGCAATAGCTATATTCGTGAAAGTATAAAATAATTCTGATAACATTTAGGGAATTTTCATTTAAAATTTCTATATTAAAATCCACACCCGAAATCCCATCATTTGGAAAGGACTTGCTTTGTAAGTATAATTTTAGTAATAAATCAAAATAAACATATTAATAATAGCTTAAAAGTTTTAAAAGTGAATTCCCTATGATAATCTCACTCTATTTGTTGATTTAAATTTTATTTCTAAAAATTTTATTAGATTAAAACTTGAAGAATTTTAATCTAATAATCAAAATCGAGGAGTACAACTAAAAATTAATTAAACATAATTTTATATTACATTACAAAACTAAAAGTCCAATTTCTTTTAATTCATTCATTGGTTTAGAATGCCAAAAAATTTCAAAGTTTTCTAATCCATTTTCTTCAAAATCTGATATAAATTCTTGAAAAGTAAGGTTTTTAGGTTTAGAAATAGTAATTTTTTCTAAAACTGACATAATCCATTTACCTTCTTTAATATCAAAAGAAATTTCGTGAATTTGTCTTTTATCCTGAAAAACAAGTTTTAACATTTGCCAAGTTGTTCCTTTTTTTGTTTTTGAAAATGGAAAAGCTATTGGAATTCCATTGAGCCAAATCAATTTATTGCTAGGCTTAGGCAAATAAAAATTAGCTTCTAAAAGTACATTTTCTATAAAATTTAAGTTTATTTTAGTTTTTGGTATTTTAAAATCAAACCAATCTTGTAAAGGTTTCTCTATTCCTACATTGTGCATGTAATTAAAGAGTGATTTTTTTAACCCAAAACTAAATTTATTGTGATTTATACCTGTTGTATCGGTAAAAGCAATGTCATTATTAGCAAAAGTAATCGTATTTTTTTGAGGAATAATACCATAATTTTCAGGATTCAAACCAATTGGACTATGTGCAGTAAGTGCAAATTGATGCCAAAAACCTGATTGTAAAATTCCTAATTCAAACATCTGTCGCACCATTTCTAAACTATCCACGGTTTCTTGTACCGTTTGAGTTGGATAGCCATACATTAAATAGGCATGTACCATTATACCCGAATTTATAAAATTTTGTGTAACTTTAGCTACTTGAGCAACCGTAACACCTTTGTCTATTAAAGCTAAAAGTCTATCGGACGCAACCTCTAAGCCGCCTGAAACAGCAATACAGCCCGATTGTTGAAGTAAAATACACAAATCGTAAGTGAAACTTTTTTCAAATCGAATGTTTGTCCACCAACTTACAATAATTTTTCTGCGAATAATTTCAAGAGCTAATTCTCGCATTAAAGCTGGTGGTGCTGCTTCATCTACGAAATGAAAGCCATTTTCATTAGTTTGAGCTATCATTTGCTCCATTCTATCCACAATTAACTTGGCATCAACAGGTTCATAAAGTTTAATATAATCTAAAGAAATATCACAAAAAGTACATTTACCCCAATAGCAACCATGGGCTAAAGTTAATTTATTCCATCTGCCATCGCTCCAAAGGCTGTGCATGGGATTGGCAAGCTCAATAACTGAAATGTAATTTTCTAAGTATAAATCATTATAATCTGGCGTTCCAACATCACTTTGTTTATAATCCGATTTTAAAGAATTATTTTTATAAACAACTGAATTATTTTCAAGAATAAATGTTCGTTTAAAAATTCTATCATTTGAATTTAATGAATTAATAATTAATTCTAAAGGTAATTCGCCATCATCCAAGGAAATAAAATCGAAAAAACTAAAAACTCTTACATCAGAAACACTGCGCAATTCAGTATTTGGAAAACCACCACCCATGCAAGTTTTTAGATTTGGAAAATAATTTTTTATTGATTGACAACATCGGAAAGCACTATATAAATTGCCGGGAAAAGGAACTGAAAAGCAAACTAAAGAAGGATTTATTTCAATTATTTTTTGCTTTAAAATTGAGATAGCGATTGCATCTATATAAGTATCAGGATGTTGTAAATGACCAAAAAGCTCGTCAAATGAATTGGCACTTCTGCCTAATCGTTCAGCATAGCGACTAAAACCAAAGTTTTCGTCCACATTAGCAACAATAAAATCAGATAAATCTTCAAGAAAAAGGGTTGCAAAATGTTTAGCTTTATCTTGAATTCCCATTGTTCCAAAAGCCCATTCCACATCATCTAATTGCTGAAATCTACTTGCCTGAGGCAAAAAGTTATTACTACAGATTTGACGTGCTAAAGTAGAATTCTTACCTTGTAAAAATTTAATAACAGCATCAATCTTAGAAATATAATTTTCTTTTAAGGCAAAAATTCGATTTGAATTTGCATCAAAATTAAGATGATTAATAGATGCCTTGTCAAAAATTAATGTTAATCCATTTTCAGAAAAAAGTTCTAATATTACTTCCATTCCCAAATCCATTTGAAAAGAAGGGATATTTTTTGTATTTAAAAATCCTTTTATATAAGCCGTTGCAGGATAGGGCGTGTTGAGCTGCGTAAAAGGCGGTGTAATAAGTAAAACTGGATTCAATATTTTTTATTTGTTAAATTTAAAGTAATATATCTAAATGATTTTTAAAGAAAAACTAGAATATTATTTTTTATTTTTATTAGAAATTCTTACCGAATCAATACTTGCATTAAATTCAAAGCCCACCAATAAAACCAAAGAAGTAATATAAAACCAAAGCATCATAGCAATTATTGAGCCAATTGAACCATAAAGTTTGTTATAACTCGAAAAATTATTAATGTAAATCATAAATGAAACTGAAGCAACTACATTTAAAATCGTTGCCAAAACTGCACCATGTGAAAAAAAACTCCATCGATGATTTACAGACGGAGCAATAAAATAAATTAAAGAAGTAGCAAAAAAGAACATGGAAACTAAAATTATATATCTCAAAACATTCACAATATCTAAAATATAAGTTTTTGCATATTCAATATTTCGTAAGTATTCTATTAAAAACTCTCCTATATTTAATACAAAAATTGAAATAATTAATACTAATACAAGTAATAATGTTAAAGAAACTGCTATTAATCTTGATTTTAAAAAACCTCTTTTTTCGGTTGTGTTTTTGTAACAATGATTGAAAGCATTCATCATGGAAAGCGTTCCATTCATGGCTGCAAAAAGTGATAACAAAAATCCAAAAGAAAGCAATCCGCCTCTAGGTCTTTGCACAATGTCATTGATGGTTCCCGACATTAAATCAAAAATCGTACTTGGCATAGATTGACTCATTAAATTAAGCATTTCTGCACTATAATCGCCCACAGGCAAGTAAGGAATCAATGTGAATAAAAATATAATGCCTGGAAAAATAGCTAAAATAAAATTAAAAGCCATCGTTTGTGCCTTAGATTGTATATCATCTTCAATAATTTCTTTATAAAAAACCACTAATACCGCCCTTAAACTTAACTTATGTTTGGTAATAGTTGAAATATCTAAAAATGAAATTATTTTTAAATAAAATTTGTGTTTTAGTAATTTATCTAACATATTTTATACTATTTTTCTAAGATTATAAACTAATTCTATTGCTTTGCGAGCATCATTAATTCCAAAACCATTTCCATTGATAATATCTTTATAAACTAAGGTATGAAGATCTGTAAATCCTTCTGAAAATTCAATTTCTTGGTCATCAATTTTTATGGAACGAAAAGTTTTTTGATTCTTTGACTGTGTTTCTAAAGGTAAATCTGATTCATCGATGGAAAGTTTCCAATGAATATTAGCATTTTGGAGTTCTAAATCTCCTGAAACACTTCTTTTATGGCTATTTTTATGTACTTCAAATTGTTTGATATCGCCAAAAATCCAAATCAACATATCAAAAAAATGAATGCCTATATTTGATAAAATTCCACCCGAACGCTCTTCATTTCCTTTCCAAGAATAATCATACCAAGAACCACGAGATGTAATATATATTAAAGAAATAGTATGTTTTTTCGTTGTAAGTTGATATTTATTTTTGAGAGCTACAATGCTAGGATGAACTCTGAGCTGTAAGATATTATAAATTTTTTTATTTGATTCTTGTTCGATTTCAGCTAATAAATCTAAGTTTTTGGGGTTTAAAACAAGTGGTTTTTCGCAAATAGCATTCGCTCCGATTCGTAATGCCATTCTAATATGGGCATCATGTAAATAATTGGGCGAACATATTGATAAAAAATCAATTTTATTTCCCATTCTTTTTAGCTTTTCCAAATGTCTATCAAATCTTTCGGGTTCTGTAAAAAAGTCTGATTTTGGGAAAAATTGGTCAAGTATTCCTACTGCATCATGTGGGTCTAATGCTGCTATAAGCTCATTTCCTGTTTCTTTTATGGCTTTAAGATGTCTTGGAGCTATGTATCCAGCCACACCAGTTATTGCAAATCTGAGGCTCAATTTTTAAAATCGTTTATGTTTAAAATATGATTACAATGCTGATATTCATTTATTTGATTCGAACAAATGATACTTATTTTATTACTTAATTTGGGTAATATTTTAGTTAAATACCAATCAGTAGCTTGTGTATCTAAATTTACGGTTGGTTCGTCTAACAAAATAATTGGTTTATCACTAAATGCGACTAATCCTAATTTTAATCTTTGCTTCATGCCTGAAGAAAAATTTCGTATTAATTTATTTTTATTTTTTTCTAAATAAGTGTAATAAATTAGCGATTCTACATTCTCTTTATCTATCATTTTTACAAAAGAAAAATGAAAATTTATCATTTCTTCTAAATTATAATCTTCTATGAGCGATATATATGGTGCTGCTATGGAAATATGTTTAAAAATATGGTCGTTTTCAATTATTTTTATATTGTCATAAAAAGTAATTTTACCTTTTGTTGGAGTTTGAAAACCGCTCAAAACGGACATTAAAGTTGATTTCCCGCTTCCATTATTACCAATAATGGCATAAGATTGTTCTTTTTCAAAAGTGTAACTTAAATTTTTGAAAATCCATTGGGAGTCATATTTTTGTCCAACATTTTCTAGTTTTATGCTTGTGTTCACTTGAAAATTATTTATTTCTTTGAAAATAAATCTGTTTAATTTATTTCAAAGGTAATAAAAATTTGATGAAATTCGAGTTTAGATAAATATTTAAAGGAACTATTTAAAATAATTTCCAAATAGTTTCTTAAAAAAATAAACGTAAAATATTGTATTTATTCTAATTTAATGAAATACTTGGAAACAAAATTTGAGAACTATTATGAAATAATAACGGAAATATTTCGTAAGTTATATAATCTTTTATTGGGAAATTATTGATATATTTCCCAATTTCTTTTTCGTTTTTTGCATTAAAACAAATCCAAAGCTGACTTCTATCGGAGGCAAGACTGTAAGTATTGATAATTCCTTTTGTCATTAAAAGGTCTATATAATCACGGTGTTCAGGAATTAAACTATCAAAATTTTCATCTATATCTTCAGGAAAGTATATAGTTACCATAAATTGACCCATTATAATATTATTTTTTATAAATACGATTTCAAATCATAAAAGTAAATGAATTAATATAAAAGATATTCTTTTTCAAATTCAATAGTAATATTATTGATATTTTCGAGCGTATCTTCTACGAATTTTATAGTATCAGAAGCCATAATTTCGTCAATAGTAGTATATTTAAGTGAATACATGAGTTTTCCTGTTGCAAATAAAAATTTATTTTCTTGACTATTTTTAATTTTAAGGAGTGTTTCTAAATGTTCGTGTGCTTTGCAAACATTAAATAAAACTGATTTTGGAAAATTTTGATTCAATAAAAGAAATTCTAATGTGTTTTTTTGTGAAGGTGTCGCTTTATAAAATCGGTTACACATATCAAAAGATTCGGCACTTTTTAGTAATATTGGCCATTGATAGTTTTCTAAAGCTTTCGATACATTATCGGACTTAATATTACTAATATCTTCCATTTTAGAACCTATAATTCTTAATATTTGAATACTTCTTTCGATATGAATGCCTAAACTTACCATGTTCCAAGCATCGTTATGTACCATTGTATTGTCAATTAATCCTTTAATTTGAGAATTAAATTGCATTACTTCGTTTGTAAAATCATACGTATTTGTGCTCACAAATGGTTTAAAGGCTATTTCTTTGCCATAATGATAAAATTGATTGATAACCATCCAAAGTTCGGTCGAGATAGTATCCCTTGCACCTCTAGCATTTTCTCGAGCAAAATTTATATTATTGATAATGCTATATGGATTTTTAACATCTAATAATACATAAAAAAGAACATTAAGCTCACTTATTTTTTCGTGATCTTTGAAATACAGGTGATCAAGACCTGCATTTTTTAAAATAGACGATAATAATTCTTCTTTATTTTGAGATTGAGGTGCATCAAGTGCCGAAAAATAATGTACTTTGGCATATCTTGCTAAATGTTCACTTCTTTCTAGGTATCGTCCCATCCACAAAAGGCTATTTGCTATTCTTGATAACATTTTTTAAAAATTAAGTTTAAATTTGAACCACAATTTAACAATATTAATTATTTATTCTAAAAGAATGTAAAAAAAAGGGGGATTTTTGAAAAATTTATTTTTTTGAAACATATAATGCTCCTATTAAAGAAGCTAAAAGTAAGATTCCACTTAATTCAAAACAAAAAACATAGTTTGTAAGCAACATAAATCCTATTTGTTGAATACTATTTGCAGGTTGTTTAAATAAATTTAATGTTTTAAATCCTTGATTAAAATAGGGCGAAAACAAAATATAAATAAACCATCCCAAAAATGAAACGCTGATGATTGCTAAAAATGTTGAAAAATTATATTGATTTTTTGATGCTTTGCTGTAATTTTTAGTAAGCATTGTTCCAAAAAGAATCAAAATTAATATTCCGCCTACGTAAACCAATAGTTGCGTTACGCCCACAAATTCGGCTTCAGCCAAAATAAAAAGTGCTGCAGTTGAAATTAATATTCCTAAAAACGAAAAAATAACATGCAATAAATTTGAAACATAAATTATTAATCCACCAAATACAATTATTGTAAATGAAAAAAAGTATATAAAATAGGAAATATTATTCAATATCAGGTTTTTTAATGATTGGTTTTATAACAGGTTTCAATCCTGCTGGTTTTGGAATTAAAGGATTTATATTTTCCGAAATTTCTTTATTTTCAGTTGGTTCAATTTTTGGTTTTATAACAGGTTTCAATCCTGCTGGTTTTGGAATTAAAGGCTTTATATTTTCCGAAATTTCTTTATTTTCAGTTGGCTGAATAACTGGTTTTATAACAGGTTTCAATCCTGCTGGTTTCGGAATTAAAGGCGTTATATTTTCCGAAATTTCTTTATTTTCAGTTGGCTGAATAACTGGTTTTATAACAGGTTTCAATCCTGCTGGTTTTGGAATTAAAGGCTTTATATTATCCGAAATTTCTTTATTTTCAGTTGGTTCAATTTTTGGTTTTATAACAGGTTTCAATCCTGCTGGTTTCGGAATTAAAGGCGTTATATTTTCCAAAATTTCTTTATTTTCAGTAATTTTAACACTCAAATTTTCATTTGATTTAATAAAATTAGGAACTGGTATTTTAGGAGTTCCAATTTTTGGAACTACACTTATAACTTCTTCTTTTGGTAATATATTTAATTTTTCTGACTCTAATTTAAGTTTATTTTCCTCCTTTTCTTTTATGAATTGTTCGTATAATTTTTTCTTTTCAGTTGATTGCTCTTCTGTTAAATTTCCGAATTTAAAATTCATATCAACGATTTTAAAAGTGCTAAAATCGTATTCGGAAGTCATTGTAAGACATTCTGTTGGGCAAACGGAGGTGCACAATCCGCAAAAACAACATTTTGCCATATCAATATCAAACTTGGCTGCATATAATCTTTTAATGCTTCCGTCCGAAGTTGTTCCAATAGCTTCCGAAGATTTTATGGGTTCTATCGCAATGCAATCTACTGGACAAATTACTGCACATTTATCACAAACGATGCAATCATCCATTTCGTTGTGCAACTGATAACGTCCATGATCAGGAACAGGGATTTTTTCTATCGGATATTGAAGTGTAACGATGCCTTTGTTTTCTAAAAAATAGTTAGAACTTTGAACATTTGTAGGACTGTGCATAAATCTTGCTTGCTTAAAATGTTGCATGGTTAGCTTCATCCCTTGCCAAACGGTATTTATTCCTACATAAATTGTTCTAAAATAACTGGCACTCATAGATGCAAAAATAGTTTTTATTTTTATTTTTACCTATATTTTAAAATCAAATTTGGGAATAATATTCAATTAGATTTTTAAAAATGTGTTTATTTTACCCATAAAAATTATAAAAGAAAAATTATTTAAACTTTTAGAATAACTCATAAGATGTTTTTTACAAGGTCATTGGATTCAAAAATTTCTATTTTTTCTTGGTTGCTTGCTGGGCTTTTAGTGCTTTTTGTTGTTCCATCGCATCCATCAATCGTTGTTGAAAACGGTTTGGTTTGCGTTCGGGAGCGGTTTTTTTGTTTTGTTCGAGCTGTTCACGGATGGCTTTTTCGTCCACAAATTGTTTGATTATAAATTGTTGTCCTATAGTAATCATATTTGCTACAAAGTAATAAAAACTTAATCCTGCCGGAAATGAGTTCATTACAAATAAAAATACAACAGGCATAATATAACTCATAGCAATCATGGGTCCAGTTGCCGAAACATTCATTTGGCTGTTATACCATGTATATAAAATAGTTGAAAGAGTCATCAAAAGCGCAAACATACTTACATGATCGCCATAAAAAGGGATTGCAAATGGCAAATTCAAAACATTATCAAAAGTAGATAAATCTTCCGCCCAAAGAAATGGTTGTTGTCTCAACTCAATAGCATTTGGAAAAAAGTTAAATAAAGTTAATAAAATGGGAGCTTGCATCAACACAGGAATACATCCGCTCAATGGATTTACGCCCACAGATTGATATAATTTCATTTGTTCTTGTTGCACAGCAGCCATATCCTCCCCTACTCTTTCTTTTATTTCATCTAATTCCGGTTTCAAAACTTTCATTTTTGCCATTGAATAATAGGCTTTGTAAGAAAGTGGAAATAAAACTATTTTAATTATTAAAACAATTAAAATAATAATAATACCATAATTAGAAATAAATTTTTCGAGAAATGAAAAAAGTGGAGCAATCGTATAACGATTAATAGTTCTTATAACTGGCCAACCTAAATAAACATTTTCTTTGAAATCTTCGGCAATTGGCGTAACGATATTTAATTTATTTGGACCAAAATAATATGTAAATTTGCCTTTCCCTTCGTTAATATCTGCCAAAGAAAGTTTCATATTAGCATACATAGATTTAACAATTGAAGAATCAGATAAGTCAACTGCCGAACCTACTTTTGTGCTGCCCATTCCGTTAGGAGCAATAAATGCAAAACTAAAAAACTTTTGCTTAAAGGTAACCCAGTTAGCATTGCCAGTAAGTTGTTGTGATTGTTTGTCGGTAGAGGTTTCGTTTAACGAATTAAAAGTGCCATCCATTTGTCGAAAAGTTACGTTTGCATTAAGTCTGGCATTAGCAAAATCTTTTTCTATCAATGGAAAATCAGTTTTCATACTAAAATTAAGCGAATCAACTGAAGAACTTAAATTTAATTTATTGATATTATAACTTAAAGTATAAGCATCTTTTGGCAAATTATATTCAATTGCAATGTCGTCACCAGCATTTGATTTAAGATTGAAAATTATTTTTTCATTACTCATTTGAGAATCAAAAAACAGATTGTCAAAGTCAATATTAGAAGCTGAAAGATTAATTTTTGTATTGGCAGCTTGAATTAAATGTAAATCTTCTCTTTTGTAAGTTTTATATTTTTTTAGTTGAACGTCCACCACTTTTGCACCTTTATTTGAGAACAAAACTTTGATATTTTCATTTTCTAAAACAAAAAATTCTTCAGTTTTACCAACCATATTTGCAGATAAAGAACCATATTTTTGAACCAAAGCCGTAGAATCTAATTCTACATTGGATTTTAAAGAATCAACAAAGGCAGATTTTGAACTCGATTTTGAAGTTGTTTGTGGTTTAGTTTCGGTAGGCGTTGGCGAAAAAAACGTGAAATAAGCAATTAAAATGCCTGAAATTAGTACCAAACCAATGGCTTGATTGTGATCAACGGATGAATTCATTAAATAGGATTTTTCAAATT
>REAG01000098.1 GCA_004294265.1 Cytophagales bacterium | reverse complement strand
TGATTACAAAAAAACAAGATTACAAACCTGCCGAACCAATACAGCCATCCGAAAAATCTAAAAACAAAATCATAAAAGCAATGAAACAAAATATAGAGAAGCTAAAACTCTCCAAAGAACAGATAGAATTCTTGTTTAATCCAACCTCATTATCAGTTACTTAGAGGGCTGTTGTACAGTTTTCCAGCGATTTTACGAATTGATTTCCATATACAACTTAAAATACCTATCATTCTGCAAATTTTCAGAAGAAGCCTCTTACGTTAATGGGAAATTGATATTCCTAACAAGTTTCTGGCTTGGATGTAAAAGTCGCAGTTGTCGCTTCGACCTTTGTTGATTTAATTGGTGATTCTCTTTGGAGAAATCCCGTACAGTTTATTCTTTAGCAAAAATATACATTAAATCGCTAGAAACTTGTCGAACAGCTAGTTTTTAAAAATAATATTGAAGTTTTTAGAAGTTCCCATAAGAATTTATAAAATTGCTTGAATTTCATTTATTTTTATTTTTTTAAATCACACTTTAAGTTATTGATATAAAAATATCATTAAAATAAATGATTTTTAATATTGTTCAAAACTTTAAGTTTATTCATTTTAAATTGCAAATTGTATTTTAAGTGAAATGGAAAATTTATTAGCAGGTTTAAACGAGCCTCAAAAAGAAGCTGTATTGCATACCGAAGGTCCGTTGATGATAATTGCTGGAGCTGGTTCGGGTAAAACAAAGGTTTTAACACATAGAATCGCTCATTTAATGTCAAAAGGTGTAGATTCTTTTAATATTTTATCGCTTACTTTTACAAACAAAGCCGCCAAAGAAATGCGAATGCGTATCGAAAAAGTAGTGGGTACAGATGCTCGAAACTTATGGATGGGAACTTTTCACTCTGTTTTTGCAAGAATATTACGCTCTGAAGCCGATAAAATTGGTTATCCAACAAGTTTTACAGTATATGATACAGATGATAGTAAATCCTTGATTAAAAGCATTTTAAGTGAATTGCAATTGGATGATAAAGTTTATAAAGTAAACTCTGTTTTGTCTCGAATATCATCAGCCAAAAATAGGTTAATTTCGCCAAATGAATATGCCCAAAATCCTATTTTATTAACAGATGACGAGGCATCCATGAAACCCAAAATTCATGAAATTTATAAAAAATATGCTGATAGATGCTTTAAAGCGGGTTGTATGGATTTTGATGATTTATTGTTTCAAACTTGCAAATTATTTTCACTTTTCCCTGATGTGCTTAATAAATACCAACGCAAATTTCATTATGTGATGGTAGATGAGTACCAAGATACCAATTATGTGCAATATATGATTACAAAAATGCTTTCGCATGAGCGTAAGAATATTTGTGTGGTTGGCGATGATGCTCAAAGTATATATGCGTTTCGAGGTGCCGATATTTCAAATATTTTTAACTTTGAAAAAGATTATCCAAATCTACACATTGTGAAATTAGAGCAAAATTATCGTTCAACTCAAAACATTGTAAAAATTGCGAATTCAGTAATAAAACATAATAAAGAACAACTTAGAAAAGATGTTTGGACTAGCAACGAAGAAGGTAATTTGATTGAATTAGTAAAAGCAACTTCGGATAATGAAGAAGGTAGATTGGTGGCTCAATCTATATTTGAAGAAAAAAATCATAATCAACAAAAAAGTAGTGATTTTTGTATTTTATATCGCACAAACGCCCAATCTCGCTCAATGGAAGAGGCTTTGCGAAGGTTGAGTATTCCTTATAAAATTATTGGTGGTCTGTCTTTTTATCAACGCAAAGAAATTAAAGACATGATTGCCTATTTGCGATACACTGTTAATCATAGCGATGAAGAAGCTTTTAAAAGAATTATTAATTACCCTAAACGTGGAATTGGCGAAACTTCTGCCACAAAAATTGTTGTAACTGCAGTTGATAATAATGTAACTATTTGG
The DNA here is from genome assembly GCA_004294265.1 of Cytophagales bacterium. GTDB lineage: Bacteria > Bacteroidota > Bacteroidia > Cytophagales > UBA9547 > REAG01. Next base: position 1,341 of record REAG01000098.1, on the reverse strand, counting down.
GATGCGATGCTAAATGTAAGTAGCTTTATGCCAGGAAGAGTTACGGTTGCAGTAAACGAATTTGTGGATTTAGTGCGTGGATTTGAACTTGTTATTGCTTCAAAAGATGCTTTTGAAGCAGCCAAACAAATTGCCAAAGAATCAGGAATTTTGAAAGATTTATACGATGATAAAACCGTTGAAGGATTAGCAAGATATCAAAATCTGCAAGAATTACTGAATGCAATCAAAGAATTTTCGGAAGATACAGAAAAAGAAGACCGCTCAATTTCTGCATTTTTGCAAGAAGTTTCATTGATTTCTACTGCCGATACCAAAGATGCAAATGGAACAGATTATGTAACCATGATGACTATTCACATGGCTAAAGGATTGGAATTTAAAAATGTATATATCGTGGGAATGGAAGAAAATCTATTTCCAAGTCAAATGATGTTGCAATCCAGAGCTGATTTAGAAGAAGAACGAAGGTTGTTTTATGTGGCAGTTACAAGAGCAGAAAAAAAACTAACTTTGTCATACGCTTTGCAACGCTATAAATTTGGGAGATTAGAAAATTGTGAACCAAGTAGATTCTTACAAGAATTGGATGCTCGATTCCTAAAAGCACCAAAAAAATCAAATCAAGATATGTTTTCGGATGATTTTATGACAGCAACTTCAAAATTTGGAGGAAACAATTTAATGAAACAAAATTCAGTAAACTTTCCAAAAAAAGAAGCACCTAAATCGCAAGTTGTTACAACTACAAACCATGTAGCATCTGAAAGTTTCAAACCAAGCGATACTTCAAAATTAGAAGTTGGCATGAAAGTTGAACATCCAAAGTTTGGATTTGGTAATGTTTTGAAAATAGAAACCAATGGAAGTGAACGAAAAGCAACTATTTTCTTTCAAAAAGCTGATGAAAAAACGCTTTTATTGAGCTTTGCCAAATTAATGATTATCGAATAATTTTGAATTAAAATATTAAATTACAATTTATAAATTTAAAGTTATAAATCTTAAAAATCAATTTTGACCATGACAGAACAACATTATTTGAATATAATTTTTAAAGAACCAGAATTTTCTAAAGCTGAATTAGAACAAATTTTACCACTTTTCAAAAGAGTTCAAATTTCTAAAAATGACTATTTACTCAAAGAAGGTAAGGTTTCTAATTATTACTGGTATCTTGAAACAGGTTTTGTGCGTTCTTTTGCCGTTGATACCGATGGAGATGAAATTACTACCAATTTCTTCTCGCCAGGAGAATTAGTTATTGATTGGACTTCGTTTTTTATGCGTTTGCAAACCCACGAAAACTTACTTGCTATAACCGATATTGTGGCTTGGCAA
>REAG01000128.1 GCA_004294265.1 Cytophagales bacterium | reverse complement strand
CAAATAATATTTTTAATATAAGTAAAGAAGTTAGTAATAATATTTTAGTTAGAGAAAAATAAAAATTTAAAATTTTAATAAAACTAACAAGTAATATATATAGAATATTTAAAAATATTTATAAAAATAAATTTTGTAATTATATTTACCAAAAATTATTCAAATGCAAGACGTAAAAAAAGTATATATTATTAAAACTGATTTAAAAGGGAATTATACTTACGTAAATTCACATTTCATTCAAACATTTGGCTTTATGAACGCTAATTTTATTGGAAAAAACAGTTTGGATAGTGTTTATTTTGAAGATGCACATTTGGTTGTTCATGCAGTAAATAATTTAATAAATGGAAAAACTAAAATTGAACAAATAGAAATGCGAAAACCATATATTTTCAATGATTTCATCTGGACATATTGGGAGTTTTCTATTGAATATGATGCTGATAATCAGCCCATTGGAATTATTTGTATTGGAAATGACTCAATAAAATAATTATTATCTAAAACTCAACTTTTCCAAATCAAAATATACTTTATAAATTTTTACATTTTTTTAAATTATTTTTAATTTAAAACTTATTTTATAATATTCGTACATTAAACTAAAGATTTTTTAATAAATTAAAACGATAAAAAATGAAAATTGCACTTTTAAGAGTAGGAATTGATAAGATTTGTGGCGGAATACATTCTCCATTATTCAAAGACGGAACTTTTGAATTCATACCAATTCCTGAATATTTTTATAAAAATCATAATTTTGAAAGTTCAAAATTAAGCACATACAGTACCGAAGTAGGTATTAAAAAAAATAATTTTATTAACTATTTTAAAACCGAAGGAAACGATAAAAATCAACATAAGAATTGTCCAATTCATGCTGATCCTGAATTTAAAACTTTTACTTATGGCGATGGTAATCATACTAAAAACACATTAGTAAATCTCGAAAAGGGTGATTTATTAGTTTTTTATGCTTCTATGGAAGGATTTGACTTTGATAAAGAACCAAATATGTACCTTTTTGGTTATTTTGAAGTTGATTATGCCTTATTGGCTTTTGAGCAAGACCAATTTGAATTATTACAGGAAGATTTTGCAAATAATTTTCATATTAGTAATAAAGAAATTTTTGATAGAGATATTTCAAATCCTAAAAATAAAGGGTTAAAATTAGTAAAGGGCACTGAAAAAAGTCGATTATTCAAATATGCTTACGCCATAAGCCGTCAATTACCGAAAAATTCAGGTAAAGATGCTGTTCATGTAATTTCGGATGATATGATGCAGATGTTTGGTAATTTTGGAGGAAAAATTGCTATTCAAAAAAATCCAATTCGATGGATTACAAACAAAAAACTGGTTGAAAAAACTGCTAATTGGATTAAATCATTAAAATAAAACTTTGGTATTATTAACTTGATGTCAAAATATCTATAAATTTATTTTTCGTATAGTGTTGATTATCAATAAGTTGTAAAAAAATAATTATAGATAAATATACGACAGGTTAATACTTTGAATTATTAGATTTTTTAATTTAAAAAATTATGGAAAAGCCTATATAAGTATTTTAACCTTAATTAATTAATAAATTAGTAATATTTAATAAAATTTGGACATTCCCATCCTTTTGGACTTTGCGGTTTCGTAGAAAAATTGGGTTAGGGGTGAGGCATTTTTTTAAATATTTAAATGGACTTTTCTAAAAAATTATTTCATTAAAATTATCCTAACAAATTACATATATTTAATAAAATTAGAGCTTAAAATGCAACTTATTTTGTTCTTATTTCTAAATATACCTATTATTGTGCTTTTAAAAATATTTTTAATGTTATGGAAATAAAAAATATCCCTCTTCATTCGGTTCACGAAAAACTTGGTGCCAAAATCATACCTTTTGCAGGTTATAATATGCCCATTCGTTACAGCACAGATATGGACGAACACTACGCAGTACGGCAATCAGTTGGTATTTTTGATGTTTCGCACATGGGTGAGTTTATGGTTTCGGGCAAAGGGGCTTTAGATTTGTTGCAATGGGTAACCAGCAACGATGTTTCAAAATTGGTGGATGGAAAGGTGCAATACTCATGTTTTCCAAATCAAGATGGAGGCATTGTGGATGATTTGTTGGTTTATAAATTGGCAGATGATACTTATTTTTTGGTTGTAAATGCCTCTAATATCGAAAAAGATTGGGCTTGGATTAGTAAAAATAATACTTTTGATGCAGAACTAAAAGATATGTCTGCCGATCTTTGTTTGTTTGCTATTCAAGGTCCAAAAGCTATCTTAGTTTTACAAAAACTTACTACTGTTGATTTAAGTTCTATTCCCTACTATGCTTTTGAAATTGGCACTTTGGCAGGTGTTGAAAATATTATTATTTCAAACACTGGCTACACAGGTGCAGGGGGTTTTGAAGTATATATTCCGAATGTGTATGCCGAAAATGTGTGGGATAAAATAATGAAAGCAGGTGAAGAATTTGGAATAAAACCCATTGGATTGGGTGCCAGAGACACTCTAAGGCTCGAAAAAGGTTTTTGTTTGTACGGAAATGATATTGATGATAGCACTTCTCCTATTGAAGCTGGTTTGGGATGGATTACTAAATTTAGTAAGAAATTTATAAACTCCGAAAAATTAGAAATTCAGAAAAACACAGGCGTAAATCGTAAGTTAATAGGATTTAAAATGATAGATCGTGGCATACCACGAGGGCATTATGAAATTTGTGATATGGAAGGCATAAAAATTGGAGAAGTTACTTCAGGCACTCAATCTCCCACTTTAGGCTTCGGAATCGGGATGGGTTATGTGGCAATAAATTTCTCAAAACCTGAAACATATATATATATACGAATCAGAGAAAAGCTAATCAAAGCTCAAGTTGTAAAATTGCCTTTTTTGTAAAAAATTTTATAGAAAAGCCCATATACGTATTTTAAATAAAAAGACCCCACCCTAACCCTCCCCAAAGGGAGAGAAACGTCCCGATATTGAAAAATCATACGAATATTGCGTTTATAATTACAATTATATGTATATATGGACTTTTTTGTGATATAGATTTTATAAAATAAAAAATCTATAATTTAGATTTAGAAAATATTTTTAATCTAAATTGCCATTCGATAAAACAATATTCAATGGCAAATTTATTTAAAAATAAGTTTTTATATGCAGGTTTATTACTTGCAGGATTGGTAGTTGCTGGCGTTTTATATTTCAAAAGCAAATCATCATTAGAAGAAAAATCAAAATTTAATCCTGCTTTTTCGGCATACATTTCAGCATTTACGTCAGGAAATATAAGCACAGAATCGAGCATAAAAATTGAATTTACAACCGATATTGTTTCGCAAGAAGCAGTCAATCAAGAAATAAATGAAAATCTTTTTAATTTTTCGCCCTCTATCAATGGTAAAGCCACTTGGATTAATAGACATACAATAGAATTTAAAACCGAAAAAAACTTACCTTTTAATACTCAATTTTCAGCTCAATTTTTGATTGAAAAAGTATTACAAATGCCAAAAAATCTCAAAACTTTTGATTTTCAATTTGCTACTTTATCGCAAAACTACGAAGCGGAAGTTTCGGGCATTTATTATATTGATAATCAATTAGATAAAATGGTTTTAAGAGGGAATATTCAAACTTTTGAACCAGCCGAAAATTTGCAAGTTGAAAAAATGATTTCCTGTGCCAATGAAGTAAGATGGACGCACGAAAATTCAAGAAAACATTTTTGGGAAATTGTAGGAATCAAGCGTGAGAACTCAAATTCAATATATAAAATCTTATTTAAAGGAAAAGAAATTGAATCGGAAACGGATATTGAAAAAACGTATGAAATTCCTCAAGCTCAAAAATTTGAAGTTTTAGAAACCCAAGTTTTTCAAGGCGAAGAACAGTATGTAAAGATTATTTTTTCAGAACCTTTAGAGCGAACTCAAAATTTTGAAGGTATAATTACGCTCGGAGATTTACTACAATTTAGAACTTTGGTAGAATCAAATATTTTATATATTTACCCTCCTGTAAAACAAAGCGGGACTTTACAACTGACTGTAAATGAAGGAATTAAGAATGTAGCAAATAAAAATTTATCTAAAATATTTACAAAATCTATACTTTTTGAAGAACAAAAACCTGCCATTCGATTGATAGGAAAAGGAATGATAGTGCCAAGTTCAAATGGCTTAATTTTTCCGTTTGAAGCAGTAAATGTAAAGGCTGTTGAAGTAATAATTTTAAAAGTACACGGACAAAATATTACGCAATTTTTTCAAACCAATAGCTATGGCGATAAATACGGACCAAGCGAATTAAGAAAAGTAGGAAAGCGTGTTTTGCACAAATTAATACCAATAACGCAAACAAATACTGCTGATTACAACAATTGGAAACGCTATGATTTAGATTTATCGGAACTTATAAAAGCCGAACCGAGTGCTATTTTTCAAGTTATGGTAAGTTTTAAGCAAAATCATACCACTTATTCATGTGATGGAAAACCTGATTACTCCCCTATTTTGGCTCAAAATTTATCTTCTGAAGAAGAAATTACAGAACATAACAATAGTTTTGAAGGCTATGATTATTATGATAGTTATTATCCAGACAATTATAATTATGAAGACCGAGACAATCCTTGTACAGTTTCATATTATACTTCGAGAAACACTTCGCAATCAAGTTTGATTTATCATTCAGATATTGGATTGATTGCAAAGAAAAATAAAGCAGGCGATTTAACAGTATTTACTACTGATTTAATAAAAGCCGAACCTATCAAAGGAGCAGAAATCGAACTTTATGATTATCAAAATATGTTAATTCAAAGTGGAACAACCGATGCAGACGGTAAGTTTGAGTTTAATTCCAAAGCAAGACCATTTGTAGTAATTGCAAAAAAAGATAATCAAAAATCTTACTTAAAACTGGATGATGGCTCATCGCTTGCCAATACTTATTTTGAGGTTTCTGGAGCGGAAATTCAAAAAGGAATTAAGAGCTACATTTATGGAGAAAGAGGCGTTTGGCGACCTGGAGATAGTCTTTATCTTACTTTTGTGTTGGAAGATAAATTAAATAAAATACCTGAACATTATCCCGTTACATTGGATTTTTCTAACCCTCAAGGGCAAATTGTAAGCCATAAAGTTCATACAAACGACATTAATGGCGTGTATGTTTTTGGATTAAAAACCGATATTTCTGCTCCTACAGGACATTGGCTTGCGAGTTTTAAAATAGGGGGAGCAACTTTTACAAAAGATATTAGGATTGAAACTATTTTACCAAACCGTTTAAAAATAAACCTTGATTTTGATAAAAAAATAATACTTTCAAAAGATGAAAACTTACAAGCAAATTTGAAAGTAATGTGGTTGCACGGAGCGGTAGGTAGTAATTTAATAACAAAAATTGATGCCATTTATAGCTCTACAAATACGAGTTTTAAAGGATTTGAAAAATTCGATTTTCAAGATGCAAGTTCAAATTATTACTCAGAACCACAGCAAGTTTTTGAGCAAAAAACAGATGCCAATGGAGAAGGGAGTTTTAACATAAAAATTAACAAAGAAAATCAACCATCAGGAATAATGAATATTTTACTAAAAGTAAAAACTTTTGAGGAAGGCGGAGCAGCAAGTACTTTTTCAACTTCAATTCCGTATTCTCCATTTGCTTCATATGTAGGTTTGGCAGTGCCAAAAAGTACGAATGAACGTGCTTTTATTTATGAAACCAACCTGGCTCAAACACTCGAAATTGCCAATGTTTTAGAAAATGGATTGCCTGTGATTTCAGGAAATGTAAATGTAAATATATATAAATTGGATTGGCAATGGTGGTATGAAAATGCAAATAATAATTTATATATGGATTTTAATTCCGCTACGCCAAGCCATTCATTTAACACTAAAATAAACAACGGAAAAGGTACTATTAAATTAACTATTGAAAATGAAAATTGGGGAAGATATTTAGTACAAATCAAAGATAAAAGCGGACATATTTGCTCAAAAATAATTTACTTTGATTGGCCCGGATACGGAGCAAGTTCTAACACTGGCGGAACTTCAATTATTACGGTTTCAACCGATAAAAAGAAATATAATGTGGGAGAAAAAATTCAATTATCAATTCCTAGTTCGGGAATAGGTAAAGCATTAATAACATTAGAATCAGGTTCAAAAGTGTTGAAATCGGAATGGATTAACACGAATATTGGATTAACAACCTATACTTTTGAAGCAATGCCAGAATATGCACCCAACCTTTTTGCTTACGTTACAGTATTGCAACCACATGCTCAAGTCAAAAATGATTTACCCATCCGACTGTATGGAATCGCTCCAATAGAAATTGAAAATAAAGAAAATATTCTTACGCCAATTATTTCAACTTCTGAAAGCTATCGACCTTTAGAAAATTGTACTATTTCAATAAAAGAACAATCAGGAAAAGCCATGACTTACACTCTTGCAGTTGTAGATGAAGGTTTGCTTGATATTACACGATTTATTACTCCAAACCCCTATTTAACTTTTTATGCAAAAGAAGCTTTAGGAATAACCACTTGGGATTTGTATGACTATGTGATGGGCAGCACGACAGGTCAGATTTCTCGTAATTTGAGTATTGGTGGAGATGAAGGATTAAAAAAAGGAAACGAAACTCCTTTGAATAGATTTAGACCTGTTGTTAAATTTTTAGGACCTTTTGAACTAAAAAAAGGAGGTGAAAATAATCACACTTTTACAATGCCAAACTATGTGGGTTCGGTTAAAGTAATGGTTGTTGGTTCGCAAAATGGTGCCTATGGAAATGCCGAAAAAGCCATTCCTGTTCGTAAACCCTTGATGCTTTTGGCAACTTTGCCAAGAATTTGCGGTCCAGATGAAGAAATTTCGCTTCCAGTAAATATTTTTGCTATGGATAAAAAAATAAAAAATGTATCCATTTCGGTGCAAACTTCAGGTGTAATTTCGGTGAAAGAAGCTGACAATCAAACCATTAACCTAAACGGAGCAGCAACAGCTTTGGCTTGGTTTCAACTAAAAGTGAAACCACAAACAGGACAAGGTAGAGTTAAAATAACATCAACTTTGGCTGGAGAAACTGCCAGCTATGATGTTTTGATAGAATCGAGAAATGCCAATATTGAACAAACACAAGTGTATGAAAAAGTGCTGGAAGCGGGGCAAGAACTTACTAAAAATATAGTGCCTTTTGGTATGAAATCCTCTAATTCTTTGGCTTTGGAAGTAAGCAATATGCCTGCCATAAATTTAGAATCAAGATTGAAATACTTACTAAATTATCCGTATGGTTGCGTAGAGCAAACAACTTCAGCAGTTTTTCCACAACTGGTTTTACATAAGTTTATTGAGCTTAATGAATCACAAAAAAATACCATTCAAAAAAATATAAATGCAGCTATTCAACGGTTAATTGGCTTTCAAACTTCCGATGGCGGTTTGGGATATTGGCAAGGAGATGACGTTTCAAACGAATGGGGAACAAATTATGCGGCACATTTTATAATTCAAGCCGAAAAAAATGGATATGTGATTGACAATTCTTGCAAAACTAATATCTTGAAATATTTACAAAAAATGGCTAGAAATTGGCAGCCCAAAAACCGATCAAATTATTACTCCGAAGACCAAGTGCAAGCCTATCGTTTATATATTTTGGCTTTGGCTGGCAAAGACGAACAAGGTGCGATGAATAGGCTCAAAGAATATTCAAAACTTTCGTTGCAATCTGCTTGGCGATTGGCTGGTGCTTATACATTGATTGGACAAAATGAAATGGCTCATAATTTAATTTCTAAATTAAATTATAACTCAACTTATACTCAAAATGAACAGTTTAATAACACCTATTATGGTTCAGAAATTAGAGATAAAGCCATGATTTTGGAAGTAATGACAGAAATGGGCGATAAAACCAAAACCTTAGAATTATCAAAAATAGTTGCTTCAAATTTAGCATCACAAAGCTATTTAAACACGCAAGAAATTGCTTTTTCTTTACTTGCCATGTCCAAAATTTCTGATTTATTTGTCAAAAAAGGTGATTTAAAATTTAATTATAATTTTGCAAATGCAAAATCTATTCTGGCTAAAACTGCCTTGCCTATTTCTCAAATAAAACTGGATGGAGAAACAAATGGTAACTTATATATTAAAAACACCTCAAAATCTGTGCAATACGTAAGAATAATTCAATCGGGAATTCCATTAAATGGAGCGGAGAAATCGTTTTCAAATAATTTAATTTTAAACATTTCTTACACTTTGAAAAATGGCAAACCGTTAGATGTAAGTGAATTAAAACAAGGAACTTCTTTTGTGGCACAAGTTACGGTTAAGCATCCTGGCATTTTCCCAAACTATGATAATTTGGCATTAAAACAAGTTTTTCCATCGGGTTGGGAAATTTCAAATCCACGTTTTGAATATGAAAATGCACCTATTTTAAATCAAAAAAGTTATGATTATCAAGATGTAAGAGATGATAGAATTTTTACTTTCTTTTCACTCCTAAATTCAGAAAGCAAAACATTTTCGGTACAATTAACGGCATCTTATATTGGAAAATATTACTTGCCTTTGCAACTTTGTGAAAGTATGTATCAAGGTGAAGTTGGTGCTTCTTTGGCAGGGAAATGGGTTAAAGTAATTGAAAAATAAATGATAAAATCCATTTAAACTTTCGATTAATATTACATTTCAATTTTCAATTATTTTTAGTTGGATTTTAAAAAAAAAATTGTGGTTTTGAATTATTAACCTGACGTGTATTTATCTATAATTAATTTTTTATAACTTATTGATAATCAAAACTTTACGTGAAATAAATTTATAGATATATTGACGTCAAGTTAATAATATAAGTCTTTACTGATAAATAATGTTCTACAATAAAAAAAAATTAAAATAACTAAAATATTTATTAGAAAATTTATTAATATTTTTGACTAATTCCATTTTTATATTTAAACTTTTAAGTTTTAATATAAAAAAAATATTTTTAAAATTTAATTAATCTCTCGTTATTTTGTTTTGAAAAAATATTTAGAATGTATATATTTGAAAAAAATAAAAAAAATTACATAACAATTTTTTGAAATATTTGTAAAACAGTAAAAATAAATTAAATATTAAATGAAAAAAACTTTTTTAACCCTTTTAAGCCTTGCATTTGTACTCTCAAATTGCGAAAAGAAAGATAAAAACCTAAATTCTCACAAAATTGTTGAAAAAAAACAGGTTCGAGATTCAGTAATTTCAACCACTCCGCTAGTTCTTTGGTTTACTTCACCCAGTTCGGTTGAAGATAGTATTCCATATTTGCATAATGGTTCAACAAATATTCACGGAGATGCAGAAGGAAAAGGTTGGGAAGAAGCACTTCCAATAGGAAATGGAAGATTGGCAGCCATGGTTTTTGGAGGTAAAAAGTTTGAAAGAATTCAATTAAATGAAGAGAGTTTATGGTCTTTTGATGATAAAAAATTAGATGTATTATCAAATCAAAACGATTTAAAAGAAATACAAAGTTTAATTTTTGATAAAAAATATACTGAAGCTCAAGCCATTATAGAGCAAAAAATGGTTGCAAACTCTGATAAAACCCCTCAATATCAACCTTTAAGCGATTTAATGCTCGAAATGACCGATATTGATGCTAATTCAGTTACTGATTATTACAGAGATTTACATATTGATAGTGCTGTTGCCACAGTTCATTATCATGTGGGTGAAAAATTATATACAAGAGAAATATTTGCAAGTTTTCCTGCAAATATAATTGTAATGAAAATTTCTTGTTCGCATCCAGCAAGCATAAATGCAAAAATTTCGTTATTACGTGAAACCGAAGCAGAAACTTTTAGAAGTCCATTCGATTCAACTTTGTTAATCCAAAGAGGAAAATTAGCATCAAATGGCATGAAATTTGAAACACAAATTAAAGCAGTTTATAAAGGCGGAACAGTAAGAAATGAAACAAAAAAATTGATTGCTCAAAATGTGGATGAACTATATATATATGTGTCGGCAGCAACCAACTTCAAAAATCCAGATTATGCTTTGTTTGCAAAAACCAATTTGATTAATGCCGTTTCTAAAAATTATACGGCTTTAAAAGAAGAACATATTGCTGATTATAAATTCTTTTTTAACAGAGTTGAACTTAACTTAAACTTCAAAGATAAAGCCTTTGATTTACCAACAAACGAAAGAGTAGCTAAAGTAAAAAATGGCGTTGAAGACAAATATTTAACCGAATTATTGTTTCAATATGGTAGATACTTACTTATTTCATCTTCTCGTTCAAATTCTTTACCAGCAAATTTACAAGGAAAATGGAACGAACATTTGAATGCTATCAACGGAAGTGGTTATAAAATACCATATTCTATGCCCATGATTTATTCTTTTGCAGAGGCAACTGCTTTGGCTGAATTAAAATTACCTGTTTTGAATTTATTAGATTCGGCAGTTAAAAAATCTAAAATTATTTCTAAAGATTTATTTGGAAATGAAAGTTCATTCGCTTTTGATTATTTATTTCCAACTGGAAAACCTAATTCTATGATTCAGAATAATGGAAACATCTCGCCATTAGGTTTAGCTTGGTTATCTAATATTTATTTAGAAACTTACTTGTATAACCCAGATGCTGAGCTATTAAAAAATAAAATATATCCTTTTTTGAAACAAAGTTCTTTGTTTTTATCAAATTATTTAGTTGAAGTTCCAACAGGAAATTTTTTAGAAGGCAAATTAGTTGTTTGCCCATCTTCATCTTATGGAAACACTTTTGAAGTTAATGGAGAAAATTTTAAATATGGATATGCTTCAGCTTTAGATCAAATTTTAGTAAGAGATTTGTTTAAAAATACACTTTTCGCTATTAACGAATTGACAACCGAAAATTATAAGTTTGATCCTAATCATAAGCTATTATTAGAAAATAAATTATCAAAATTAGCGTCTATTGATGATACAACAACAAAAATTCCAAGTTCGTGGCTGTCGGGATTGATAAGTTCAGCTTCTCAACAAAATAATTCTTTAGTGCAAGTATATGGAATTTATCCTTCTATGTATTTTAATAAACCTAAAGAAATTTCTGGGTTAGTATCAAATATAAAATCTGATATTTTACCAAAAATTACTAAAACTGGTATGTCAAATGCTTACATGGCAACTGTAATGGCAAGACTTTTAGAACCAAAAGCTGCAGATGATTTCTTATTGGAACATCTTAAAAGTAGCGTAAGTTTAAATTTATTATCTTCAAATCCCCCTTTTTCTATGGAGGGAAATAGTTTATTTACACAAGCTGTTTCAGAAATGATTTTGCAAAGTTATAATGGCGAAATTCAGTTTGCACCCGCTTTGCCTTCCACTTGGGAGGAGGGAAACATTAAAGGATTTAAGGCACAAGGAGGTTTTAATTGCAATGTAGAATGGAAAGGCAGTAAAGTTTATGCCTCAATATTATCAACAAAAGGTAAGATATGTAAAATTAGATCACGATTTTCTATCAAAGTTTTTAGTGCAGGCACAGAAGTTGAAACCACCAAAATAGGTAAAGATTTATATGTTTTCAAAACAAGTGTAGCAGCTTCCTATACAGTTACTTATACTAACAACAAATCAGGCGGAGGAAGTAAAGGTTTAGGAATTTGGCCCGATTTAGGAATAAATTTAGGGTTATAACTTCTTAAACGGTCTATTATTTTGTTCAAACTAATAGACCGTTTATAGATTTTATTACTTTAATTTAAAATTCATTTTTTATTTTAGGTTTTATTAAAAGCCGTAGAGATTGGTCATAAGTAAAATAATTCCAGCACCAATTAACAAATATTAATAAACGATTTTTTACACCTACTATTGACATCAAATGCACAAACATCCAAGTAGCCCAAGCCAAAAATCCTTGAAACTTAATAAACGGTAATTCAACAACCGCTAAATTTCTACCCACAGTTGCCATACTACCTAAGTCATTATATTTGAAAGGTTTTAAAGATTTGTTTTCTAGCATACCTTTAAAGTTTTTTGCTAAATTATCAGCCTGTTGCATGGCAGGTTGAGCCAGTTGAGGATGCCCATTTGGAAATTTTTCTTCAGATTGTGAAGCCATATCGCCTATCGCAAAAATATTTTTTGAGCCTTCAATTTTATTAAAAGCATCTACTTTCAATCTATTTCCTCTCACAAACCATTCAGGAGCCAAGCCTTCGATTTTATTTGGAGAAACGCCAGCAGCCCAAATCAAGGTTTTAGATTGAATTGGTTCGAGAATATCGGTTAATACTTTTTCGCCATCAAAGTCTAAAACTCGGGTTTCGGTTTTTACGATCACCCCCAATTTATCTAAATATTCTCTTGATTTCTTACTCGAAATTTCCGACATTACACCCAAGGTTTTTGCAGATCCTTCTAGTAAATAAATGAGCATCTTACTAAAATCGAGTTCTGGGTAATCTTTTGGAAGGATATTTTTTTTCATTTCCGCCAATGTTCCTGCAATTTCAACGCCTGTGGGACCCCCGCCAGCAATTACAATAGTCATTAATTTTTGCTTTTCTTCAGGATTTTTTTCTTCCAAAGCTTTTTCTAAATTCTGAAGAATAAAATTTCTTAAATATAAAGCTTCAGACACAGATTTCATCGGAATTGAATATTTTGAAATATTCTGCATCCCAAAATAATTGGTATTGCAACCCAAAGCCAAAACTAAATAATCATAATTTATAGTTCCTAAATCGGTTTCAATATGATTAAATTCCGTATTTACTGATTTTACTTCGGCAATTCGGATATGAATATTAGTAAATTTTTGAAATACTTTTCGCAACGGAAAAGAAATTGCACTCGGTTCTAAACCAGCTGTTGCTACTTGATAAAAAAGGGGCTGAAATTGATGATAATTATTTTTATCCAATAAAATAATTTGATAGTTAGAGTTTACAAGACTTCGAGCTAGTTTTAATCCTCCAAAACCTGCACCTACAACTACAATTCTTTTTTTATTCGATTGAGGAATATTTGCTAGCATGATTTATTTGTTAAATATTTTTAAAGATACTAAAAAGAATAAATTGATTTTTCAATTTATATTAAAATTTATGGAAAAGTATTAGAAATAAAAAAATACCTTCACTTATTTTCAATTTCAGAAAATAAGTAAAGGTATTTTAAGTAAATAATTATTGAGAAATAATTACTTAAATTTAACTAATTCTACATCAAAAATTAAAATAGAATTGGCAGGAATTTTTTCGCTCATTTGCATTGGACCGTAGCCTAATCTTGAAGGAATAATCAATTTGGCTTGAGCACCAGTATTTAATAACGCCAAACCTTCGTCCCAACCTGGAATAACTTGTCCCATTCCTAACTGAAATTCAATAGGAGCTCTGCCTGTTGAACTATCAAAAACAGTTCCGTCAAGCAACATTCCTGTATAATTTACACTTACCATTTTACCTGGAACCGCATTTGGACCTTTTCCTGGTTTTGAAATTACATAAAACAAACCCGATCCTGTGCTTTGAGCAGTAAGGTTATTTTGAGCAATATAATCTTGAATTAATTTATCATCTATTACTTTTTGAGATGATGTTTTTTCTTCCATTATTTTTTGTTGCTCTTTAGAATAATCTTCTCTTGATTGAATTTTTATTACTTTCATATTAAAAGTAATGGCAGAAGCCGAATCAATAAAAGGCGGACGCATGGCACCAAAAGTTTTCATAAAAATAGAATCTGCATTAACTTGAAAACTTGCACTATCCCCTGCCGAAAGCATCATTAAGCCTTCTTCGAGCGAACCTTTGAATGTTGATTTTTGAACTACAATAGGAACTGGCTGACCGTCTTTCCAAGTGTTTTTAAGAACTGTATCTTTGCCATTATTTTTAGCTATCATTTCAAAATTAAGCATCAAAAGATCATCTAATTTTGCTTTTTCGCCTTCTTTATCTTCATAAAAAAGATATTTTAAGCCTGTTGGCGTGGTTTCATATTTTTTACCACAAGAAGCTAATACGCTTAATCCTGCCACAGCAGAGATTTTTAAAATGTTTTTTAACATGGAATTAAATTTGGTTGAGATTGATATTCAGCATTTAGCATCTGCTGATAGGATGGTAAAATATTTAAAAATTTTTCTAAAGTATCTTTAAAGGAAGCATTTGATTTGCCACCAGCAGCGTTTTTATGACCTCCGCCTTCAAAATGTAGGGCTGCAAATTCGTTGGCTTTGAAATTTCCTGAAGAGCGAAATGACATTTTTACGGCATCTTCTCTTTCTATAATTATTACTGCAAAAACTACGCCTTCGATAGATAATGCATAATTTACAAGCCCCTCTGTATCACCCGTTTGCGAATTAAACATTGATAATTCTTCGCTAGAAATAGCAATATAGGCAGTGTTTAAACTATCTATTACGTGTAATTTTTGGTTTAATACGAAACCTAAAAACCGTAATTTTTCTTGTGAATTATTATCATAGATTAATCTATGAACTTTCGAATTATCAACGCCAATTTCAATTAATTCAGAAATAATGATATGAATGTTTTTTGATGTAGAAGGGAATCTAAAAGAGCCTGTGTCGGTCATTATTCCTGCATAGATACATTCTCCAATTTCGGAATCTATTAAATTTTTATCGCCCATTTGGCAAATAAAATTATAAATCAGTTCGCATGTAGCGGCTGCCGAAGGATACCACATTTTATATTCAGCCACAACAGTTGGGTCTAAATGATGGTCTATTAATACTTTTATGGCTTTAGAATTTTTGACAGAGTCTGCCACTTTTTTTAACCTTTCCCAACTCGAATAATCTAAACAAAAAATTATGTCTGCATTATCTATTGCCTTATTTATATAGTTTTTGCTGTAATCATTTTCTTCATAATTAATCACGCAATTATTACCTGGCATCCAAAATAAAAACCTCGGATAATCAGTAGGAGCAACTACACATATATTATGGTGATATTTTTTAAGATAGTTATACAACCCCAAACTAGAACCTAAAGCATCAGCATCAGGTTTTTGATGAGTAGTAATGACAATGTTTTTAGGTTTGCCAACTAATAACTCTTTAAGTGATTGGAGATTTTGCATTTTATCTAGGATATGCTACTCAAAATATTTGCAAATATTATAATAATCTATCATTTAATAAAATATTTTTTAAAGTAGTCATTAAAAATCCATATTTTCGCACTTCAATAGAAAAATAAAAATAAGAAATTGGCTTTAGATCAAATACAAGAAACAGCCTCTGGAGAGAAAGAAATGGGCTTTTTAGACCATTTAGAGGAATTAAGATGGCATATTATTCGTTCATTAATTGCAGTATTATTGTTTTCAATAATCGCTTTTTTTATGAAAGATTTTATTTATGGCGTATTAATTTTAGGTCCTGCCAAATTAGATTTTTGGACTTACAAAATGATGTGTAAACTTGCACTTGCAGTAGGAGAACCTTCATTATGCGTTGATAAACTTAATTTTACGCTTCAAAGTAGAACTTTAACAGGGCAATTTATGATGCACATTCAAAGTTCGTTTGTGGTTGGTTTAATTTGTGCATTTCCAATTATTGTGTGGGAAGTATGGCGATTTATTAAGCCTGGTCTTTATCCAAAAGAACAAAACGCCACTTCAGGAGCTGTTTTTTATGTTACAATTTTGTTTATGATGGGCGTTTTATTTGGATATTACATAATTTCACCATTGTCGATTCAATTTTTGGCAAATTATCAACTTGATCCCAGTATTTTAAATCAATTTGATATTACAAGCTATATTTCTACGCTTGTAATGATGGTTTTGGCAAGCGGAATTATGTTTCAACTGCCTGTTGCTGTTTTTTTACTTACAAAAATGGGTATTCTTACACCTACTTTTATGCGAAATTATAGAAAACATGCGGTTATAGTTATTTTATTTATTGCAGCTATTATTACGCCAAGTCCTGATATGATAAGTCAACTTTTGGTGGCAATTCCTGTTTATTTTTTGTATGAAATGAGTATTTTTGTATCGGCTTATGAGCTTAGAAAACAAGAAAAAAATAATGAAAACTAAGATTTTTTAAAGCTTTGTTAGTAATTTATAAATTTAATTATCAAATAAATATATTATATTATTGGTTAAATTGATTTTAAATGATTAATTTTATAATGATATAGCATTAGTTAATAGATGGTTCTAAATTTCTGGAAAAACATTTCTAATTTAGGTTTGAGCAAATCAACCGAAAAAAACAGATATATCGTTATCACTAATCAAGTTTGCTTGATTTTGCTAACGCTTTCATCCGTACTTTTTATCATTTATATCAATAAAGGTATGCAGTTATCTGCCTATTGTTATAGTGTCTTTTTTTCTATATTATTTATAACTTTATTTTTAAATTTCAGAGGATTTACACAATATTCAAAGCAGTTTTTAGTAATATCAATGCCATTTTCTGCAATAATTCCTCGTTTGATTTTTGCAGATAAATTACTTGTAGAACCCTTAGAATATTTTTACGCCTTTATAGTTTGTAGTTTTGTTCCGCAACTAATATTTGATTCAGCTAAAGAAAAATATTGGATTATAGGAAGCTATTTTTATTACCTTTTTTATATTATATTTTATGATTCAATAATCCCTGGTTATATAGAACAAATGATTTTAGACAATAATTATAAACCAAGTTTTGTGGTTTTTAAAGTAAAACAAGCTGGACTTTACACCGTATTTAATTTAGTTTTTGGTTTAAAAAATTATTCCAATTATTTAATTGAAAAAGATTTACTTTCAACAAGAACTTTTTTATCCGAACAAAATGAAAAAGTTTTAGAATTAAATAATCAAATTAATTCAAAATCTAGCCGTTTAGAAACCAATATTACCATGCTTTCAAGAGTAAATTCTCGTCTTAGAGCTAATAATGAAGTTTTAATGCGACTTTCAAAAAGTGCCAATATAAAAGATGGAGATTTCCATAGTTCAATTTCAGAAATTGGCACCATTATTTACAAAACTTTAGATGTTAGTAGAGTAAGTATTTGGGCTTATGATAGCTTTCAACATATAATAGTTAGTGTTTTTGCCATTTCCGATGATAATAAAAAAAGTACGGATATGCCACTGCTTAATTTAGAAAAATACCCATTATATTTTATAACCTTAAATAATAATCGTATTGTTCATGCAGAAAACGCCTATCAAAATGAATCTACAAGAGGATTTGGAGAATCTTACCTTACTCCTAATAATATAAAATCAATGTTAGATGTGCCATTTTATATTGATGGAAAACTGGGTGGAGTAATTTGTTGCGAAAATCAAAACGAAATTAGAGAATGGTTCTCCGAAGATGAAGTTTTTATTCAATCAATGGCAGATTATGTAAGTTTATCATTTGAGGCAGCAGAACGGAAAAACGCTCAAGATATAATTTTAAAACAAAAAAGCGAAATAATAGACAAAAATAATATTCTTACTAAACAAAAAGAATTTATTAATAATATAAACGTAGAACTTGAATCAAAAGTTGAAAAAAGAACTATTCAGCTCCTAGAAAGAAATCAACAGTTAGAAAAGTTTGCTTATGCTAATTCTCACACTATTCGAGGTCCATTATCACGAATTTTGGGTTTATTAAACCTTTTAGATTTAAAAGATACAGAATTAGACGAAAATATGTTGCTTGCCAATATTAAATTATCTGCCAACGAAGTTGATAAAGCAATAAAAGAAATAAATGAAATTCTTACTGTCGATTTTCCAAATAAAATAGATTAAAATTGATACATTATAATATTGTTATTAAAGGAAAAGTTTCAGGCGTTATTTTTAGAAACTTTTTAAAACGAAAAGCACAAAATTTAAAAATTTCAGGATTTGCCAAAATTCAAAAAGATAAATCGGTGTATGCAGAAATAGAAGCAAAAGAAGAAATCTTACAAAGATTTATTGATGATTGCCACATTACACCGCCTCGCACAAAAGTTGATAGCATTGATATTGTTGCTGGTAAAATAAGATTTTTTGAAAATTTTGAAATAAAAAACTAGTAAAAGATAAATAATATTTTAATGTATAAAAATGAAAATATTACCGAATATGAATTAATTGATTGCGGAAACGGCTATAAATTAGAACGATTTGGAAAATATATTTTGTCAAGACCCGAACCTCAAGCTTTATGGAAAAGTAGCTTGACCGAAAAGGAATGGTTTGAAAAAGTAGATGCTCATTTTGAAAGAGATAAAACTAGCCCTGAAAAAGGAATTTGGAAAAATAAAAAAAATATGCCTGAACAATGGCATATAAACATTAATAATATTACTTTTAGATTAGGTTTAACTGGGTTTAAACACATTGGAATATTTCCAGAACAAGTTTCTAATTGGAATTTTATAGAAGAACAAATTAAAACTCTAAAAAGTGATTCTCTAAAACCAAAACTTCTTAATTTATTCGCTTACACGGGCGGAGCCTCTTTGATTGCAAAAAAAAGCGGAGCAGACGTTACTCATGTAGATTCAGTGAAACAAGTAGTACATTGGGCTACAGAAAATATGAAGTTATCAAACCTAGATAATATACGTTGGTTAATTGATGATGCATCAAAATTTGTGGCTCGAGAAGTAAGAAGAGAAACTTTATATGACGGAATAATTTTAGATCCACCCGCTTACGGACGTGGTCCTGATGGCGAAAAATGGATTATGGAAGATATGATTGATAATTTACTTGGAAATTGCAAAAAAATTTTAAAATCAGAAAAAACATTTTTAATATTAAATGTATATTCTATGGGATTTTCGCCAATTCTTACAGAAACTTTGGTTAAATCTCATTTTGATAATCTCAAAAATATACAAACGGGAGAACTTTTTGTGGAAGATAATTTTGGCAAAAAATTACCTTTAAGTGTTTTTTGTAGAGCTTTTTAAAAATTTATTATCAAAATTCTTTAAATAATAAATTGGAAAATTTAAGACATTTTCACTAAATTTGACTTTTATTACAATAATATGATTGATACTAAATTTTTAGAAAAACTTTTTGAAAAACATATCAATACGCCTAGCTATCCAGCTACAAGTTCGGTTTCTAGATTTATAACTAAATTATTACTTGTTTTATTCCCTGAGCAAACAAAAAAACATTATCACTCAGCTGATGATTTAAGAGCTACATTTGCCGTTTTAGAAACCGAATTAACTTCAATTCTTACTTCTATGCAACAACATTTGCAAGAAAAAGCCGAAATTATCTCTTCAGATTTCTTTAAAAATATTCCTAATACTTACAAATTATTAACAACAGATATTGAAGCTATTCTAAGTGGTGACCCAGCAGCAAATAGTGAATATGAAGTTATAAGAGCCTATCCAGGATTTTATGCTATCGCATTTTACAGAATGGCACACATATTACATAAATTAAATGTACCACTTTTACCAAGAATTATTACTGAATTTGCTCACTCAAAAACAGGTATAGATATTCACCCAGGTGCCAACATTGATGAATATTTTTATATAGATCACGGCACGGGTACAGTTATTGGAGAAACTTGCACGATTGGTAAGAATGTGAAATTATATCAAGGAATTACGCTTGGTGCTTTGAGTGTGAATAAAAATATGGCTTCTATGAAACGTCATCCTACCATTGAAGATAATGTGGTAATTTATTCAGGGGCAACAATATTAGGCGGAGAAACAATTATTGGAAAAGGAAGTATTGTGGGAGGTAATGTATGGCTTACAAAATCTATAGCACCCGGCACAAAAATCTATCATCAAGAACAAGTAAAAGTTTTTTAATAAATTACTTTAATAACTTCATTTCCATTTATATCTCGCACCCACATATACCATTGCACCTGTGATGGGACCCCAAATTTGAGCAGCATCAAATCCTTGGCTAAAAGGGTTTTGAACATTAATAATAGCTTTTTCTTGTCGGAAACCAGTAAGATTTTCAACTCCAAGATATACATCAAACCAATTATTTTGTGTGTTTCCAAAGGATTTACTAATTTGTGCATTAAGAGTAAAAAAATCAGGAGAATATTTTTGAGCATATTCTGCTGTTTGAGGTAAAAGTTTAGGTCCATTCCAATTAAGAGTTGCATCAAATTTCCATTTCGATTTAGTTTCGTAAGCCACATTTACAAAAAAACGATGTTTGGAAATAAATGGTCTTTGTTGCCAACCGATAATATATTTTGATTGCACATCATAAAATCGGTAAGCCATCCGCACATCCAAGCGCTTAAAAAGTTCGTAATTAATTTCGGCTTGAAAACTATTCGCATAACTTTGTCCACTCAATACATAATATTGTATTTTATTCACATCAGAATAAATATCAGCCACCACTTGTTTTTCAAAATCTGTTCGGTAATAATCAAGCGTAATAGTACCTTTTCGGTAATTTAATCTAAAATCTTGCGACAAACTTAAACCATAATTCCAAGCAATTTCGGGAGTTGGGATTCCGTAAGGATATTTCAAAATAGATTCGTAATTTTCATTAATTCTTGTAGATCTATCTGAAATAAAATATCCAAAATTATCAGCAATAATATTAGCTGTTCTAAACCCTCGTCCACCAGAAAAACGAATTTGTGTTTTTTCAGTAATATCATATTTTCCATGCAAACGTGGCGATATTTGCAAACCAAAAAGATTGTGATAATCAGTTCTCAAACCCCCTATTAATGTAAGTTTTGGCGTTGGTGTCCAAGTATATTCTCCAAAACCACCTGGGATTATTTCATTTCTATAATATTCACGTAGTGCAAAATTTGATTTTGTATATATTAAATAAAAGTAACTTTCAAGATAAGTGTCATTTTTAAAACTGCTTCCAACCCTAAATTTATGATTGGTATTTCCAATAATGGATTGATAAATAAAATTTAGATAAGCACTTCTTTGTTCACTTAAATAGGTATTTCTACCATAATATTGCTCTTGTTTATGCCAAGTTCCACTCATTTGCAAACCCATACTTTTGTATTTTTTATTAGGAAATACATAACCAATCTTACCAAAAAGTTCACCACGTTGAGTCCTATTTTCTGTGGTATATAAATTCGGTAATCTTACACCATGCCCAATATGTTGGCTCAAAGAATCGTAATATTGATATTGCCCACCCATGCGCTCGTCAATTAGTAATTTTCCTCCAAATTGTACTACCCAGTTTTTGTTTTCATATTTCCATCGATTTATTACATTAAATTGTTTTCCCATGGGCATATCCATAAAATTATCTTTGTTAAAATCCATCACCGTTTGCATGTTATCGCCATGCAATAGTGTAGCAGTACTCCATTTTTGATTGATTTTGGCGGCAATATTCAAGTTGGCTTCTAACCTATCAAAACTGTTTAAATAGGCATTTGCATAGACTTTTTCGCCTTTATTTACCGTTACATCAGGTTTTTTGAGCTCTATATTGATTTGCCCAGTCATACTTTCATAGCCATTGGCAACAGAACCTATTCCTTTGGTAACTTGTATAGATTCTATCCAAGGTCCAGGAATATAACTCAAGCCATAAGTACTTGCCAGTCCGCAAATATCAGGCATATTTTCAGTAGTTAGTTGTGTATAAATACCAGAAAGCCCTAGTATTTGAATTTGCTTGGCACCAGTTACAGCATCTGCAAAATTCACATCTATAGACGGATTGGTTTCAAAGCTTTCGCTCAAATTACAACAGGCAGCTTTGAAAAGCTCTTTTTCAGACATAATTTTGGTATTCAAGGCACTAAGTGTATTTTGTGAAGTACTGCTTAATCGCTCTATAATTTCTACTTCCGTCAGCTCTTTGGTATTTTGTGATGCTAATATTATTCTTAATCTTTCGTTTCCTTTTACAAAAACTGTATCACTTGTGTAACCCAAATAACTAATAACGAGTTGGTTGTATATATTATTATCAATAAATTCAATCGTAAAAACGCCACTTGTGTCAGTTATAACACCAATTGCAGGATTATTGAGCCAATATACGGGAGCACCAACCAAAGGCACAAAAGTACCTTTGCTTGATTCTTCTAATACAACTCCACGAAGTTTTTGGGATTGGGCAAACGTTAGTTGAAAATAAAATATTGATAAAAAAATAAGTTTTAGATTACATTTCATATTTTTAATATTGAAATATTATTTGATAAAATGATACAAGGATATGTAAATACCAAGCTAGAAATTGTAAAATTAAAATTTTCAAAAACAAATAAACTTACTTTATTTTTGAAAGATGGTGGAGAAATATGTTTTCCCAGAAGTGGAATCATTAACCCTAAATCAACGCAAACATTGGCAACTAATTGGTGGTGAGGGTTTTACCTTTGATGATTGTTCAGAAGTTTATCATATAGAATAAATTCTAGGTACTTATAACTCATACAAGCATATTTAAAGGTTTGACAAATTTTAAAATTTGTCAAACCCAAAATCCATTAATTAATATTACTTGCGAGTATACTGGCAACAGCCCGGAAGATTAGAATAGGCTTTGTCATTGCCTTTGCTTTTTTCAGTATCATAACCCGAAGCAGCAATGAGCTCGTGCAATTTGCTTTCCGAAATTTTGTCAGCTTGATAGGCAATTTCAATCATTTTGGATTCTGTACTCCAATTGGCAGATTTCACTCCTTTTACATCTAAAGCAGTTTCAATCGTTTTTTTGCACATTTCACAATTGCCAAAAACTTTGAATTTTACCTTTGTAGTTTGTGCATTTGAATTACAAAATGTTGTGATCACCAATAAAGATGCCGCTGCGATTACATTTGAGATTGTTTTCATTTTTATGAGAATTAAAGGTTAAATATTAATTTTAGTAATAAAAAAGATAATATTAAATTCTATTAAAAAATTTAATATTGATTTAAAAAATAAAAATTAAACAATCATATTAAAAAAAGGCAATAAAAAATGTATGTTTTGAGGCTATAAAAAAATAAATTTACATTTGAGATGATTAAATTTTGAATAGAAAAATCAAAATGAATGTTAAAAAGATGAATAAATTTTGGCTCAATTGCAACTAAACTATTAAAATCAAAACTATGATTAGATTTAAAATGTTTGTCTGTTATCTTTACTATTTTAGATTTATCTTTACAACAACCTTTTTTTGTAGTTTTTTGACAAATATTACATTTTTTTGCATTAGTAATAGCAGAAAATGAATATACTTCTCCCGAGCAAGTCTGAGATGCTAAAACTGTATTTACATTTGTAAATAAATAGCAAAAAATCAATAAAAGTATTATTTTAACTTTCATTATACAAATTTAATCAAAATTTTAACTCAAATTATTTTTTTTTATTTTTTTATTAAATTCAATATAGTAGTAATGAAGCAATGGCTTTATTTCTTTGCTAAAAGTCAGAAAAACAAGGGAAAAACTTATCATCATAATTAGGAAATTTGTGAAATTAGGGCTATTATAAGATTTAAAAGCATAATAAAGTGCTAGTGAAATTAGAGCATAAACAAAAGGCAAAACAAACATTTTAAAAGGATTATATGGAAATGAAAAATAAGATTTTCCAATTAAATAATAGATAAAACATTCAATTGGTCGGTTTAAAATTAGGGCAAACACAGCTCCATAAAGTTGAAATTTCTGAATCAAAACCCAGCAAAGACCAATTTTTGTTATAAAACATATTGAATACATAATTGGAATTACACTAGTTTTTTTGAAAAAAACCAAAGGATTTACATACATGTTTGGAAAAAAGTTAAGTGCATAACTTAATCCAATTAATGGGAAAATTTCAAATGATATTGAATAATCTTTATTCGTAATAAAATAAGGAATCAATAAGGGAATAAAAAATATATTTAAACCTATCAAAAGAATTTGAACTGCCGTTAAGGAATGATAAATCTTACTGAGTTCCTTTATTTCTCTTGTTTCTTTAGGTTGGGAATAAATACAATATAATTTACTATTGAAAGTAAGAAAAATTGCTGTTGATATAAATTCTATCAACAAAGCCATTTTTAAAGAAATATCATAAATTGCTAGTGAAGCTGTGGTAAGAAATATTAAAATAACATATCTATCTGCATTTTGAAAAAGCCAAGTAAGTAAATTATTTAAAACAACTGGATAATTAAAAGAAAACGTGTCTGAAATAGTGTAATCTTTTGAATATTCGTTGTATTCTTTTTTTAAAGATACAAATATTACTATAAATGAAATGCCAAAAGCAAGTAACCTACCTAGAAGCGGGCCTAAAATTGAGTTAGAGAAAATAAATAATCCAATTATTGAAAATAAAATTGAAAGCAAAAAATTCAACAAATTTGTAATTAAATATTTCCATGCCTTAACTTTTTGAATTAATAAATTTCCATAAATTTTTAATACAGAAGTACAAATAGCTGTTGAAATACAAATTAAACTATAGAATTTAAAATGTTTAATCGGAATTGAAAAATGTAAAATATCTAAAAAAAAATAACCTCCCAAAAAAGTAATAATTATAAATATTATTCCAATCAATAAAACAATTTTTATTGATTTATTGATATAAGTTGAAAGTAATAAATGATTATTTTTATATTCATGATAAAATACATGTATAGCAGAATCAAAACCAAAAGAAATTAAAATTTGAGCCACAAGTGTCATCCCCAAATAAATTGAAAATTGTCCGTTTAAATCTGGCGAGAGTAAATTTGTATAAAATGGCAATAAAATAAAACCTGGCAAAAGTGGTAAAATGCCTGCTAAACTAAAAATGGCAGAATTTTTTAAAGTCGAAATTTTTATCATTAGACAATTTATCTAAAAATATATTTATACTAAGTAATATATTTTGAGATTTTATTTTATTTTTAAATCAAAATGAATTAAAATAACATCTTAAATTAACCAACAAAAACTTTTACAAAGCTACTTACATCAAAATATTTTTGTGCTAATTGTTGCAAATCATTTGCTGTAATTTTTTTTATATTCGTAATATAATTATCATAATACGAATAATTTAATTCATTGTAGTGTACAATTTTAAATTTATCAGCTAGAGCAAATGCCGTATTTACGGAGCCTAAATACGTACCAATCATGTAGCTTTTAACCGTTTCTAGTTCTTCTATAGGAATTAATTCATTTTTAAGAATTTCAATTTGAGCAAAAATCTCTTCAACTGCTTCCGTAAGAAGTTCTTTTTTTACATCTGCTCCAATCACAAAATAACCTTCGTGGATGTGGGTTGCAATTTGAGAATAAATACTATAAGTTAATCCCTTTTCTTCTCTTATTGTTTTCATCAAACGAGAACCGAAGTAACCACCCAAAACTTCATTAAGAACTGTAAATTTAAAATAATCAGGATGCTTACGTGTAAACATTCTTTTACCAATTCTAAGACTTGACTGAACAGATTCTTCTTTATTTATTGAAATTTCGTTTGAATTTTGTTCAATTCTAATATCTTTATTAGAGGTTTGTAAAGAAGATATTTTATGTTTTTTATGACCAAATTGCTTATCAATTTCTTTTAATAAATCATCGTTTGAGTTGCCCGAAATAATAATTTCAAAAGCATTATCTTTTATGTAAGATTTATAAAAACTTTGACAATCTTTTAAGTTTAAGTTTGCTAAATCTTCTTCTGTAATAAAATATCCATAAGGGTGATTTGGTCCAAAAATACTTTGTTTGAATATTCCACCTGCCACAAAAGATGTCTTTTCGTTATTAATTTTTAATTGTTGATAATAAATATCCTTTACTCTTAGAAAGTTTTTTTCTGGAAAGACGGATTCGCAAATTATTTGATTTAGTAAATAAAACAAAGAATAAATATGTTTTTCAAGAACAGTAATTGCAATTGTGATTTTATCAACTCCTGAAAAAAATTCTATTTGAGCACCATAAAAGGCAAATTTATCTGCAATTTCTTTTTGAGAAAGTTGTAAAGTGCCTTCACTTAACATTTTGGAAGTAAAAAAAGATTGTCCTTTTTTACTTTCTGAATAATTTCCTGCATCAAAAATTATGTCCATTTTTATTAAATTTTGGTTGCCCAATTTTAAATAATGTAACGGAACTTTATTAGTTAGTTGAGTAGAAATTGCCCGAGTAATTTTAAAAGCTTTTATTTCAACGCTTTCTGGTGCTAAGGCTCTGTTTAAGGTCATAAATTAATTTTAAATACTATTTTGGATGTAATATTTATGTCAATATTATACTTTACATCGAAATTATTATCAAATATAATCCTAAAAATTTGATTTCGATAGAATTTTAAAATTATATATCCAAGTTGATACATTAACTAGGTAATAAATTTAAAGTTAAAATTAAAATTATTTTTTGAATTTAATATAAAAAAAGTTTACTTATTCCATCAAAGATGCAATAAGTCCAGTCCAGCCTGTTTGGTGAGAGGCTCCAATTCCTTTGCCTGTTTCTGGGTCAAAAAACTCATAAAAGAGAGGTATTTGATTAAAATCCTCTTTATTTTTAAGATTTGTATCTGTATAAATAGGTAAATATCCTTGATTATTTACTATAAAAAGTTTATTAATATTCTCTATTATTTCTTTTCTTTTTTCTAATAAATTATTCCCAAAGTATTGAGCATGTGCAATTAAACTTTGCAAAATCACATAATTTGTTGGGAGCCAAACGGGTCCACGCCAATTAGAATTTTCACCAAAATTGGTTGTATTACTTTTTCTTGCTGTATATTTCATTTCAATTTTCTCCTTAAAAAGTTCAATTTTATAAGGATTTTCAAGATATTGGTAAGAAAGTGATCTAATTCCAAAATCACCCATAAATTCATTTTTTGAAAATAAAGCACTTTTTAGTTTAAAAAATTTATCCTCAGGAACTAAACTAAAGTAATATTTATTGTTTCCTATATTTTTAAAATAGGATTTAAAAGTTTCATTATTTTTAATCAAACTATTTACTTCTACTAAATATTTTTCCAAATTTGGATTATTTATTTCTATCACATCGGTTGCAATCAAAGGTAATAATCCTACAATATTTTTATGATCTAAAAAATAAGTATTTTGATTAAAATTAGTAATTTTATCGTGATAAAATTCTGTTTTTATACTCCAAAGGCCAGTATCTAAATGATTAATTTCTTGTGAAATTGTTAAAAATATTTTTGTAAAATAGAAGGCTTTTTTGATTTTAGAATCATCGGTTTGTGCTAATTCTAAAGCAATTTTAACCATATCTAGAGCAAAACGAGCCATCCAAACAGTTCCGTCCACTTGTTCGAGCCAATATCTTTCGGGTAGAGGTTTTCCTCTGTCAATGCAAGCCACATTATCTAATCCTAAAAAACCTCCACCAAAAATCATTCGATTGTTTTTAGTTTGTGTGTGAATCCACCATTGAAAATTAAGTTCTAATTTATCAAAAGCTTCTTTTAGAAAAGTAATATCTCCTAAATTATTTTGTTTTTTATCTATCAAATAAGTTTCCCAAATACCTAAAGAAATTACTGGCGGATTTACATCTCCAAAAGCCCATTCATAAGCAGGTATTTGACCAAAATCGTTCATATATCTATCCGAAAGAAACATCAAAAGCTGTTGTTTGGCAAAATAAATATCTGATTTTGCTATGGCAATGCAATGAAAAGCACTATCCCAGGCTGCAAACCAAGGATATTCCCATTTATCGGGCATTGAAATAATATCGTGATTATCAATATGTTTCCAAGTAGAATTTCTTCCTTTTTGACGAGCTGATGGCGGATTATATTGATTAGGATCGCCTTGAAGCCATTTTTTTACATTAAATTCATAGTATTGTTTTCCCCAATACATTCCTGCCATCAGTTGTTTTCCTATAGTAAGATTTTTTTCTAAAAACAATGATTTATAAAAATCATCATGTTCTGATTTTCTTGTATTTAAAATAAAATCATAATCTGAAAATGGGTTTTCAATTTTATAATTAGAAAGTCTTAATTTTAGTACTTTTATTTGATTCCTTTCTATTGATAATTTAATTTTAAAAGCGGCTTTCGTACCAGTTTGTGATGGATTTATGGCGTTTTTTCGGTCGTGAATGATATATTCGTGAAAGGCATCTTTTACATAAGCGGAATTGCTCGAAAGTCCGTATAATCGAGTAGCATTTGTTTCATTTTCAGTAAATAATTGGGGAAAATCATTTTCGGAATGTAAATAATATTTTCCTAATTTTTCATGATTTGCTTCTATTGTTGAATTATTTTCAGATTTTATAATTGGCTTGTAATTATCATATCCCCAATTCCAAGTATTGCGAAACCAAAGTGTGGGTAAAATAGTAATATCTGCAATTTTATCTGCTTTATTTTCTATGGATATTGTTACGAATAAATCATCTGAATTTATTTTTGAATACTCAACTTCAATATTAAAATATTCATTTTTATCAAATATATTTGTATCAGCTAATTCATACTCGGGTTGGAGTTTATTTCTTTTGCCATTTTCTTGAATTAAATCTGAATATGGAAATGCTTTTTGAGGATATTTATAAAGCATTTTCATGTAAGAATGTGTGGGAGTTGATGCCAAATAATAGTAATATTCTTTTACATCTTCACTATGGTTTCCTTCATTTCCTGTAAGTCCAAAAAGCCGTTCTTTTAAAATAGCATCATTCCCATTCCAAAAAGCGAATGCTAAACACATCAATTGGTTCTCATCAGAAATCCCCATGAGACCGTCTTCGCCCCATCTATACACTCTTGAGCGAGATTCGTCATGCGTGAAAGCTTCCCATGCAGCTCCATATTCACTGTAATCTTCTCGAACTGTTCCCCATTGCCG
>REAG01000097.1 GCA_004294265.1 Cytophagales bacterium | reverse complement strand
GTTTCATATTTCCTTGCACTTAATGTTCCAAATTTGAACTAAAAACGGGCTAGGTTATCTACATTGACGTTTTTTTAGTTTATCAGCAGACCCTAATTAGCTATTATAATTCTGGAAAAATTTTAAAATTTTTTAATACATCAGATTCTTCTTGGGTAACATTGGATAAAGCCTCAGGTGTTGAAATTATGTTTGATTATTGCAAAATCGCAAAATTAAAAATTGATCTTCAAGAAGAGTTAAAATTAAAAGCTGCAAATCTAAATATAAAGTATCTAGGTCAAATTCGGATACTTCCTTCTTTTTCAAGTCAAAAATTTAAAGAAAGATATAAACTAAAACCAGGCAAAAATAAATTAGAAAGACTATGGGATTGGTCTCATAACTTTAGTTTTGAAGACGATCCTCGTTTTGCTAATTTGAGTGACACAGTAATAAGAGCAAAAGTAATTTTCAGAAAACCTTATGGAGAAAATTTATATACAGAAGCAGAAAAGGATTTTTATATCACTAATCTTGAAAGTAATTATAGCAAAATAAGGGAAGATATGTTTAAAAAATTCCTTGATTCTTGTGAAAAAGTATCAAAAATAACAAGGGACGATTCTTTTAAATATAATTATTTTTATAATGATACCTTTTTGAAATTTATGAAAAAATATAAAGGAGCACCTATTTATAAATTTTACCATGATTTTCATCTTACTTCTTTTCATCAAAATAAAATAGAGCGAAAATTAAAAACTAAAAAAGATACACTGAGTTTCAAAAAAATGACACAAAAATTGGTCTTTTCTGATAAACAAATTCCCAATATAATATCTACTATTATAAAACCTAGTCACATGTTAAAGTTTTATCGTGATATTTATAATGCGCAAATGGTTTATGCTAACGACTATGAAATGCAAGTAAAAATAGGGTTACAAATATTGAAGTATTTTAAAATATTGCCTTTGAGGCTTCGTAAGTTAATCCCTGAACTAACATCTGAGCTTGAAGAGGATGTTAAAGATGATATAAGCATAGGTAATTTTTCAAATGGTAAAATTTGGCTTTACGACCCTAGAATAAAAGAATATGCAATTAAAATCAGTAAAGAATAGATTTATGAAAAAAAATATCAGTATTATTATCATTTTATTTCTATCCCCAGCTCTTCGTAGTTTGTTCGGCATAGTCTCCAGACTATGTCGTGGTGGATACAAATCTCTGATTTGTTCATAATCAAACAAATCTAACCTTTTACACTTACAAAAATAAGGACTTTTTTTAATGTAACAAATTAAAGATTTGCCATCACCACAACTTAGTCAAAGACTAAGCTGAAGGACAGGCTTTTTATTTTTTCGAAATAAAATCAAAATCTATCAATAAAATTCAAAAAATAGTGTTGGAATAAAACTAACTTCCGATAATATTATTTGAGTTGGTTATTGTTTTTTTAAGTTTAAAGGCAAAAGTTGTTCCTTTTCCTAATATACTAGAAACCAATACTTTAGAGTTATGTGCTTCAACTATTTCTTGAACTATAGCAAGTCCCAAACCAGAACCGCCCTTATCTTTAGAACGACTTTTTTCTACTCTATAAAATCTTTCAAAAATACGATTTAAGTGTTCAGGTGCAATTCCAGGACCCTCATCTCTAACAGAAATCAAAACTTTAACTTTATCAATATCAAATGAAACTATAACTTTCCCATTTTCATTTCCATAATTAAGAGCATTTTCAATTAAATTTTTTAAAACTTGTTTAATTTGATAACAATCTCCCTGCACCCACAATGGCTGATTGGATATTTCAGAAAATTTCATTAAAATTCGCTTTTTTTCAGCTTTTTTTTCAAGCATTTCAAACACATCTTTTGTAAGCAAATGAATATCAAAATCATCAATTTCCATTTGTAATTCTCCAATTTCTAATTTAGTTAGTGTAAGCAATTCCTCCACCATTTCTTGCATCCCATCCAAACTTTTAGCCGCTTTTTTAAGGAATTTTTCTCTCACATCTTTATCATTCATTGCTCCATCTAAAAGCGTATGAATAAATCCTTGAGCGGCAAAAATGGGTGTTTTTAACTCATGCGAAATATCTGCTAAAAATTCTCTTCTAAAAACTTCTACCTTTTTCAATTCAGTTATTTCGGCTTGTTTTTTTGTAACATAAGTATGAATTTCTTCATATATTTTTTTTCTTTTATCTGTCGGCATTTCAGATGTATCTAAATCTTCATGCAAAATAAAATCCTTACTTTTAATTTTATCTAAAACTACATAAATCTTATTTATTTCAGTAAAAATTAAATATTCAAGCGATAAATATACACACACATAAGTTACAAAAAGAACAGAAGGGAAAATGATAATAAGCATATCTGTGTTCAATAAACCCAAAAAATGTTGGATAACCAGCACACAAATTGCTACAATCAAAGAAATAATAGTTGAGATAATACCAGAATTAAACATTTTATTCTTTGGATTTAACGATATAAATATCTTCGGTTTGCTTTTTCATTAAATAATGTTCACGAGCATACTTTTCAATTTGGGCATGGCTACCAAAAATTTGATTTTTTTCAACCTTTACTTCCTCAATTTTTTGGATATAATATAACTTTTCACTGTCCAAAATATGCAATTTTCGAGTTAATTTGAATTGACTTATAAAGTCGTTTGGATCAATAAAAATCATCCATACAAACAAAGAAAATGCAGTTGCAAAAAAGAAATTGCCAAAAAATGGAATAATTTTACTTAATATTTTTTTCACATCACAAATTTAAACAAAAATTTAGATTAAATTCCCTAAATTAATCTAAATCAAATTTTAGAATATCTTTAATTTGTAAAAACAGATTTAAGGTTGTTTCATTAAAACTTTAATTCATATATTTTTTTCGCTCTTGATGTGGTAATGAGTTAAGTTATAAAAATTAAAATTTAGCTTAAAAAACAGCTCGTATATTAATTTATTTTTTTAAAATAAATTACTCATTTAAAAGTCCTTTATTAAATTATTTATAATTAAATGAGGAGTTTCATAAAATAATAGATGGGATTTATTACCCTTAAAGGGGAATTTAGGTTGGGTTTTATTAATAGTTTTAAATAAGGAAGCCCTTTCAAATAACATAAAAATTCATTTATATTAAACGAATTTATTACAATAAAATTATCAATTAAAAACAGAAAATCTTTTAAAAACATTAATTTCATTGAAGCTCTCCAAATGAAATTTTAGAAAAGTCCATTTATATATTATTATAATTGTAAACGCCACATTCGTAAGATTTTTCATTATCGGGACGTTTCCCTCCCCTTGGATTCTGCGGCTTCGTAGCAGAAATTGGT
>REAG01000197.1 GCA_004294265.1 Cytophagales bacterium | reverse complement strand
CCTTTGGTGTTTTCGACTTTGGTAATTGGAATTTCAAAACTAGGAAATATAAGTGTTGTTGGTAGAATCGGAATGAAAACAATGGCATATTTTTATGTTGCTACATTTATATCACTTATTTTGGGTTTGATATTTGTTAATATCTTACAACCTGGCACTCATATTCAATTAAAAAATACAATAACTAATACTTTACCTCAACTTTCACAATCAACTGATTTTAAGAGTTTTATATTTAGAATTTTCCCTGCAAGCATTATAGATGCCATGGCGAAAAATGAAATTTTACCAATCGTAGTTTTCTCTATATTTTTTGGAATTGCTTTAGGGGCAATAGGAGAAAAAGGTAAACCTGTAACCGATTTATTTGAAGCTGTTACTGAAATTATGTTTAAAATAACCAACTATGTGATGCTTTTTGTGCCTTTTGCCATTTTTGGTGCAATAGCTTCGGTTGTAGGAAAGCAAGGAATTGGTATTTTGAAAGGATATGGTTATTTAATAGTTTCGTTTTATGCCTGTTTAATGTTTTTTGGATTTGTTTTATTGCCTATAATTTGTTATTTTTTTAAAATAAATTTTTTAAAATTATTACAAAATATTAAAGAACCCATTTTACTTGCATTTACAACTGCCACTTCAGAAAGTGCTTATCCAAAAACTTTACAAGCTCTAAATAAGTTTGGTTGCAATCCCAAAATTTCAGGATTTGTGTTACCACTAGGATATTCTTTTAACCTAGATGGTTCGATGATGTATATGACATTTGCAACTATATTTATTGCACAATCTTACGGAATTGAAGTTAGCATTGGAACTCAAATTTCTATGATGTTGGTTTTGATGCTTGCAAGCAAAGGTGTTGCTGGTGTTCCAAGAGCATCTTTAGTAGTAATTTCTGGTCTTTTAGATACATTCAAAATTCCTGTTGAAGGTTTGCTTTTATTACTCGGAATAGATCATATTTTAGATATGGGACGATCTGGAATTAACGTAATGGGCAATGCCGTTGCGAGTTGTGTGGTTGATAAGTTGGAATCTCAAAAAAGTTAAATTACCGATATTACATTTAATTTTCTTTTAGTGGATAACTTACATCTAATTATACTTATTTTTATTCAAAATTTTGCAAAATTAATTTCTCATGTTATATTATTTATTTAATTTTTTAAATCAACAATTTGATTTTCCTGGTGCAGGAATTTTTAAGTACATTTCTTTTAGAGTTGTTTTAGCAACTTTACTTTCATTAATTATTTCGATGGTTTTTGGTGGAAAGTTGATAAATATGTTACGAAAATTACAAATTGGTGAAACCATTCGTGATTTAGGTTTGGAAGGACAAATGCAAAAAAAAGGAACACCAACCATGGGCGGATTAATCATTATTGGAGCTATAGTAATTCCTACTTTATTATTTGCAGAATTAAATAATATTTATGTAATATTATTACTTATAACAACACTTTGGATGGGAGCAGTTGGTTTTTTGGATGACTACATAAAAGTATTCAAAAAAAACAAAGAAGGTTTGAGTGGAAAAGCTAAAATATTTGGTCAAATTTCTTTAGGAATTGTGGTTGGTCTTACGCTTTTTTATCATTCAGATGTTGTAGTAAGAGATTATATAACGCCTCAAGATTATTGTGATGAGCCAATTTTAGAGGTTGGAAGTAGGTATATTGATATAAAATCACTCATAACAACCATTCCTTTTTTGAAAAACAACGAAATGGATTATTCTTCTGTCTTTAGTTTTTTAGGAGAAAATTATTACTTTTTTGGCTACTTAATTGTAGTTATTTTTATTATTACTGCGGTTTCAAATGGAGCAAATATTACGGATGGAATTGATGGATTAGCGGCAGGATGCTCTGCCATTATTGGTATTATTTTAGCTATATTTGCTTATGTTTCTGGAAATAAAATTTTTGCAGATTATTTGAATATCATGTACATACCTCATTCGGGGGAATTAGTAATATTTTGTGGTGCTTTTATAGGAGCCTGTGTAGGTTTTTTATGGTATAATAATTTTCCTGCTCAAGTTTTTATGGGCGACACGGGTAGTTTGGCTTTAGGTGGAATTATTGCTGTTTTAGCTCTTATTATTCGTAAAGAATTGCTTTTACCTGTTCTTTGTGGCGTATTTTTGATAGAAAATTTATCTGTTATGTTGCAGGTGGGTTATTTTAAATATCAAAAAAGTAAACATGGGATTGAGTTTGCAAGAGCAAATCGGTTGTTTAAAATGTCGCCCTTACATCATCATTTCCAAAAAAGTGGTTATCATGAATCCAAGATTGTTTCTCGTTTTTGGATTATTGGAATTATGTTAGCAATTATTACTTTAACTACATTAAAAATAAGGTAAAAAATTTCAATAATTATGTATTAATTTTTAATTAATATTTTCAAAAAACTTTTAACTAACTTTTTTAATTTTTAACAATTATGTAATAATTTGGTAATTATTAATTCATATTCAAATCTTATATTTGATTTTAAATAAGAATATGAATAAATTTTCCCAAAATCACTATCGCACAATTGTAATTTCTGATGTACATTTAGGAACCGAAGGTTCAAAAGCAAGAGAAGTTGTTAGATTTTTGAAAATTAATACTGCCGATAATTTAATTTTAAATGGTGATATAATTGATGGTTGGCAATTAAAAAAATCTGGTGAATGGAAAAGAAAGCACACTAAATTTGTTCAAAGAGTGCTTAAAATGATGAGTCAATATGGTACAAAAGTTACTTATTTAAGAGGAAATCACGATGATTTTTTAGAGCATTTTATACCTTTTAAAATTGGTAATTTAGAAATTGTGAATGATATGATTTATAAAGATGCAAAAGGAAAGTCATTTTTAGTCATTCATGGCGATATTTTTGATTCCGTTACAACTAAATGGTCTTGGTTGGCTCATTTGGGTGATGTAGGCTATACTTTTTTATTATGGATTAATAAAATATATAATTTTTATAGAGAAAAAAGAGGATTACCTTACTTTTCATTGTCTCGTGTAATAAAAGCAAAAGTAAAATTAGCAGTAAGTTATATATCAAATTATGAAAATAAATTAGTAAGTTTAGCCAAATCAAAAAAGTGTTCAGGTATTATTTGTGGACATATCCATAAACCTGCAATTTCTCAATATGAAGATATAACTTACATGAACTCTGGTGATTGGGTTGAATCTTTAAGTGCTTTAGTGGAGGATTTTAATGGCGAATGGAATTTAATTTATTTTAGTGAAACTGAAAAGTTGAATTTAAAAAATCAAAATGAAATGGAAGAAATTGATGACGAACTTTATAATGACTTTTCTCTAGAATTAAATGTAATTTCTAAAGTTTTGAATGAATTATAAAATTAAATTCAAAAGTAAATTTGACTTTATTAACTTTGTATTTAATTTAATAAAGTATTATTGAATAACATATTTAAGCTAATAATTTGTTTGGGTTTACCCCAGATAGTTTCTTTTTTGGGTGCTTTAGCAACGATTTCGTCTGTTAAAACTTGGTATTTAACTTTAAATAAACCTTTTTTTAATCCGCCAAGCTGGATTTTTGGACCAGTTTGGACTGTTTTATATCTTTTAATGGGATTGTCAAGTTATTATATTTGGCAAAAACAAGAATCTTATTTTAAATCTAAAGCATTAAATCATTATCTAATTCAATTATTTTTAAATTTAACTTGGTCGTTTGTTTTTTTTGGATTAAAATCTCCAATTTTTGCGTTTATTGTAATAATTGTTCTATTAATTTATATTTTTAAATGTGTAATTTTGTTTCAAAAAATAGATAAAAAAGCTTCATTTTTATTATATCCGTATTTAGTTTGGGTAAGTTTTGCTTCAATTTTGAATTTTTCAATTTGGTATTTGAATTAAAATTATTACTTTTTTAATTTGATTTTTGAAATGAAATATAAAAAGTAGTTCCAATATTTATTTTACTTTCAAACCAAATAGTGCCATCCATTTGTTCAATTCCTTTTTTTACTACAGCCAAACCAATACCTGAACCCGTAGATTTTGTACTAAAATTTGGTTGAAAAACTTTAGAATAGTTGATAGGTAAAATACCATTTCCATTATCTGAAATTGAAACAGTTATGTAATTTCTATCTTCTTTTAGATTTATTTCAATTTTTGGATTTAAGTTTGATTCAGTAGATTCGATTGCGTTTAAAATTAAATTAATTAAAATCCGATTAATTAAATTTTGGTCAGCATTAATATGAAAATTATCCTCTAAACTTTCAAAATTAATAGTAATATTTTCATAATAACTATATAAATTAATAGTGTTTTTTATTTCATTTTTTAAGTCTATTATTTGCAAATTTAGTTGTGGCATTTTACTGAAAGTTGAAAACGAATTTGCAATTTCATTTAACACATCTATTTGAGAAAGCACCATTTCTGATGTGCTTCTAATAATTTCAAAATCTTTATTATAATTTAATTTTCTTACCATGCTTTGTAAAGATAATTTCATTGGCGTTAGTGGGTTTTTTATTTCATGTGCCACTTGTCTTGCCATTTCGTTCCATGCCAATTCTTTCTGATTATTTGCTAATAGTTCTTTATTTTGGTTTAATTTTATCAGCATTTGGTTATACTCATTCACTAAAATTCCGATTTCATCATCTCCAATATAATTTAATGGTAAATTATTATCATCTAAACTTACTGATTTTATTCTTTCAGTTAGCATTACTAAAGGAATAGTTAAAAATCTTGATATAAAAAATGTTACACATAAAAATAAAATAAAAACCACACAAAACACATTCAAAACTGTTTTTAATACATAAATGATTTTTTTAGTAAGTTCAATATTAGAGTTATAAAAAGGCACCGAAACTATTGCCAAAAGTTTTCCATCTTTGTAAGATTTTATAGGATGATACACATTTTTAAAGTCAATTTCTCCAAACTTTTCATTTGTAATAATTGTATTTTCTGATTGTTTAACTATGCTACTTAAAACTTCTGAACTCATTGTTTTTGATAAATTTCCTTTATCATAAAGTTCAAGTAATGTTGAATTTAATAAATTGCCTTTTTCTGAAAAAACACTTATATCTAGTTGTAATATTTCTGAAACTTGATCTATTTTTTGTTGCAATAAAGTCAAATCAATATTATCGGAACTAGCAAAATTTTCATATAAATAAGTAGTTACTTTTTTTGAATTTTCAATATAATCTTCTTCCATATCGGTTTTGTATAAATAATTTATGATTATAAAAACCGATACACTACAAATAATTAATGGTAAAAAGAACGATAAATGTACAAAAAGCTGAATTTTTGTGGATAAAGTAGTTGAAATTTGTTTGAATTTATAATACAAAGTATTAAATAAAATATAGAGCGAAAGCACAAAAAATAAAATTGTAAAATAAAATGAGTAATTTGAAATAAAAGATAAAAAATTGTAAGAATTAAGGCAAATTAGAACATTTTCAATTTCAGAAGTTTTAGAAATATAGTAATATTTATCATTAATTACTTTGCCATTTTTAAAATTTAATTTTGTTTCTTCAGATAGAATTTCAAAAGTTTTTAACATCGAAATGTCAATCATAGAGCTTGAGTATAATACATCATTTAAGTATAAACCGTAAGAATAATCGTAATTATTTTCATTTTTTTTAACTCGATTAGAAATATTAAATATACTATTAGGAATAATTTTGCGTAATTTGAATTGATACATCATCCATCCTTGATTGAAATTTAATGAATCTTTTATAGCTCGAGTTGCAAAAAAGCCAGGTAAATTTATATCTATTTTATATAAATTTTTATATTTTGTTTTTAAAAATGGTTTTTTAAAATTTTTATCTATTGTGTAGAAATTCTTACCTAATTGATTGAAAATATTTTTTCCATATTTATCAAAATAATACTTTTTTATTTCGTATCTATCAAATATTTCTTTGTAAGATTTTATCAATATATCATTATCTATTTCCAATAGAGAATCTTCAGGCATTTTCAATATTTTCATTGTCATTTTTTTTGCAATTGTATCCATAAATTCCGAAATATAAATTTGATCCTTATCGGGCTGATTTCGACTTACTACAGTTGCTAATTTTTTAGCTTGAGAAGTTCTTTTATAATATTCTACTTTATAAATACAAGTACTTATTACGGAAGTTTCAAAAACTATAAAAATGAATAAATAAAAATAAGTAATATATCGTATTCTTTCTAATGTATTTGGTAATTTAAAAGAAACTACCAAATAGAAAAATATTCCATTAACCATTGAAACCCACAACCATCCTTTACCTGAACCTATTGTCATAACTAAACTAATAAGTATTATTGCAGATAAAGTATATGCTTTCTCAAAAATATTGGTTTCTGATTTATGAAATTTTAAATAAATATTTAAAATTTTATTGTAAATATTAAAGTAATAATATGATACTAATATAATAAATATTATTGATAAATATTCTTTATATTCAAAATTTATAATGTCATCAATACCTATGTTTATTGTAGGTAAACTATAAATTAAAATAACAGATTTAAAGTAGAGATATGTAAGTAATACTATTTTTATATAACTAAAAATAATTCTATAAATGTTATATTTAATTTTATTAAAAATA
Organism: Cytophagales bacterium; assembly: GCA_004294265.1. Taxonomy (GTDB): domain Bacteria; phylum Bacteroidota; class Bacteroidia; order Cytophagales; family UBA9547; genus REAG01. The sequence goes on along the minus strand of REAG01000197.1, from coordinate 6,820 downwards.
TAATTTATAAATAATTGATAATTAATTATCTGTAAACTTATTAGTAAAGTTATTAATAAAGATAAATTAAGTAAGCTTTTAAAATAAAGTAATTGAAATAAAAGTATTATAATAGATATTATTACATAAAATATTTTTTTAATTTTAGTAGATATTTTATTATTGTTATTTAAAAATTTATTTAAAAATAGAGTTATAATTAAATGAGAAATCCATAATAAAATATTAAAATGAATGGATAAGTTATTAAATAGATTTATTTTGAAATTAAATATCTGAAAATATATTAAAATAATACTCATTTTTTTAAGATTATACTGTCGTTATTTATGTAAATTATTTCTAATTCTAAAGCATTTTTAAGCCATTTTGTAAGTTCTATTTCAGGAATTTGAATAAATATTTCTCTAATTTTTGTTATCGTTGTTTGATTTTGTTCAATATAATTTAATATTTCATTATATTGATTTATATTTTGTAGTCTTTTTTTATTTACACAAACATCACATATTTCGCAGTTTTCATCTGAAAGTTCATCTAAAAATTTTAAAATGATTTTGCTTCTACAAATTGATTTATTTAAAATAAATTCGCTCATAGCTTTGTGTTTTTCAATGGCATTGTTTTTCCTTTGTTCATATTTAACTGTATTAAAAGGAAAGTTTTTTTGAGTAAATCTTTCTGTAAGAAAAAATATTTTTGGTTCTATATTTTTGGGACTATATATTAAGACTTGTGCTGTATGTAAAAACTTTAATAAGTTTATAAAAGTTATTGTATCTAAATGTAACTTACGGCTCATTTTATGTTCTTCTATTATTACAAATTCGGTAAAAGCACCTCCACCAATTTCTCGTAATATTTCTTTAATTATCGAATCATATTTGATATTTGAAAGTTGAAATTGATAAAGTAAGTTTCTGTCAGGAATATGTAATTTTGAAGGTAAATAGTAATCCTCATTAAATCCAATAAATCTTTGGTTTTCGATATGTTTTAAAGAGTTGTAAACAATAGCTTCCGATATTTTATATTTTTCCGAAAATGTTTCAATATTAAAATCATAACCTTCGGTTTGATAACTACCGCTAGCAATTTGAAAATGGTTTGCTAAATGAAAATACAATGATTTTATAGTTTCAATATCTGGAAATCTTTTTTCTATATTTGTATTATAATTTCTAATATCATTTGCATCAAATATTACTACTGAAAACGATTTTTTTGAATCTCTTCCTGCTCTACCAGCTTCTTGATAATAGGCTTCTATTGAATCTGGAATGTCTAAATGTATAACAAGTCGAACATCTGGTTTGTCAATTCCCATTCCAAAAGCGTTTGTAGCTACAATTACTCTTTTTTTATTTTCCATCCAATCTTTTTGCTTTTGACTTCTTTCTTCAAAAGTCAATCCTGCATGATAAAAGTCGGATGAAATTCCTGATTTAATTAACCATTCTGAAATTATGGCTGTTTTTTTTCTGTTTCTTAAGTAAATAATACTTGTTCCTTTTATTTTTTGTAAGATTTCAAGGCATTTACCTAGTTTATTTTCATGTTGAATAGCAGAGTAAGAAATATTATCTCTTTTAAAACTTTTTTTGAATATTTTTGGGTTTTGTAACTGTAATATTTCTATAATTTCGTTTTGTACTTTTTGTGTAGCTGTTGCTGTTAGAGCAATAATTTGAATTTTAGGAAATAATAATTTTAATTTACCTAAGTTTAAGTAAGATGGTCTGAAATCATGTCCCCATTGCGAAATGCAATGAGCTTCGTCTATAGCAATTAATTGGATATTAAATTTTGAAATATTTTCTTTAAAATAATCGCTTTCTAACCTTTCAGGTGATATATAAATAAATTTATACATTCCTTTTTTACAATTTTTAAGTAATATTTCTAATTCATTTTGATGTAAACCTGATTGAAAAAAAATAGCTGAAATGTTACGTTTTTCTAATTGTTCAACTTGATCTTTCATAAGAGCAATAAGCGGACTTATTACTAAACATATTTTATTTAAAGCTAAAGCGGGTGCTTGAAAACAAATGCTTTTTCCTCCTCCAGTAGGTAAAAGTGCCATTACATTGTTTCCATCCATCACAGCTTTAACAATGTCTGATTGAATGGGTCTGAAATTTTCAAATCCCCAATATTTTTTTAATACTTCAAGTAATATTTCATCTTGCATGTTTAAAAAATTTTACTATTTTTTTAATAAAATATTATAATTTTTGAGCAATTCTTAATTTTGCACTTCTTGATCTTGGATTAGTTTCTAATTCATTTTCAGAGGCTTCTATTGGCTTGCGAGTTATGCTTTCAAAAGGTTTTTCTACGTTTCCAAACATATCTTTTTCGGCTTCTCCTGTAATTTTACCGTGTTTTATATAGTTTTTTACAGGTCTATCTTCTAAAGAATGATAGGTCATTATTACTAATCTTCCTCCTGATTTTAATACTTCGCTGGTTTGCAAAAGCATTTCTTCCAATGCTTTCATTTCTTCATTTACAACAATTCTTAATGATTGAAATAATTGAGCTAAGTATTTATTTTCTTGTCCTCTTTTGGCAACTTTTGATGCAATTAATTTTAGTTCGGTTGTTGTATTTATTACTTTATTAATTCTACTTGTGCAAATTGCATTTGCTAAAGTTTTGGAATTTATAATTTCACCATAGTAAGAAAATATATGAATTAAATCTTTTTCTGAATATTCATTAATTATTTTATATGCTGTTAAATCATGATTTGAAGCATCCATTCGCATATCTAAATTAGCATCAAATCGAAAAGAAAATCCACGGTGTGCGGTATCAAATTGGTGTGAAGAAACACCCAAATCTGCTAAAATTCCATCTATTTTAGAAAACCCGTGAAGACGTAAAAATTTTTTTAAATACCTAAAATTAGCTGCTACGAATATTATTTTATCTTTATTTTTGGCATTTTTTATTAAGTTTTCATAATTCAAAATGGCATCTGCGTCTTGGTCAAAAACGACTAACTTTCCTGTTGTAAGTTTTTCAGCAATGGCTTTTGAATGACCGCCTCCACCAAAAGTTAAATCTGCATAAACGCCTTCTGGATTAATTTGTAAGCCATCTATGCACTCTGTGAGCATTACTGGAATGTGATATTTTGTTTCCTCTGTTGTCATATTTAACAAAATTACATTTTTTTATGATTTTTTTAGTTTTATGAAAATGTTATTTTTTATTTTTTTGTCCATATTGATTATTAAATAATCTAATAATATAATGAACATAATTTTTTTTATATCGTAGTTTACATTAAATTTATTTATATATTTTTAAAAATGCTTAAATTAATTTTATTATTATCTGATTTTTATTTGAATTATTGCAACTAAATTTATAATTATTTTATGGAATAGCCCATGTACTTACATTTCAAAAGTATATCATAAATATTTCTTTCAAAACTTCATAAATTATCTTTTCTCTAGGGCAAAAGAGGTCAAAAAACGTAGTTTTTGTGTATTTGGTAATAAAATGGGCTGTTCCATTATTTTAATAATTTATCTTATGAATTCGAAAAATTCTACTTTTCAAATCATTTTATTATTCGCAACACTTCATGTGTTTGCTCAACAAGTACCGTTTGTTAAAAACTCATGGTTTGGTAATTCAACTCCTCTCACGGAAACTTTTACTCCACAAGGCATAGACGATATGTGTGTGGGTAAGGATGGTACTTGCTATACCAATGTGCCTTGGGAAGAAGGTGGTGCAAATTTTGCTGAATTTAAAAATGGAAATGTCAATCATGGAGACGCTTCTCATGGATGGGGTGCGGGTGGTGGTATGGCTGCTGCTTCCAATTTAAATTATGTTTATTGGTCGATGGTGATGGGCAATGAGGGTGGTGGTTTAGTTGGAAGTGGTGCTCAAATTGATAGATGGCCAGTAGGTAGTAGTAAAACTTGGATAGGTGTAACAAGAAGGCAGAAATCAGATGTTAAGCAAGGAGCTGCTTTTTCAGGCGGAAAAGGATGGCCTCTCAATAGTATGTTGATGGTTGAGGAATTAGATAATAATATAAATTATGGTGGCGATGTAAACATTACAGGTTTGTTTGCAAATGAAACCGAATTGTTTGTTTCGATTGAATTATTTAATAAAGTAAAAGTATATGATGCCACCACAATGGCATTTAAAAGAGAATTTGCGGTGCCTCAACCACGCCAGTTAGCCATGGACTCGTGGGGTAAATTATGGGTTGCTCAAGGTTTTGATGCTACTATAATTAATCGATACGATCCTACAAATGGTGCATTGTTGCCAGAAGCCATTAATCTTCCTTCTGGGAGTTTTGTGGGAGATTTTTGCATAGACAGAAACGACAGAATGTTGATTGGAGATGTAGGTAGAAGAGAGCAAGTTTTGATTTACACTACAATTAATACGTATCCTCGTGAAACCTCTACTTTTGGAGCATTATATGGCATACACTCTGGAGTTTCGGGTAGAAATGCACCTCTCAAGTTTCAACAAATTAGAGGTATTGGTACCGATGATAACGACAATATATATGTTGGAAACACACAATGGCACACAGGAGGTCAAGGTACAATGGTTGAGAAATATAATGCTGCGGGTGTTCTGCAATGGAAAAATCACTGTGTTTTATTTGTTGATGCTTGCGGTTTAGATGCTCAAACCAATGGAGATGATGCGTATGGAAAAGTGGAGCATTTTGAAATTGATTACAGCAAACCATTGGGGCAGGAAACCGAATATGTAGCTTATACTATTGATAGATACAAATATCCTGCTGATCCTCGCTTATGGCAATCTATGGCAAATGTGCAAGCTATTAATTTTAAAGGAAAAAAGTTTTTGGTCATGATGGATATGACAGGAAGGCTCATCGCACTTTTTAGATTCAATAAAGCAACCGATGGCGAAATTGCCATTCCTTGTATCGTTTGGGGGGAGCGAGTGAATAAAAACTACCCAGGTTCTATTGATAAACAATGGGTTTGGAGGGATACCGATGGCGATGGGCAAATGGAGGCTGGTGAATATACCCAACAAGATACTTATTTTATCGATGGAGGACGTGGTACTTATTTTGATACCAATGGCGATATTTGGCAAGCAGGCTGGGAGAATTTATTGGTAAATAAATGTTTGGGTTTAGATGCAAACGGCATTCCTTTTTATAATGGAAGTAGGACGGCAATTCCTGCTCCTGCACCTCTTTGGGATGTAAAAAGAGCGTATTATGATCCTGCATTGGATAGAATGTATATATCTGGAAGATCAACCAATGATCCTAGTAATGGTCAGTTTGATTGGATGACTATGGGAAGGTATATTTATCGTTATGATAACTGGAGTACTGGAAACAGAGTGGCTCAAAGTGAGTTGTCATTACCTTTTAGTAATAATGGTGGTATTGCTGATCCAATTTCTTTTAGTGTAGTCAAAGATTATATTTTTGTTTGTTTTGTAGGAGGAGATAACGTAATTCCAAGGCAACAAATTAATATCTATCGAGTAAGTGATAACTCTTTTGTTGGTTTCATTCGACCATATTGGGGAGGAGAGGGTCTTTTTGATATGAATCAATCTATAAATGTACAATTTAGAAAAAATGGTGAATATGTAATTGTTGCGGAAGAAAACGGTAGAAATAAAAATATTTTATACCGTTGGTGTCCTGATGGCACTTGTGTAGAAACACCAAATATTGTAAAAGCGAATAATAATTATTTAGGATTTCCGCATCCAGTTTCTACCAACGTGTTGTCGGTTACTTCAAATGTGAATTGGACTTTTACAGGAATCCCTTCTTGGCTGACTTTAAATACGCTTACTGGAAATGGTAATAAAATAATTAATTTTACCGCTTATGCTAATTTAGGTCCAAGCCGTACAGCAGTGATTACGCTTACAGGTGGGGGTGTACTGTGGAATGAAATAACCGTTTTTCAGCTTGTAGATGATTTAGCTGCTCCTACCAATGTTACCACTGTTTTTGGAACTTTCATAGATGTAGATCAATTTATTTTGAATTGGACAGAAAGCACGGATAACGTGATGGTTGCGGGCTATGAAGTTTATAAAGATAATGTATATATAAAATCTGTTCCGGGATTAAATACAGTTATTAACGGCTTAAACCCAAGCACAGATTACAATATGAAAGTTATAGCCTTTGATGAAAGAGGCAATAAATTAGCTGGAACTTCAAAAATTATTAGAACTAAAAATATCACTTATCCTTATATCACGTCCAAAGACCATGCAAATTTTGATATAGATGATAGAGCTTTTGATGGAAATAATAATACTTTTTGGAAAGATTGGGAAATTCAAAGTTGGATACAAATACAATATGCAACACCTCAAGTTTGGAATAAATATACAATATGGAATCTTCAACCTTTGCAATGGTTTTTTGATGATGACCCGAGAGATTGGACTTTGCAAGGATCAAATGATGGCGTTACGTACATTTCGTTAAGCACTCAAGCAAATCAATTTTGGAGTGCAAGAGGCACTTCTAAAGAATATTATTTTACCAATACAACTGGTTATAACCGTTATAGGTTCGTTATTAGTGGCGTTAGAGGAAGAAGGTCTGTGGGAATAGCAGAAATTATTTTTGCCAACGCACCATTAATTGATACCGAACCTCCTACCGTTCCAACTGCTTTGTCTTCTTCGCAAATTACACCCACTACTGCCAACTTAACCCAAGTTGCAGCTATCCCTTATAAAAATTGCATTTTTTTAATAAATCACATAAATTTTCAAAGATAATAATTTTATTTTTTTTTACAAA
>REAG01000196.1 GCA_004294265.1 Cytophagales bacterium | reverse complement strand
CGCCATCAACGGGCTAGACCAACACGTAATTATCATCAAAGCATCCAAACCGGAAGAGAAGCTAAGCCAAATTTATCAAATTCTAAAATACAAAGAATACACACAAAGAAAACTCAAATCTGTAGTACACAAACCGCCTCCCGAAAATAAGCCCATTGCTCAAAATCAAAGCTTTTTGGGTGATTAGCTGCAATGTGGGTTAAGTATTCAAAATGATTTAGGGAAAAAAGCAGCACAATTAGAAATTGCAAAAAGTTTAATAAACTCAACTTTAACAAACTCAGAAATTTCTAAACATACAGGTCTTAATATTTCAAAAATAGAAGAATTAAGAAAAGAAATCTAAAATACCCTGCTTTCTAACCTTGATAATGAAGTAATTTTTAAAAAAGCTTTTACAAATTTGATTGTATTTATGGCTTTTGTGCGTGATATTTTAGGGATTGAAATTGAGCTAGATTAATTTGAATCAAATTTAATTCAGCTTTCATCTATAATTTTGTGAAACTTGACATTTAACCAAATAACTACTTATTGGAAATGTGTAAATAAATTCACCTACTTTTAGCTTTAGTAGAATTAAAACCGTACGAAATACATGTACTGACTTTAAATTTTTAAAAAAAAGCGTATTTTTAATTTTATATTTTAAACTAAATTTTGTAAAATAGATTTTAAAACAGCTTGAGCAGCCCAAGTGCGATTATTGGCTTGTTGCGTTACTAAACTATTTGGGCTATCTAAAATCGCATCAGAAAGTTCTACATTTCTTCGCACTGGCAAACAATGCATTACTTTTGCTTGATTCGTAAGTTTTAGCTTTTCTAAAGTTAGCATCCAAGTAGTATCGTTGCAAAGAATTTTACCATAATCGGAATAACTACTCCAATTTTTCACATACACATAATCAGCATTTTTAAGAGCTTCGTTTTGATCTATTAGTACTTTTGCTCCACTTGTGAATTTTTCATTAAGATCATAACCAAAAGGATGCGTGATAGTAAAATCAACATCCGATTTGCACATCCATTCGGCAAAAGAATTAGCAACTGCTTGTGGTAACGGTTTGATATGAGGAGCCCATGTTAAAACCACTTTAGGTTTTGAAATTCTTTTAATTAATTTTTCATTTTCTGAAATTGTGATGCAATCAGCAAGTGATTGAAGCGGATGCAAAGTAGCACTTTCTAAACTCACCACTGGAACACCGCAATATTTTATGAATTTATTAAAAAAATCTTCAGAGTAATCTTCATTTTTATCAATTAATTTTGGAAAAGAACGCACTCCAATAATATCGCAATATTCGCCCATTACAGCAGCTGCGTCTTTGATATGTTCAACGGTTGTGTGGTTCATAATTGCCCCTTCCTGAGTTTCCAAAGCCCAACCTTCTTTATCCATATTCATTACCATCACATTCATTCCTAAATTCATAGCTGCCTTTTGAGTACTAAGTCGAGTTCTGAGTGAAGGATTTAGGAAAATCAAACCTAAAGTTTTATTTTCACCTAATTTTTTATCGTTATAAGGATTTGATTTTATATCCAATGCCGATTGAATAATTGTATTTAAGTGAGAAACATCGGTAACAGATGTGAAATTTTTCATTTTAATTTTTTTCTTAATTTAATATTATTATAATATTTATGTAAAATTAATATAATTTTTAATTATTTTTTTAGTTAGTTTTTTTTGATTTGATTTTGAGATTTATTGTTAAAGATAAAAAAATGAACTTGTAATATTTTTTTAAATATGAAATAAAAATCTACTCTAAAAAGAACTTTTGAAATCAAGTTAAATTATATCATCATCGTCCTCATCCATTACACTATCAAATTCGTTTATTTTGGCTGTTATATCTTTCATATTACTGTCCAATTCTTTGGCACTTTTAACCATCTTAGTAGTAACTTGATTGGCATCTACTCCCATTTCTATTAATTTTCCTAATCCTAAAATACGACACACATTTGCTCTGACCACATGAGCATGCATGAAAGCAAACTCTGAAAGTTGGGCATTTATTTGTAATAATTTGGCAGTTCTACGCTTAATTTTAATTTCTAAATAATTATTTGCTTGCTCAATTTCAATGTTTTGTTTTAATATAATTGCTTCTGATTTTTTTTGTTGATTAATCACAAAAGTCATAGAAATAAGTTGGCATATAGATTTAAAAAATACGATTTCTCTCATTTCCCAATTTCGTGGTTTTATGTTTTCGCAACATAATACAGCAACCAAATTATTATCAACCAATATTGGAAAATAAATAAATGATTTAATAAATTGAGATATTGAAATTGATTCTTTATCTTTAAAATTATTTGAATTTATAATAATTCCATTTTTTAAATTTTCATTATATAATTCAATATTTGCTATTTGATTCTCTGATTCCGAGTAATTTTCTAAGTGAAAAGTAAATAAATTTTTCTGTTGATTTTTGAATTCAAAAGTTGGTAATGATACTATTGATACAAAACTCGTTTTTGTACAAATCGAAGTTTGCTCCACAATTTTATTGAACGAAGCATCCAAAATTCCTTGTCGAATAGATTCTAATTTTGAAATTTTTGTGATAACTTTAGTATAATCAATCATTGAGTAATTGATTGCTTTTAATTCTAATTTGCTATCTTCTAATTCTGCATTTTTAATAGCAAGCAAATTCAAATATTCTGATAGGTTTTCTTTTTGTGTATTTATTTCTTCTACTAAATTATTTAATTCTTGATTTTTTTGAGAGAGTGTATTAACATATTCCAAAACGGAAGCGTTAATATTTTCTATTTCAATTTTATTTTTTTCTAATTCAGTTTTTTGCAAAGATACTTTATCTAAATAGTCTGAAAGCGTTTCTTTTTGAGCTTTGATTTCCTCAACCAAAGTATTAAGCTCCTCGTTTTTTAACGAAATTTCATCTACTTTTTCATTTAATAAGGAGTTATTTTTCTTGAGTTTAAATCTAAAAAAATAGGTAAAAGAAATGGAAAATAAAATTACGACAAAATGAGTAATAAACTCTACAAAATTTTGCCATATAAAAATACTTTCGTATAAATTTTGATGTTGTGCATGCGGACCTAAAAAGTACAAAAACTGTAAAATAGTAATAGTAGTCCAAAAAAGCACTTGTCGCCAAGGCAAACAAATTACCGAAACCATTGGTATAATGTTTAAAAAACACTTGAAATTACTAAAAGCACCACCTGAGTTTAAAATACCAATAAACAACACAACGGAACTTAAAACTATTCCAGCGTTAATCCATAGAAAAGGCTTTGGATAGTATTTTATTGTAAAAACTGCTCCAAGTATGAGAATGAAAGCTAAAAAATCTATTTTTGATAAAAAATATTCTTCATTCAAATACAAAAAAAATGACATGAATCCAAATGTAAGAAATGTTAAAATGCCAGAAAGAACCGCCAACTGATAGGAGGTTTTAGCGTTTTCTGAATACGTTTCGTAGTCGTTATTTTTAAAAAATGAAAAAATGATACCTATATATTTTGTTTTATTAAGCATCTTTTGGAATATTGAAACAAATTATGATTTTTAAATCAAAAAATCATAATTTAAAAATAGAAATTTTTTAATTTAAAATAAATACAAAACTAATTTGTGAAATTATGATATTATTGGATGGTAAAAAACTTTCGGAAGAAATTTTAGATGAAATAGCAAAAAAAGTAGATAAAATTAAAAAAAATAATAAAAAAGTGCCGCATTTGGCAGCCATTTTGGTAGGAAATGATGGGGCAAGTGAAACTTATGTAGCTAGTAAAGTTAAGAATTGCGAAAAAGTAGGTTTTAATTCTACTTTTATTCGATTGGATGCCGATGTTTCTGAGCAAAAATTATTAGAAACCATTCAAGATTTGAATGAAAATTCAGATATTGATGGATTTATTGTGCAGTTACCATTGCCCAAACATATCAACGAAAGTAAAATTACAGATGCCATTTTACCGTCTAAAGATGTAGATGGATTTCACCCAACCAATGTAGGATATTTAGCTTTAGGGAATCCTAAATTTGTGTCCGCAACGCCCAACGGAGTTATGGAAATGTTGAAAAGATACGATATTGATACAGAAGGAAAATACTGTGTGGTGCTAGGAAGAAGTAATATTGTAGGTTCTCCGATGGCAATCTTGATGTCAAAAAATACTAAACCTGGTAATGCCACAGTAACGGTTTGTCACAGTAAAACCAGAAACTTAATTGAATTTACGAGTAAAGCCGATATTTTAATAGTTGCGATAGGAAAACCTGAATTTATTACTTCCAATATGGTAAAAGAAGGTGCTGTAATTATTGATGTTGGCATTCACAGGGTGGCAGATGCAAGTAAAAAATCAGGTTTTAAATTAGTAGGCGATGTAAAATTTGATGAAGTAGCACCAAAATCAAGCTATATTACTCCCGTTCCAGGCGGAGTTGGCTTAATGACTATATGTTCGCTTTTGCAAAACACATTGAAAGCTACGGAAAATAGTTTTTAGTTTTGAATATTAAAAAAAAACACGCCAAAAGGCGTGTTTTTTTGTTTGATTATTGATTATTGATTATTGAAAAATCATTCATAACTAATAACTCATAACTATTCCACTACCAATTTTACAAACTTAATGCCATTTGCAGTTTCTACTTGAGCTATAAATAAGCCTTTAGATGAAATCGTAAATGAAGTTTCAAAGGTAGATAAAATTACTTTTCCTAACAAATCGAATACAGTTACAGATTTACCACCTGATACTTTAAATGTGCCAGTACTTGGATTTGGAACTATCGAAAATTCATAATTATTAATTAATAATTCAGAATTAAGATTAGTTGTGCTTTCTATTCTTGTAGCGAAACTTTGACTGTTCGACCATTGCGAATATACGCCATTATTATCCACACCAGCTACTTGATAAAACCAAATATCACCATCGGCTTCTGTTCTTTTTGTTGGCAAAGTTGATAATCCAGGTGCGGTTACATTAATCATAAATTGGTTATCATTGATACCGCAAATTGTTACTGTCGAACCATTTGTGAATGTGGCTTCTGTTGATAAACGAACACAATAAGAGGTTGCTACATCAAGTTCTTGTCCCATCCAATTAATATAAGGACTCATTCCTGAAAGTGTTAAAACGCCTGTTCCGGTAAGCACCATGCCAGTAAGCGAAAGGCTTGGTACATATACAATACCAGAAACAGTATTTGAAGCAAAATAATCACCAAAAGCATCTACTGAAGCATAAACTATGGCTGTTCCTTGTCCTCTTCTTCTTAAAGCTCCACTCAAATATTCAATCACAGATGCGTTGCTGGTAAAATAATTTACTGTTAAACCAGAAGCTACCGTAACGGTTGCATTAAGGCTTTTGCCTGTCATGGTAGCGTTTGTACCAAAATCAAAACCAGTAAGAATTTGTTTATATTTAGTAATTAAAGTTCCTTCCGAAACCGTAACGGAATAGTTAGGAGCAGCCATACCCGTAACTGAAGGTATAATCATATAAGTGCCTGCTGTTGTGCTAAATGGTTTGCTTAATGTATAAACTACTGTTACTTCATCCATGCCTAATAAACCCGTAACGGTGCTAACATATACTATGTTTGCATCTGTGGCAACCAATAAATTTCCTGCCGAAACGGTAAGATTGGCTTGTGTGATGGTTAAAGTTGAATTAGTAATTAATAATTCATAATTATTAATATTTGCTCCCGTAGCAGTTGCCATAATTGCATAAGAACCAATACCAGTTGTGCTAGTTGCTGAAGTTGAAAAGCTTGGTGTGATTACATCATTATTTACCATTCCTAAAGTTGAACCTGTAAACATTGGGTTTTCTGTACCATAAACTTTAGAAAAACTATCAGAAGTGATGGTAAGATTTGCTTGCGTGATGGTTAAAGCTCCTGCTATTAAAGTAGTATTATAGTTATTAGCTTTTGAACCATTAAATAATGGATTAATAATATAAATACCAACACCAGACATTGAAGTTGCTAAAGTAGAATAGCTAATGGCTGATTCATCTCCGCTTACTAAACCTAAGGTTGTGCCTGTAAGGTTTGGGTTTTTCGTGCCATATACTTTAGAAAAATTATCTGCAGTGATGGTAAGGTTTGCTTTGGTGATAGTAACAGTCATATACATTGGTTCAGCAGGACTGTAGGTGTTATCTCCAATTTGATTTGCAGTAATTGTTACAATACCTGCCCTCAAAATGGAAAGATTTGCTCCTATCACAGTTGCAATATTTCCGTTTGAGCTGCTGTAAGATATTGTTAAACCAGAAGTAGCAGCAGCAGTAAAACCTGTAAGAGTTCCACCATAAACGACTGTGTTACTTGAACCAAAACCTGTAATGGTTTGAGATTTTAGTGAAATATTCTTCCAAACGGCACCATAATTTGGAGAAGAACTATAAGTTTCGATTACATCTATTTTTCCATCTGCATCTATATCAACAGCTGCAATATTACCACTTGGAGAATCATTACCGAGTATATCTTTGTTAAAATAGTTAGATGTTGTAGGATTAGAAAAATCAAAGTTTGTAAATGTGCCATCTTCAAATCCTTTTAAAACACAAAACCCATATCCGGCACTAGCAATTAAATCAACTTTTCCGTCTAAATCTATATCCGCAACATCTATATTTGTTGCAACAAGACTACCGCCAGGCGTAGGATAAGAACCTTTATTAGTAAAAGTACCATCGCCATTACCAAGCTGAACAGAAACTGCAGTACGATAAGCATTAACTAAATCAAGATTTCCATCATTGTTTACATCAACTAATTTGAATTTACTTCTTGCCCCATTTGCATTAAAAGAATAATAATTTCCTAATTTACCACTAATACCAGTACTCGTAAAAACCAAATAGTTTGCATTTTTATCAGTAACAACCACATCATCATAACCATCTTTGTTTAAATCAGCAACGCCAACGCAAAAAGCTTGAGAGGTTAAAGTATATGTACTATAAGTAGTAAACTTGCCAGTGCCAGTGCCTGTTAAAACTACTAAGTTTCCTGTTGTGGCGTTAAATTGAGTTACGTAGGCAATATCTAAGTTGCCATCGTTATTAATATCACCTAAAGCAACATCGTAAGCGCCATTTTCGCCATTGCCGTATTCGCCATCATCAAAAAAAGTACCTACTGCAGAGGCTGTATTTAAAAACGCTTTTACAACTCTTCTGCTTGGGTTTGTAGCAACAAAATCTAATCGTCCATCATTGTTTAAATCTCCAACTGCAACGCTACTTGCATTTTGAGGAGAAGTAGAAGATGAGGAATAAGTAGTGTAACTAGAAGCAAAAGTGCCTAAGCCAGAACTTGTAATTACATAAATAGAATTGCCTGACCCATTGGGAGATAAGATGTCTTTTCTGCCATCGTTATTAAAGTCAGCCAAAATCAGTTTGCCAGGAAAAGCACTAGCTAAAATACTTCCTTGTTTAGTTAAATATTGACCAGATAAGCTCATCTGAGCTTGCGTGCTTCCTGCATACAGCATAAAAGCGGTTGTACCTAAAGTTAAGAATTTTTTAAACATAATAAAATATTAATTGAGTAAATAGAGTAAACTTTTCAACCGAGAAAAGTATAAAATTATAAATGTGCTGCAAAAATACACTTAAAAAATGATTCAGAACAAACTATTTTTAGTCAAAATAGCCCGAAAAGTCTGATATTTTTCAAAAATTAGCTTCAAAACCTTGAATAGGCTAAAATATTTTATTTTTAGTAATGTAACTATGAAAATAAGGTTACTAATATTACTAAAAACACATTTAAGTAGTTTTTATAAGTGGTTTTTTAATTTAATTATAAATAAAATATGCAGGATTAAATCCTTATAAATAAAAAATTAAAACTTTTATAGATATAAATCCTATAAAAAATATGATTTAGTAAACTTTTTTATTCATTTATAAACGATACTTCAGTATTTTTATATAAAATAAAATCACTTCTGTTTCTCAAATATAATTTATAAAAATATAAACTATATTTGAGAAAAATAAAGTTAAAAGCTATAAATAATTTATGATTTTTGAATATTAAAAATATCCTATTTTTGGTAATCTTATTGAATCGGAAATATATATAGGGAATCTCTAAAAACCCCAATATTATTTTTAAAAACCCCACCCAAACCAATTTATGCTACAAAACCGAAGAATCCAAGTGGGAGGGCTTCAACGGAATTGAGGTTTTTAGGAGTTCCCTATAATCTATTTACATTTTTTTTTGCAAGTAACAATTTTCTTTAATGATTTATTTTTTTGATATATGAAATCATTAAGCCGATTTCTCAAGTTCAGCTAGTAAGTTTTGTAAACTTACATCGTCTCTTACTAATACATCTCTAACTTTACTTCCGTTTGGCGGACCTACAATACCAGCTGCCTCCAATTGATCCATAATTCGACCCGAACGGGCATACCCGAGGCTTAATTTCCTTTGAATTAGCGATGTGCTGCCTTGTTGAAATGTTACAATCAGTTTTGCTGCTTCATTAAATTTAGGATCTTTATTACTTAAATCAACATCTCTTTCTGAATGATCGGCATTTTCATCATAAAATTCTGGTAAAAGATGTGGGCTAGCATACCCTCTTTGATTTCCTATAAATTCTACTAAATTTTCTACTTCTGGTGTGTCAATAAAAGCACATTGTAAACGAACAGTTTCGGAATTTATTTTCAAAAGCATATCGCCTTTTCCTATCAATTGATTAGCTCCGCCTTCATCTAAAATTGTTCTTGAATCAATATTTGACGTAACTCTAAACGATAAACGTGCAGGAAAATTCGCTTTTATTGTCCCTGTAATTACGTTTACAGATGGGCGTTGCGTTGCCAAAACCAAATGTATGCCAACCGCTCTCGCCAACTGTGCAATCCTTGCAATAGGCTGTTCTACTTCTTTGCCTGCTGTCATCATCAAATCGGCTAACTCATCTATTACTACCACAATATATGGCAAATAATGATGTCCTTCGTTCGGATTTAACTTCCTAGAAATGAATTTTGGATTATATTCTTTTATGTTTCTGCAACTAGCATCTTTCAATAAACTATAGCGAGTATCCATTTCAATACACAAAGAATTGAGGGTATTCACAACTTTTTTTGTATCTGTAATAATAGCTTCTTCACTATCTGGTAGTTTTGCTAGGAAATGTCTTTCTATTTTACTATAAATTGAAAGTTCAACTTTTTTAGGATCTACCATCACAATTTTAAGCTGCGAAGGGTGTTTTTTATACAATAAAGATGTCAATAACATATTTATTCCTACTGATTTCCCCATCCCTGTTGCACCTGCCATTAATAAATGGGGCATAGTTGCCAAATCAACTACAAAAACTTCGTTAGAAATGGTTTTTCCGAAAGCAATTGGCAATTCCATCGTAGAATTTGCAAATTTAGGATCACGCAACACTTCTAAAGCAGGAACCATTTGCTTAGTTTTGTTTGGAACTTCCATACCAATAGTGCCTTTACCTGGCATAGGTGCAATAATACGAACGCCCAAAGCACTCAATCGAAGGGCAATGTCATCCGAAAGATTAGCAATTTTAGAAATTTTTACGCCCGCTTGAGGAACTATTTCATAAAGCGTAACAGTCGGACCAATGGTTGCTTTAAATTCAGTTACTTCAATACCAAAATCTCGCAATGTATTTAAGATTTTATTACGATTTTCTATTAATTCTTCTTTCGGAACTATGCTGCCGGGTTGAGGTCCATAATCTTTCAGTAATTCTATGGTTGGATATTTATAAGTAGCCAAATCTAAAGTTGGATCATAAGGTGCCATGTCCTCCAGTTTTATTTCAGGTTCTAAACTAGATTCTTTATGTTGCAACAAGGGTTCGAGAGAGGGCGAAATTTGGTTTTCAGCAATCGTAGGAATTTGAGGATTTTCAGAAACTGTGGGTGGAATTGCAACAATTGGGTTTGGAATGTTTTCAGTAACTTTAATTTGAGGTCTGTTTTCAATCACTATTTCCATTCCCTCGTATTCTTTTACATAATCCTTTTCAGGTTCAGGTTCTTTCTTTTGAATAATTGGTATTTGGGGAATTGTTTTATTTTGAGGTTTAACCTCTACAATTTCAATTTCGTCAGCATCCAAGTCAAAGTCATCATCGGAGTCATTCTCTAAAATAGTATTTTTATTCTCAGTAATAATTCCATCAAAATCATCTTTTAAGTCATCTTCTTCTGCAAAAGGATTATCAAGTTCTATTTCTTTTTGTTTTGGAGCAAAAGTAGTAATATTTAAAGTGAAAATAAGAAATCCTAATATCAATAAAACGATTAAAAGTATAGTTCCAATACCTAAAAATTCTTTTACTATTAGAGCAAACTCATAACCAACGCCACCACTCAAAAAGCCCAAAATTTGCTCCTGCTCAGCAACTGAAACAATATAACCAAAGGTAAAACTAATCCAAAACACTAAAAATAAGCTATACAACATCAATTTGCGTGGCGAATAGAAAGTTTTTTTGAAAACAATTTTAACGCCAACCACAAAAATAAGCGGCATAAAAAGCAAAGATGCAATACCGAAACCTTTAAAAACCAAAAAATAAGATATGATTGCTCCCATTAATCCGAGCCAATTTTCAGCTTCTTGACCTGAATCTCTAATTCCTGTTTCAAATAAAGATTCTACCACGCTTTGGTCTTCATTTCCTGTAAATGGATAAGAAATCAAAGAAAAAGAAATAAAAATAGAACCGAAAATAAGCACCAATCCCACCAAAAGATGCAACCTTGGATCTTTCAAAAAAGCTATTTTGGATGGTTTAATTTCCGTATCAGCAGTTTCTGAATTTTCTTCCGTAATAGGACTTGCCATTTTATTAGCAGGTTTTTCTTTTTCCGTATTTTTCCTAAAGGTATTTTGTGCCATATTATAAATCATACAAAAATAAGTGTATTTATTTTGCTTTTATAATATGTTTATAAATAAAAAGAAGTTTTAAATAAATTCAACTTATAGCGTCTGACAAAACTATACATTTTTTTTTAAAATTCCTTAAATAGTACAAAACCGAATATAACTTAATTTTTTCGGTTTCTTACAACGTAATTTGATGCAAGATTAAGCCCTTAAAGGTAACTATTTTTGGTTAAATTTATATAAATAATTAGTAATATTTTAATAGAGTATGCGTATTTATTCAACCTTAAAATCTCTAAAAAAGAGCTTGTTTTAAGTTACTTTAGAAGCTCAAAAACTTTTGGCAATTAGTTTGGAAAATAGTCTGAGATAGAGTAAGGTGTATTCATTTTTAGGACTCTATACTGCTCTTTTACTTTTAAAAAGTTTAAAATATTATAATGTTTGTAAATCTTCTGGCATAAAACTACCAATAATTATTTATAAAAGTTATTATAGATTTTGGTTTTGATTTATTAATCAAATTCAAAATTAAATTTACAAATTATTATTTCTGAATTTGTTTAATTTCTTCTTAACAAATTATATTTTTATTATTTTATTCACTAAAATAGTGAATATTTAATTATTTCCCTTCCACAATCCTAATCTCATCATCTGTCAAATCATATAATTTATAAACCAAAGCATCTATTTTGGCTTCGTTTTCACTGCTGTCCTCGTTTTTTTCTTTTTGGGAAATAATGGTTTCGACTAAGGTTAATAAATGCTTAAAAAGCAAAAACCCAGATCAAGTCTGGGTTTTATAATCGATTTTAGAGTGCAGCAAAAAAGCAAATTCGTTTAGTGGGGCACTTTGTAATGCAAATATACGTTCTAATTAGTATTTTTGTTATAATTTGTTATTTTTTTTCAAAATTTTTGAAATTAACAATATTAGAATCTACCTAAGTTGTGATTTTCACTCTACAAATCCAGTTTTTTGAATCAATATTTGTTTAATATTTGGTGTTAATTCATGTTTTTAGGGACATTTTAAATTTGCCTTCAATTTTATTGTATTTTCCTGTTTATTTCTGTATAAACTTTATAATTATTTGATTCCCAGCATTTTCTGCCTAACAAAATAGCGGCATTAATTTTATAATCTGAAGCACAATTATTTATCTCTTCATCTGAAAATAATCTATTTTTTATGTTATCCCAAATTTTTGAATCTATCAAGCTTTGCTGTGCAAATAAGTCTGCTTCTTGCTCAATTATAGATTTTTCTTCAATGTTTTCTATATCTAAAATGGTTTTATAGTTTTCTAAATGTTTAACAACATGACCTAATTCGTGCAAAATTGTAAATGCAAAATTATCAATATTTTTTTTTCGTAATGTTACTACAATGGTTGGATTTTCTCCAGACCAAAAAGTGATGCCATCAACAGGAGTTTTATCCATTTTTTCAAGTATTAAAAACTTAATTCCATACGAATGTAGTAAATTTTCTGTTTTTTTAAGCACATTATTATTTTCAAAAAAAATCAAATTAAGTTCTGATTTTAAAAGCTCTAAATTAGAAAAATCATACATTTTAACATTTATTTCGCTTGCAAGATTTTTTGCTACCTTTTCCCAAGTAAAAAGATTTCTCTCGTCTATTTGCAATTTTTCGGATTTTCTATACATAGCATATTGCAACTTAAAGCCCGAATATTGAGCTATTAAATCTTCAATAGTTGGTGCATTAAATAGATTTTTTACTGTCGAAATACAATCTGAAAGCGAATCGTTAAGTAAGTTTTTCTTTTTCAAATACGCTACATTTACATATTCGCTTATTACTTTCCATTGTTCAATTAAGGCATTTTTAGTAATATTTCGTTCTTTAATTCTAGCACAATCCAGTTCGTAACCAGATTGAAAACGCATCCAATATTCGGCAGGAATATCCAATGATTTTTCTAAAATCAAAGCTATTTCGGCAGTAATTGCCCTTTTCCCTTTTATGATTTCGTTGAGCATAGTGGGTTGCATATCTATGCTGTGTGCAAAATCTTTTTGTGCAATACCTCGAAATTTTAACTCATCTTTGATTAAACTTCCTGGGTGTGTGGCTTCAAAAGGTATATTTTGTGTGGTTTCCATGGCTAATTTTATGAATAATGGTTACTCAATTCTACTATCGAACAAATAGTAATTGTTTGTAATTCGTTACTTTCTATACGACTTTTAAACTCAATTCGATATTGATTATTAACCCGTACAGATTCAAGACCTTTTTTATTACCTATTAGTTCTTCGTAATGTAAACTACGAATTAAATATAAGTCTTCTATTTTAATGGCAAATTTTAAATAATCAAGTGCTTTTTTATATTGCTTTATAATTTGTGGCTGAAAACGATGCTTCTTACTAGACGTTTTACCTTCTTCGTATAATTCTTTTAAATATTCTTTTTCAAACTCAATTTCCATATTTTGTCGTAAAATTAATTTAATTTTTTATTATTCACTAAAATAGTGAATATTTTTTTATTTCTCCTCCACTATCCTAATCTCAGTTTCTGTCAAATCATATAATTTATAGACCAAAGCATCTATTTTGGCTTCGTTTGCGAGGCTGTCCTCGTTTTTTTCTTTTTGGGAAATGATGGTTTC
>REAG01000195.1 GCA_004294265.1 Cytophagales bacterium | reverse complement strand
ACTATTTAGAGCTAATTTAAGAGGTGTAGTAGATACCGAGTTTTTCTTGTTTAGGTTACATAAGTTATTTGCATAATCCCCAATAAATACGAGTAAGCCCAATTTATCAGTTCTATAAAAGGCTATGAAAGACACTCCCTGCGAAAATGTTTGGAACAAGACAATATATACATTCTACTCGTGGACTGGGAACATTTGGAAGACCATACAATAGGTTTTAGACAATCATCGGAATATTCAGAGTAGAAAAGGATTTTGCATCATTACTACGACCCATTTCCGACAGTTGAACATTACGAGACAATAATTGAGAATGAGAACCCACTCGCCCTCGTTTCCAAACGGGGGCGGTTGAGTTAATCGTTTGTAACGATTATAATATAAAAAAAGTCCTTATATTTGTGAAGTTTTATTACGGCTTGTTTGGAATAAAAAAGTGTATTATTCGTTAAAAACGAATGTTTCACCCCCCCCGTTTAAAACGAGGGCGATTGGGTTTATGTGGTTTATTAAAAAAATACAATTTTTATAAGGGATAGCTGCAACTTGGGTTAAGAATATATTTTGATAATTGCAGGATTCAACCCTTAAATGCAACTATTTTAAGATTAAATTTTGATAATTAGTTATATTTTAATATTAGGGAACTCCTAAAAATCTCAATTCCGCACATTGTCGTTAAGTTAAGGAATTAAGCCCCACCCTAAATCCAAGTTCTGCTACGAAGACGCAGAATTCAAAAAGGGGGAGGGACTTTTAAGCGGCTTAACCTAATGAATTGGTTCTCAAAAAACTTCGTTTTTTGAGTGTTTTATAATTAAATGGGCTGTTCTATAAAATAAAATTTGTTTTTATAAAACAAATCTAAAATTGTATAATTTTGTATCTTTAAAATTGATTACTTATCCTTAAAAAATAAATAATCAGCAAATTAAAAACAAGTATATAATGTCAGCTTGGGCAACAGTTTTAATTTTTTTAGTTGGTTCGATTGTTTTTGTAATGATTGGATTAATTGCTGCTCAGATTATTCGACCCAATAAACCGAATCTTGAAAAATTATCAACCTACGAATCTGGCGAAGAAACGGTGGGTGATGCTTGGGGCAAAATCAACATAAAATACATTGCAATAGCAATATTATTCTTGCTTTTTGAAGTAGAAATTGTCTTTCTTTTTCCTTGGGCAACCGTTTATGCACATTCAAATTTAATAAAAGTAACTAAAGGAGCATGGATTTGGTATTCGCTAACCGAAATGTTTATTTTTGTATTTATTCTTACTATTGGATTGGCTTATGCTTGGAGCAATGGATTTTTAGATTGGGTAAAACCAACACCTCATTCGTCTGATTTTAAATCTGTTGTTCCAAAAAACAGATACGATGATTTTAATAAAAAATATTGAACTTTAAATTATTTTTCAAAGTTCAATATTTTGAAATCTTACATTCCCATACGTCCCATCATGTCTTTCATGGCGGTTTTGTTATTCATCATTTTCATCATTTTTCGCATATCTTCAAATTGTTTGATGAATTTATTTAGATCTTGAATAGATTTTCCAGCACCTTTTGCAATTCTTAATTTTCGATTTTGATTGATAATATCTGGATTTGAACGTTCTTTTGGAGTCATGGATTGAATCATGGCTTTCATAGGCACAAAAGTATTGTTATCTATTTCGACATCTTTCAGTTTACTCATACCAGGAATCATTCCCATCAAATCTTTTACATTTCCCATTTTGTTGATTTGATCTAATTGGGAAATAAAATCATTAAAATCAAACTGATTTTTAGCAATTTTCTTACTTATTTTCCTGGCTTCATCTTCATCATAAACCTGTTGAGCACGTTCCACAAGCGAAACCACATCACCCATTCCCAAAATTCTTTGAGCCATACGATCAGGATGGAAAATATCTATTCCTTCCATTTTTTCGCTTGTACCAATAAATTTGATAGGTTTATTAACTTCTTGTTTTATAGAAAGTGCAGCTCCACCACGAGTATCTCCATCCAATTTAGTAAGAACTACGCCATCAAAATTCAATCTTTCATTAAAAGTTCGAGCTGTATTTATGGCATCTTGACCTGTCATGGCATCTACTACAAATAAAATTTCAGAAGGATTGACAGCTTTTTTTATACTTTCAATTTCTTTCATCATTTCCTCATCGACCGCCAATCGACCTGCAGTATCAATAATTATTACTTTTCTATTATTTTTCTTGGCAAATTCAACGCCATTTTTAGCAATTTCAACTGCATTTTTATTGTCAGGTTCTGCATAAACATCTACACCAATTGTTTCACCCAAAACTTTAAGCTGATCGATAGCGGCTGGTCTGTAAATATCACAAGCGATTAACTGTACTTGCCGACCTTGACTTTTTAACATTTTTGCTAACTTTCCCGAAAATGTAGTTTTTCCAGAACCCTGCAAACCCGACATTAAAATAATAGCTGGATCAGCTTTTAAATTAATATCAGACTTGGTTCCACCCATCAAAGCTGTAAGCTCATCCGACACAATTTTTGTAAAAAGTTGTCCTGGCGAAACCGAAATAGAGATTTTCTGACCTATGGCAGAATCTTTTATTTTGTCGGTAATATCTTTGGCAACTTTAAAGTTTACATCGGCATCTAACAAGGCTTTGCGAATTTCCTTAACCGTTTGTGCTACATTTATATCAGATATTCTACCCTGACCTTTCAAGGTTTTGATGGCACTATCGAGTTTGTTACTTAAACTTTCAAACATTTCTTTACTTATTTCTTGGTATATTTTGCAAAAATAACATTAATATTTAGTGAACTAAAACAATTTTAATTTTTGTTAGCATTATAAATGATTTTTTTTAATTTATGAGTAATAATTGAAAAATTTATATTGGAAACTTCTAAAAACGCTAATATTATTTTTAAGAGCCCCCTCCTAAACGAATTTCTGTTCTAATATCGCAGAATACAAGGGAGAGAGTTTCATTGGAATTGAGGTTTTTAGGAGTTCCCTAATTTATAAAAAAAATGAAAATATACTTAATTACTTACTTAATTAATTAAGTAATTAATTAAGTAATTTACTTAAAATATATTACTAAAAATTACTGATATTTATTACTTATTTTACTTTCGATTGATTTTAATATTTCTAATTGTTTGGCTTGACTTTCAAACAATATTTTAATTTGTTCTTCTAAAAGTAAATCAATTTTTTGATTTAAAGCTCTAATTTCAATTTCAGCTTTTAAATTTATTAAATAATCGTTTTCGCTTCGTTTTCTATCTTTTTCCTCTTGTCTGTTTTGGCTCATCATAATGATGGGTGCTTGCAATGCTGCAATTCACGAAAGAATCAAATTCATTAAAATAAAAGGGTAAGGATCGAAATTAAACTGGCTTAAAGCAATAGAATTGTACAAAATCCAAATAAATAATAATATGAAAAACGAAATTATAAACGCCCAACTGCCTCCAAAACTAGCCACTTTGTCTGATATTTTCTGACCTTTCGTGATTATTTCTTTAGGCGGATGCAGTAAGTTTTCAATAATTAAATTTTCATCATCCAAAGTTTTTTTTACTATTTTTTGCAATTTACTCAGTTGTTCATTTTCTGATTTCAATAATTTATCTATGTCCGAGTCCATTTGAATTTGTAAGAATAAAGGTAACTTATAAAAACCTAAAGTAATTTATATTACATTAAACCGATAAATTACTAATACATAATTTATAATAATAGTTCATATTTTAGATTCTAAATTATAAAATTGAAAAATAGAATGTCATATTTAATAATCGGTTTAATATAAAATATTTTTTTTAATATAAATTACTTAAAATGTGTAGTTTCATAAAATTATAGGTGGCATTTATTACCCTTCGGGGAGTTCTTTTTCGGCTTCGACTTTAAAAGAAATCCCCGAAGGGTAATAATAAAAAAGTTGATTACTTTTGTTTTTCCACAAATAAAAATAATTATGCAACTGATTTATCATTCAAATGCCAAGAGGAATGTAAACATTCGTCTTCAATTACAAAACAATTTTGAAACAAATTTTGAATTTGCCTCAAAATTTAATATTTCAAAACAAACGGTTTCAAAATGAAAAATAAAGATTTCCAAAAAAGATGCATCGTGCAGACCTAAAAACATTCAATACGCCCTTTCAGATATTGAAAATGCAGTCCTAGTTAGTTTACGAAAATGGACTTGTATTCCAGTTGAAGAAGTCTAGGAGACCATGTTAGAATCAAATCCAACGATTTCTAGTAGCTCTATTTACAGGACTTTTAAAACCGAACAAATAAACACAGTTTCAGAAGAAAAGAAGGATATTGCCAAGAATATAAAGAATATGAACCTGGTTATATTCACATTGAGGTTACTTATTTACCTAAATTGGGCGCTAAATCGTACTATCTTTTTTCAGGCATAGATGCATCAGAGCTATGATTTACAAGATTTATGAAAGCAAAACAGCCGAAAATACGGTTGATTTCATAGACCATTGTTTAAATTATTTTCCTTTTATAATTACGCATATTTTGACTGATAATGGGCTTGAATTCACAAATAGATTGCTCGTTTCAAAAAAAGGAAATAAATGTCAAAAGCCATCTAAAATGAATGAAAAGTGTACTGAAATCACAATTCAGCATAGATTGACAGAACCTTTTACACCAAAAACAAATGGAATGGTTGAGCGAGTAAATGGCGTAATATTAACCTGACGTGTATTTATCTATAATTATTTTTTTACAACTTATTGATAGTCAGTACTTTACGCTAAGTCAATTTATAGATATATTGACCTCAAGTTAATAATAATGAATATTCAGGAAGTTTTGTGCAAAATAGTATCGTATTAACTGATTTATTTAGAGATATTTGAGAAAGTAATATTTTTATCATTAGTGTATTTATAGACAAATTATTGAAATAAAACTGTGCAATAAAATTCTTTTTATTAATCTTATCCTTAACTTTCTCTGCGAATGGGGTGAAATCAATAAAAGCATTCTAGTTCCTAATCTTCGGTTATCAAGATAATCATATTTGCTAAAACCCCTTTAGAAGGTAATAGTATCATAATTTATATATTACTATTGCTAGAAATCTTATATCCCACTCATCACAAAACTGCCCCAATAAATAGGCTCAGGATATAGTTTTTTGATTTCACGTTTGGCATCGGCAAAAGACTTACGTTTATCGCCCGTTTTGAGCCATAATTCATAAAATCGTGTCATCAATTTTTGAGTTACTTCATCATTTACTTTAAAAAGCGACATAATTACAGTACTTGCTCCCGCAACTAAAAATGAGCGTTGCAATCCAAATACGCCTTCTCCTACTTGCACTTGTCCTAATCCAGTTTCGCAAGCTGAAAGAACCACCAATTCTGTATTATCTAAGTTCATATTCATGGCTTCATAAGCTGTCAGAACACCTTTTTCAGAATTAATATCTAAAATTGAATTTGATTTAAGCACATCGCCAGCACCTTTGAGTAGCAAACCAGAACGTAACAATGGATTTTGAGTAAATTCTGCTTCTGATGCAGTAAGTCCAGAAACTTCATCTTCATTTACGTCTTCTTTGAAAAAACCATGGGTTGCAATATGAAAAACTTTTGGTTGTCGAATGGCTTTTACTGTATCTTCATCTGCTTTATTTTCCATATATTTTCTTACATCCCAATTTTTTGTTAGTAAGTATCCTTCCAAATTATTGACCTCTTCTTCTGTGCCCGGTAATTGCGATATTTCACTATTTGAGGAGAAATCACGTTGTAAATCTTTGGCAATCAAATCTGATTTTTTTACAGGTTTTTTAAAAGATATATTGGCACTTCTATCTAAGCCACGCATGGCTATTGCATTTTTATCTTTTTCTATATTTGAAGCACTCGCATAAAAAGTAGGGTTACCTACCAAAACTGCTTTTTGTCCGTTAGGTCTGCGTTCTTTTTCGCTATTTATAATCAAATCTTTGGTATTACTCACAAAAGTAAAATCGTTTTTATCGATTGAAAAGCTATTATTTTCGCTCATCATGGCTTCTACATTTATTTGGTTATAAACGCCTTCGGCTGACATATAAATTACTGAGCCATCGTTGATTTTTTGTTTGATAGGAGCCCAATAATTTTCGTAAGAATAACTATCTTCTACATGGTTTTTTGTTGAATTTCTGTAATATTTCAAAAATTTAGTTTCCAATTCTTTTCCGTTGGACATAACTACCATTTCGGGTTTTTTAGAAGTAAGTTTATTTATAATTAATGCTGCATAAATAGGCTCATCAGTAAATGTAGATGTGAAATTTCTGAATCTTAAAATTTCTACTGCATATTCATTTTCTTTTAATTTTGATTTTACATCCGTCCAATGGAAGAATTTTTTGTCGTTATTAGACGCAAATATTTCTGAACTTTCGCTCAAATCTTTTTCCGCTATCGTAATTTCTTTTTCAAGTTGTGCCACATTTACTCCCATTTCTTTTAATGATTCATTACTCAATGAAATGACAGTGGAAAGAAACTCTTTCTTACCAATCCATTCGTTGTATCGCATGATTAACTTATCATCTTTGCTATTCATAATTCGTTCACGAACTTTGATAGACGAGCTTAGCATGATGGCTTTTGTTGCCATTGTCATATCGTACATTTTGCCAATAAGTTCGGGTTTTTTATCTTTTAATTTGAGTACCAAAGAGTTATAGAACTCAAAATCATCTTTTATTAAATTCCAATATTTTGATTTTTCACTGAAAGAAAGCGATGGAAAATATTTGCGAGTATAGTTCAAATATGTTTTTGTAATTTCATCCATTATTACCAAAGATTTTGAATAATCACCTTGCACAAAATTGGTGTGAGCCAATCGGCTGGATGCTTTTACATATCCAGGATGTTGTTTTGAAAAAATAGTTGCATACAAAGATTTTGCTACTGAAAAATTATCTTTAGCATCGTTATATTTCTCTTGTTTATAATCAATAGCACCTCTTAGCATGGCTATATCTGCAGAGTTTAGATTTTTCTGACCAACTATTTTTTTCCAAATTCCATCTGCCACGTTCAAAAGGCTATCTGCTTTGTCATATTCTTTGGTTTCGATATAAAATGTTGCTAAATTAGTGATTTGAGCCGCATATTGTGGATTTTCGATGCCAATATTATTTTTCACGATTTCAATACCGTTTTTTACAAAATTAATTGATTTAGAAACATCTTTGGTCGAAAAGAATTTCAACATTGCTATATTTGAGTAAGTTGAGGCTAATTCTATGTGATTATTTCCTAAATTTTTTCGTTGGATGTTTAAACGCTGAACTGCACTTTCTTCGGCTTTCACAAACTCACCGATTTTTTTGTATAAATCTTCTCGCATTTTGATAGCTTCGGTATATTTAATAGAACTATCGCCATATATTTTGGATGATAAACCAGTTGAGCGAGTGATTGCTTTTTCGGCTTCACCATAATTACCTTTGATTAAATTAAGAGCCGCTATTTGGTTTAAAGTTGTTATTAATTCTTTATTTTCCTTACCAAACCTTTTTTCTTTTAAAAATAAAGTTCTTTCCAATAAATTTTCAGCATCATTATATCTTCCATTTTTGATATAAAAATCAACTAACTCATCAGTAGATTTGGATGCAGCCTCATCAGCACCCGAATCTTTGGCTTTTTTGGATGTTTTTTTAGCAATTTTCAATGCTTTTGCAGCTTCTTCGTAGTTTCCAATGGTTGTATAAAGTTTACTTAAAGTGAGATATGTAGCTGCTTTATTGGAAGCATTTTCTCTATTTCCTACTTTTTTCATTAAATCAACCGCTTCGTTTATTAAGATTTCACCTTTTTTGAAATCACCTTTTTTGATATATTCTTCTGCTAATTTTTGAAGTGCAGAAGCATACGCAGCATTTTCTTTTCCGTAATATTTTTCTATTGTTGTTGCCGATAAATTTAATTGCTCTATCGCTAAGTCATATTTATCAATCATATCATATAAACCCGCTAATTGTTGTAATTGCTGTGTGTATTCTAGGTTTTGAGGCGAGTATTGAGGGGCAACAATTTTGTCCCAACTTTCCTCTTCAATTTCTTGTGATTTTTTGAAATTATTACCATAAACCGCCAAAAAATTTGCCCATTCTAATTTTGTTTTATGGTGTTCAGGTGATTTTTCGCCATATAAATATTTTTTTACTTCCAATAATTTCTTTAATGTATCTTGTGCTTGGTCATAATTACTGTTTTTAGTATCTAATTCATAACTATAAAGCAACATTTTTGCTTGTATAGGATGATTATTGGGAACAGCAATTTTACCTTTATATACTTTAGTAAGATTCTTAAAAGATTTATTAAATTTGCTAAATTGGTAAGCACTTGCTACATCCAGCATTGGGTAACGAATATATTGAGGATTTTTATGTCCATATTGCAAACTTAAAGCACTTTCTAGCTTACGGACGTATTTTCTTGCTCTGTGTTTGTCATTTTCGGCATTATAACTATACACAACTTTTTCGAGAATTTCTAAAACTGTTTTTTCGCTAAATTTAGCTTTACTTCTATGGAATGCTTTTAAATAATAATTGGTGGCTTTTCCTTTTTGTTTTTCAATTTCATACTTTTTTGCTTGCGTAACGAGTAAGTTTCTAGCTTCTATACTAGATTTTCCTGCATTTTTTTTTACCCATTTATAATCTTTAGTCCAGTTGCTATCTAAATCTCTGAATTCTCCACGGTTTAACCATGCAGCATCTCTCAAAGCGATTACTTGAGCCAACTTTCTTAGGTTGGATTTACGCTCTGATTTGGGTAGTTTCTTAAAAATTTCTGATGGCTTTTCATCATTTATATTTGTTTTTCCAATTTTACTAACTCTGAAATTATACTGTTCATTAACTAAGGCAAGAGCTTCATTATTAAACCCTTGACGCAACATACTTTTTGCTAAAAGCAATTTTAAATCATATTTGATTATCGAGTCATTTCCATTCAATTTACTATAATTTTCTATTGCTTTTTGGTAATATTCAGATGATTTTTGGTAGGCACCATATCCATACCAAGTATCGGCAGTTAATTTGAGTGCTTGAGTGTAATCATCAGAGTTGGTATTGTTTTTGAAATATGAAATACCTAAGTTTAAAAGGCTGTCCATTTCGGCATATTTTCCACAACCTTCGGCTGCTTTAGCTTGATATATATAATTCAAACCCGTTTTTTCTTTCTGTAATATTACTGAATTTGATTTATAGGCACTTTTATAAGTTCCTTTTTCATATTTTTTCTCAAACGAAATTTGGTTTGCATTTTGAGAAAATAGCATATTTGATAAAAATATTAAAGGTAACAATACCTTTGAAATACTTAATTTTGATTTTTTCATAATTTTGAGTATTTTAAAAAACAATTATATATTACAAATATAGTCAATTTAATTTTACATATATACATTTATGATTTAAAAAGTAATACAATTGTAATATAAATATTACTTGGAAATTTAAGAAATATTTTTTTCAAGTTTTATTTCATCAAATAAATAAAAAATATTTTTTAATTTATGAGGTTTTAAGTATCATATTTCCATTTTTTTTAATGTAAAATTTTATTTTAATTATTTAATAAAGTAATAAAATTTTTTATTTTAATAAGTATTATATTAAATTTTAATAAGTATTATATTAATTTGAAATGTTTTGTAATAAGTTGAAACAAGATTAGTATTTAATGATTTTAAAGATTAATTTTGCGTTTTAGCTAATATTGTAATTACCAGATGGAAGATATTTTCGATTCGCTTGATCCCAAAAAATTTATAATTATAAAAAATGCAAGAGAAAATAATCTTAAAAATCTTTCGGTAGCTATTCCACGCAATAAATTGGTGGTTGTTACTGGCGTTTCAGGTTCAGGAAAGTCCTCGTTAGCATTTGATACGCTTTTTGCAGAAGGACAAAGAATGTATGTTGAAAGTTTAAATTCTTACGCTCGTCAGTTTTTGGGAAGAATGCAAAAACCCGATGTGGATTATATTAAAGGCGTTGCTCCAGCCATCGCAATCGAACAAAAAGTAAACACACGAAATCCTCGCTCAACTGTAGGAACAACTACAGAAATTTACGATTATTTAAAGTTACTTTATGCACGAGTTGGAACTACTTTTTCGCCAGTTTCGGGTAATATTGTAAAGAAAAATACAGTTTCAGATGTTGTTAGCTATGTAAATTCTTTTCCAAAAGGGAGTAAATATGTACTTTCAACACCTTTGATTATCAGAGAAGGAAAATCTTTGAAAGAAGAACTAAATGTTTTAATTCAAAAAGGATTTACAAGAATATTACAGAATGAAAGTTTAATAGAAATTGAAGAAATACTAGAAGATATTATATTTAATAGTAATAAAGAACCATTAAAAATTTTAATTGATAGAGCTGCTGTTAATGCCCAAGATGAAGAAGCTGAATTTAGGCTTTCTGATTCTGTTCAAACTGCCTTTTATGAAGGCGAAGGAATGTGCGAAGTTCTTATTTTGAATATAGAAAAAAGAACATTTTCGGATAGATTTGAAGCTGATAACATGGTTTTTGAAGAGCCAACTGTTAATATGTTTGCTTTCAACAACCCTTTTGGTGCTTGTAAAACTTGTGAAGGATTTGGGCACGTGTTAGGAATTGACCCAGGGAAGGTGTTTCCGAGCAAAAGTTTATCCGTTTATGAGGGTGCAATCGCTCCTTGGAAAGGTGAAAAAATGGGGGACTGGCTTACGCCTTTAATCAAAAATGCCATTAAATTTAATTTTCCAATTCATCGTCCAATCCATGATTTGAATGAAGAGCAATATCAACTTTTATGGAACGGAAATAAATATTTTGAGGGCTTACACGCATTTTTTAAATACTTAGAAACCGAAAGTTATAAAATTCAATACAGAGTTATGCTTTCGAGGTACAGAGGTCGAACCGTTTGCCCTGATTGCAAAGGAACAAGGCTACGAAAAGATGCTCAATATGTGAAAATTGAATCAAAAAATAGTACTAAAATAGAATCCGAAAATAGCAATCAAATTACTAATAAATTACTTGAAAATAATTCATTTTTAAGTATAACAGATGTGGTTTTATTACCAATCGCTAAGGCATATCAGTATTTTAATACGCTTCAGCTTTCGGAATATCAACAAGAAGTTGCCAATAGATTATTGACAGAAATCAAAACTCGTTTGTATTATTTATGTGAAGTAGGATTAGGTTATCTTACTTTAAATCGACTTACCAATACGCTTTCAGGAGGAGAGTTTCAACGTATAAAATTAGCTACTTCCCTTGGTTCGGCTTTGGTTGGTTCGATGTATATTTTGGATGAGCCAAGCATCGGTTTGCATCCTAGGGACACGGAAAGGCTTGTTTCGGTTTTAAAAAAGTTGCGAGATTTAGGAAATACAGTGATTGTGGTTGAACACGAAGAAGAAGTTATGAGAGCTGCCGACCAAATTATTGATATTGGTCCCGATGCTGGTATGAATGGCGGAAATTTAATTCGTCAGTTCAATATTAAAGATATGAATTCTTACGATAATTCTGTTTTATCTCATACTTTTAATTATTTATCTGGAATTGAAAAAGTGGCTTTGCCTTTGGCTCACAGAAAATCAAAACATTTTATTAAAATTTCTGGAGCAAAAGAAAATAATTTAAAAAATATAGATGTTAAATTTCCTTTGGGAGTTTTAACAGTTGTAACAGGAGTTTCGGGTTCAGGGAAATCTACTTTAATTAAGAAAATATTACACCCTGCTTTATCGAAAATAATTGATGGAACGGGTGAAGATTTTACAGGAAATTACGAAAGATTTGAAGGCGACATTAAAGAAATTAGGCAAGTTGAGTTTGTAGATCAAAATCCGATTGGTAAATCTTCACGCTCAAATCCCGTTACTTACACTAAAGCGTATGATTATATAAGAACCATTTTTTCGGAAACGCCATTAGCAAAACAAAGGGCTTATAAACCATCGCATTTTTCATTTAATGTGGAAGGCGGACGTTGCGAAACCTGCCAAGGCGAAGGTTTTTTGACTATCGAAATGCAATTTATGGCTGATGTAAGAATAAAATGCGAAAGTTGTCATGGAAAAAGATTTAAACAAGAAATTTTAGAAGTTAAATATAACGACAAAGATATTTCAGATATTTTGGCAATGACCGTGGATGAATCCGTTATATTTTTTAAAGATAAACCTCGAATTTTAGAGAAAATGTTGCCTTTACAAGAAGTTGGTCTTGGATACATAGGCTTAGGACAATCGAGCAGCACACTTTCGGGCGGAGAGGCACAAAGGGTAAAATTGGCAACTTTTATTGCCGAAGGAAGAAATTCTAAAGAGGGCGGATTGCTTTTTATTTTTGATGAACCAACCACTGGTTTGCATTTTCATGATATTAGCAAATTGCTTATTGCTATTCAAACCCTTGTGGATCAAGGTAATAGCGTAATCATAATTGAGCATAATATGGAAATTATCAAATGTGCAGATTGGATTATTGATATTGGTCCTGAAGGTGGAGACGAAGGTGGAAATGTATGCTTTGAAGGAACACCAGAGGAAATGGTTAAGATTAAAAATAACCATACTGCACAGTTTTTGAAAGAGAAGTTGAAGTAAGAATATAGATTTATTTAGTTGTTATGGAAGTTTTATGAAAGTTGAGAATTTTTCATTTTTTAATAAAATATATTTTTGATATTTATATAATTTGTATAAATTTGCATACTAAATATAGCATATAGCAATTATGGAGCAAACAGATTTATTTGGACGTATTAATGAAATAAACTTAAAGCCTGTATCTGGATATAGAATATATAATAAAGAAGTAGAAAGAAAAACTGTAAGAAATGACTTGCCAAGTTTATATCCAGATTTGCCCGAAAAAAAATATGATATTATATATGTAGATCCGCCCTGGGATTATGGCGGAAAAATGCAATTTGATAAAAGTGGAAAAAAAGACCTAAATAAAAATTGGGAAAAAAACATATTTATTAGTGCCGATAATTTTCAATATCCAACTGTCAAAACGGAGGATTTAAAAAAAATACCAATTAAAGATATTTCTAAAGAGGATTGTTTGTTATTTATGTGGGTTACGAGTCCACACATGGAACAGGGAATAGAATTAGGAAAAGCTTGGGGCTTTAATTTTAGAACTGTTGCGTTTGTATGGGATAAAATGGTTCATAATCCTGGTCAATATACACTTTCGTATTGTGAAATGTGTTTGGTATTTAAAAAAGGTAAGATACCAACGCCAAGAGGCTCAAGAAATGAAAAGCAACTAATACGTTCTTCTAGAGGTTTACACAGTCAAAAGCCAATAGAAGTACTAAAATCTATTGAAAGGATGTTTCCTACACAGGATAAAATTGAATTGTTTGCTAGGCACAAACCAGAAAATTGGGATGTTTGGGGTTTGGATGTTAGAGAAGAAGAGTATTTAGAAGAGGAAGTTGTTGAACAAATATTTAATTTTTAATCTATTAAAGGTTTAATGTGAGTAAGAAAATGTTCGATAATTAGTTCTGGTTTAACCCACATTGCAGCTAATCACCCAAAAAGCTTTGATTTTGAGCAATGGGCTTATTTTCGGGAGGCGGCTTGTGTACTACAGATTTGAGTTTTCTT
>REAG01000096.1 GCA_004294265.1 Cytophagales bacterium | reverse complement strand
TTATCAAAAAACAAAATTTTAACTTCTTGTTTTTTCGTTTTCCTTAGCTCGTTTGCTAAAGGGAGTGCAAAGGTAATAGGCTTTTTTTAATACGCAAAATATTTTATGAAAATATTTTAATTTATTTTTATACTTTTATATAATCCCCTATATATCAACACTTTATAACCAAAAATTATTTTTATTTTAATTGAAATTATTTTTTAAATCAAATAAATAACTGCTAAAATTGGTAAATTAAAGAGAATTACTTCTTTAAATTTTCTTTTTAATGTTTTATTTGCATCAAGATTCTAACTTATTCTAATTTGACAAGACGGATTTTCAATACAAATATTTTTTTTTCATATATATATAGTGCTATTGGAAAAAATGTTCTTTTGTTTTCTTCAACAGAAAATTTAACTTATATTGGTATAGAAAAACCAATTTTAATGGGCGAAAACTATTTATTGCTTCCTGAGGCTTTTGAGGCTTTTGAAAAAATGAAAATGGCTGCAGAAAAAGATGGTTTGCGATTATGGGGAACTTCAGGTTATAGGTCTTTTGAATCGCAAAAAACTATTTGGAATGAAAAATATAAGAAGCTAAAATTGCAGTTTCCTAGTTATTCTGAAATCGATATTATAAATTGTATTATAGAATTTACAGCAATTCCTGGAACGTCTCGTCATCATTGGGGAACTGATATTGATATTGTAGATGCTTTTGGTTATAAAAACGAAAATCCTCTTACGAATGAAAATTTTTCTGAAAAAGGCGAGTATCAGTATTTGAATTATTGGCTTTCTAAAAATGCAGAATCTTTCGGATTTTGTTTGGTTTATACAGAAAATCCTGACAGAACGGGGTTTAAATTTGAACCCTGGCACTATACATATTTTCCATTATCTAAAGAAATATTACATAAAATTTGCAACTATTCTTTTGAAGATATAAAAGAAATGAAAACGGTTTTAGGAAATGAGCTTTTTTCAAAAAGCTATTTTGAATCTTATAAATCAAACTATTTATTTGGAATAAATCATTTTTTAATTTCTTAATTTTTAATATAATGGAAAAAATGTATAGAAAAAAATGAACTTTTTCAATAAAAAACACATTGAGTATTTATGCTTATAAAAATATTTATAAACTTTTTCTTTTATATATCAAACTGAAGAATATCTTTACAGTCCGTTTTTTAATATCCATACAATGATAACAGCAGATTTGACAAACATACGTATAGAAAAAAGTAATTTATCTTCCTTAAAATCGGTTGATTTTAATGCTTTAGATTTTGGAAAATACCATTCTGATCACATGTTTTTGGCTGATTTTAATGGCGGAAAGTGGCACGATATGCGTATAGTGCCTTATCAAAATATTTCTTTAAGCCCAGCAACTGCGGCTTTGCATTATGGTCAAACGGTTTTTGAGGGTTTTAAAGCACATAAAGCAAAAAATTCAAATGATATTATTCTCTTTAGACCCGAAAAACATTGGGAAAGGATGAATAAATCAATGTCGAGAATTTGTATGCCTCCCATTTCTAAAGAAATTTTTATGGATGGCGTTATTGAAATGGCAAAAATAGACCGTATGTGGGCACCATCACAAGAGGGTTGTTCGCTTTATTTTAGACCTTTTGCTTTTGCTATGGATGCTTTTATAAGAGTAAAACCATCGGATAGTTATTATTTTATTATTTTTTGTTCGCCAGTAGGTTCGTATTTTGCTGGAAAGTTAAATGTTAAAATTGAAACTGAATTTGTTAGGTCGGCTGAGGGCGGTATTGGGTTTGCAAAATCTGGTGGAAATTATGCAGCCTCGCTTTTACCTGCCAAAAATGCTGCTGCAAATGGTTATCAACAAATTATGTGGACAGATGCAAAAGAACACAAATATATAGAAGAAACAGGAGCTTCAAATGTAATGTTTTTGATTGATAATGTGTTGATTACGCCTTGTTTGAGTTCTTCAATTTTAGATGGTGTTACTCGTGATAGCATCATTACGATTGGTAAAGATTTGGGTTATAAAGTTGAAGAACGTAAGATTTCTGTGGATGAGATTATACGTAGTTTGAAAGATGGAACTATGCAAGAAGCATTTGGAACTGGCACTGCAGCCGTTATTTCTCCTATTTCTATTATTAATTATTTAGGAGAAGATTACGAAGTACCTGCTCCAAAAGCAGATGGTTTTTCAAAAAAAGTAGCAAAAATATTGAACGATATAAAGTACGGAATCATTGAAGACCCTTATAATTGGACTATCCGAGTTTAATTAATTTAACATTTCATTTTTAAATTTTATTATTTCATAAGTTAATTTATTACGTTTACTAAATATGTAATAAATTAACTTTTTTAATTTATAATTTCATGCCAAAATTTTCTAAAAATTTAAGTATAATAGCCTTTTTGAGTGTATTTCTTGCAGCTTTTGTTTATTATATTCAATCTCCAAAAGGGACTTTGCAATCGGAAGAAACGCAATTTTCAATTTCTGATAGTGGCACTGTAAATAAAATTATTATCAAACAAAAATTAAAAATACTTACTTTAACCAAATCAGAAAATGATTGGAAAACAAATCAAGGATTTGTGGCAGAAGGTTTATTTATTGAGAATTTGAAAAATTTAATGTATAAATCAACTATAAAAAAGCCCATAAGCAAAGAAATTTTACAAAAAATAAAAGAAATTTTAATAGCTGAAGCCAGCGAAATAAGTTATTTTGAAAACAATACATTGCTAAAAAAAGTAAGATTTATAAGCGATTCGCAGGAATTAATCGGCTTAATTGATGGTTTTTCTAATCCATATTTTATTGATTTTCAAGTGGTTGGGAAAGTTCCGTTTGCAAATTTAATTTCTGCGGATGAGCAAAACTGGCGTGATAGAACTATTTTTAGTTCTTCAATTTCTACAATTGAAACTTTAAATGTAATTTATAATGATAGTTCAAAATATAGTTTTTCGATTGAAAGAGGTAAAAATTCTTTTGCTATTTTGGGAATGCCAAAAGCAGATTCTGCAAAAATTTTGGCATATTTAGATTTATATAAAAGCGTTCAAATTAGAAGATATTGTTCTGATAATGAGCAGATTAAGAAAGACAGCTTATTGAAAATAAGACCTACTTTTGTAATAGAATTAAAAGATAAATTTAAAAATAAATCAAATGTAATTGCCATTTATTATGCTTTAAATCAAAAAACAGATATTTATGGTTTGCTCAATGATAAAAAGGAATTATGCGTGATAAAACCTCGAGTTTTTGAATATTTATTACAAAAAAGATATTTTTTTGAGAGTAAAAATAAATAAATTTTTGAGGTTTTAAGGCGGTTATTATTAACTTGACGTCAAAATATCTATAAATTTATTTTTCGAAAAGTGTTGATTATCAATAAGTTATAAAAAATTAATTATGGATAAAAACACGTCAGG
>REAG01000095.1 GCA_004294265.1 Cytophagales bacterium | reverse complement strand
AAAAAACCAACTTAAAATTCCAATGAATTTATCACAATACGTAGAAAATATAAACGCCAAATATATACTTGGTAATGCCACTGAGCATACTTTTAGAGGTTTATTAGAGCAACTTTTAGAAACAATCGTTCCTGAAATTATCGCCACCAACGAGCCAAAAAGAATTGCTTGCGGTGCGCCTGACTATGTATTGACCAAAAAAGATATTCCTATTGGATTTATAGAAGCAAAAGATATTGGTGATAAAGATTTGGAAGGTACAAAAAAAAATGGTAATAAAGAACAATTTGACCGCTACAAAAGTGCTTTGAATAATATTATTTTTACTGATTATCTCGATTTTCATATTTATAATGATGGCGTTTTTGTTACAAAAATTGCTATTGCAGAAGTTAAAAATGGTGAAATTTTACCTTTGATGGCTCATTTTTCTACTTTTGAAAATTTGATAAAAGATTTTTGTAGTAATATTGCTCAAACTATCAATAATCCAAAAAAATTGGCGGCAATTATGGCAGGAAAAGCACGTTTGTTGGCTGATGTTATCGAGAGAGTATTGATTGCTGATGAAATAAATGCAGAAAATAGTACATTAAAAGAACAAATTGATGCTTTTAGAGAGATTTTAATCCACGATATTACCCCTAAAAGTTTTGCAGATGTTTATGCACAAACCATTGTCTATGGAATGTTTGCGGCACGTTTGCACGACAATTCCTTAGATAGTTTTAGCCGACAAAAAGCATCAGAATTGATACCCAAATCAAATCCATTTCTTAGAAAATTATTCAGTTATATTGCAGGCATTGACCTCGATGACCGTATTCGATGGATAGTAGATAGTTTGGTAGATGTATTTTTGGCTTGCAATATTGATGAAATTCTAAAAAATTATGGAAAATCAACCAAAACAGAAGAACCGATTATTCATTTTTATGAAACTTTTTTGAGTGAATATGATGTAGAACTTCGCAAAACGCGTGGCGTTTGGTACACTCCAAAACCGATTGTTAATTTTATTGTGCGGGCTGTTGATGAAATGCTTCGAACTGATTTTGAGTTGTCAGAAGGTTTGGCGGATAGCACAAAAATTACAATCAAAACAAATGTAAAAGGTAAAAATATAGCAAAAGAAGTGCATAAAGTTCAAATACTTGACCCTGCGACAGGTACGGGTACATTTTTGGCGGAAGTGGTCAAACATATTTATAGTCAATTTGCGGGGCAAGAAGGCATTTGGAATGATTATGTAGAAAAACATCTTTTTCCTCGTTTGAATGGTTTTGAGTTGTTGATGGCGAGTTATGCGATGGCACATTTGCAAATGGATTTATTGTTAAAAGAAACGGGTTTTAAAAGCAAAGATATTACCCAACGGCTCAAAATTTATCTTACTAATTCTTTGGAAGAAAGCCAACCTGATACGCATACTTTGTTTGCCAATTGGTTGAGCAACGAAGCCAATGAGGCAAATTTTATCAAGCGTGATATACCTGTGATGTGCATCATAGGCAATCCGCCTTATAGTGGCGAAAGTGCTAACAAAGGCGAATGGATAACTAAATTGATGGAAGATTACAAAAAAGAACCGAATACAAAACAAAAATTAAAAGAAAAAAATCCAAAGTGGCTCAATGATGATTATGTAAAATTTTTACGTTTTGGACAATATTTTATTGAAAAAAATGGCTCAGGTATTTTGGCATTTATCAATCCGCATGGTTTTTTGGATAATCCAACTTTTCGGGGTATGCGTTGGAATTTATTAAAAACGTATGATAAAATTTATACAATAGATTTGCATGGCAATAGCAAAAAGAAAGAAATCTCGCCTGATGGTTCTATTGACCAAAATGTTTTTGATATTATGCAAGGTGTGAGTATCAATATTTTTGTAAAAACAGGTAAAAAAAAGGCAGATGAATTAGGCAAAGTTTTTCATTATGATTTGTTTGGCAAGCGAGACAAAAAATATTCATTTTTGTATGAAAATACTTTACAAAGTGTTCCTTATCAAGAGATACCCAATATTGCGCCCAATTATTTCTTTGTTAATAAAGATTTTGATGAGCAAAAAACGTATGATTTTGGTTTTTCTGTTAGTGAATTGTTTGTGGTTAATTCGGTAGGAGTTGTTACGGCAAGAGATAATTTTACTATTCATCATTCAAAAAATACATTAAAAAAAACCATTGAAGATTTTTTAAAATTAGATGATGAAACCGCAAGGAGAACTTTTGATTTGGGAAAAGATGTGAGAGATTGGCAAGTGAATTTTGCAAAAAAAGATTTAAAAAATAATTATCCAAATAACGAAAAAATTGTCAATATCAATTACAGACCTTTTGACAATAGATGGACATTTTATACAGGAAAATCAAAAGGTTTTCATTGTTATCCACGTGCAGAGGTAATGCAGCATTTTTTGGCGGGCGAAAATTTGGGGTTGATTTTAGAAAAGATAATGATGAATAAAAATATTGCTTATCGTGATATTTTTATTACAAATAAAATTTTTGATGCACATTCTGTTGGTAGTGCTACTTATTCTTTTCCTTTGTATCTCTATCCAAAAAATGAATCTAAAGAAGAAATTTCAGAAAGTCGTAAAAGTATAGAACTACGTTTGGAAGAATGTACTATGATTTTTGAAAACTTTAGAAAAACTTTTTCATCTTTTCAAAAAATGTATAATGCAGTTAAAAATCCAGATAAAGAAATACGTAATTTACTCAAACAACAACAAAAAACATATCAAAAATTAGAAAATGACGTACAAAAATTAAAAAACGAATTACAAAATACTAAAATAGTTCAACTTTTTGGTGAACAAAAAAAAGAACCACGAAAGCCCAATCTAAAACCCGAAATTGTAACCAAAATTGCAGACAATTTAGGTTTGACTTTTGTCAATGAAAAACAAATTGGCAACGATACATTTGCACCAATAGATATTTTAGATTATATTTATGCAGTTTTACATTCACCCAATTACAGAGAAAAATACAAAGAATTTTTGAAAATTGATTTTCCAAAAGTACCTTATACAACCAACACAACTATTTTTTGGACTTTGGTTGATTTAGGTAAAAATTTAAGAGAATTACATCTTTTAGAAAGTCCAAAATTAACAAAATTGATTACAACTTATCCTATCAATGGCACTAATAAAGTGGATAAAGTAGTGTTTGAAAATGGTAAAGTTTATATCAATTATGACAATAATACAGACAATTCGATGCTACAATACTTTGAAAATGTACCTCTAATAGCGTGGGATTTTTATATTGGCGGTTATCAACCTGCCCAAAAATGGCTCAAAGACCGAAAAGATACGCAATTGAGTTTTGAAGATATTGCACATTATCAAAAAATAATTGTAGCACTGACCGAAACTGACAACATTATGAAAAAAATAAATGAAATAGAATTGATTTAAAAA
>REAG01000094.1 GCA_004294265.1 Cytophagales bacterium | reverse complement strand
ATTTTTTAGTTTCCGACTAAATCATAAAACAAAAATAATTCTTTTTTTATTTTGATGAGTTAAAAACTTATTTTCATTTGCTAATCCGTAGAGCCAATGCGTGAACTCTACTGGTAGTGGAAAATTAATGTATCTTTAACTATAATTAATTTTTTCTTTGAATGTAGCTTTAGATTATTTATCGGTTTAATAAATCAGTTAAATTAATTGGCATTATTTTAATTCAAAAGGTTTAAAATTACTCAATAAACTTTCTAAATTTTTATCGTTATGGTACTTTGCTAATATTAATTTGTTGTCAATAGTCATGAAGCATTTTCCATTTATTAATCTAAAATTAGTTTTTATAAAGTTTTTAATATTTGCTTTTTTGTATTCGTAAAGTTCAAATTTAGACTTATTTTTATTTGAGAAAAAATCAATAAAATTACTTCTAAATTTTGTTTTGGTTTCCATTCTGAATTTTTCAATTGTTTGGTTGCCAAACTGAGTGTAGGATTTTAAAACATAAAGAAAGTTGATTTTATATGAATGGACAAACAATGTATCTCTATCAAATAATCTGTTCTCGAAATGGTATGATTTAACAATATCACTTTTTGCGTTTAATTCTGTTTTATCAAAGTTTTTAAAGTTGCTTATATAACCGTAAATGAAAAAATTAGGTGTTATATTATAACCTTCGGTTAAATCATCTCTATATCTTAAATTTCTTGAGTAATATTTCCCTGTTTCGTTTAGCAAATCAATGTTGTACTGAATTATATTTTTAGCATAAGTAAACTGTTTATATTTAGAAACTTTACCTGCATTATTATCTGATTTATAATATTTAGAATCTCCAATATAAAAAATATTACTTGTATCAAAAAGTGATTGATAATCAAAAACTTGGTCTATAATTTTTCCGTCATCGTTGTATTTTAAATTTTTTAAAGTAATTCCATCAGCCGTTTTCTTTTCAATTATAGGGTCAGAAAATAGTTTATCGATCATATCTTCAAAGACAAGATTATAATTATTGACTGAAATAAATTCTTCTTTTTTTCGATAAATACTACTAATGTCTGTTTGTGAGAAATAAATTTCACACAGATGATATATTCTTTTTAAAGTATCGTTAAAATACCGATATTTAATTTTTCGCAATTTTGACAACCCATTTTTTTGTAATAATTTGAATTGCGCCCCTTTTATTATTTTATAAGATTTATCTATTTTAAGATGCAAATTATGTTCATTATTAAAAAGGTTTAAAATTGAAAAAAAATAAATTAAAAGTTCCTCTTCTGTATTTACTATTTTTTTCTTATTGCTATAAATATTGTAAAAAATCTGTTTGTCTTGAGTAATAAATGGAATAGATTTAGTTACAGTTTTTTCCCAATTTGAGTTTTTAATTTGTTGTGATTTAAACTCAATTTGTTTGAATAAAATAGTATTTTTATTTTTTTTATAAAAATTAATAAAGCTCAAAAATAAGTCTAAATACGAATATTCTTGTGTTCCTAGATTCGTGTTTAAATTTAAAGAAAGTGAACTTTGAATAATTGAAGTAGTTTTGTTTCTTCGTTTAAATTCTAATAAACTGTTATAAAAATAAACGGTAATTTGTCTTATCCAGTTATATTCGTCTTTGTGTTTAAAAGTTTCTAATTTTTCTAATTCTAATAGGTCTATTTTAGAAATGCCAAAAACCGTTTCTTGGCTGTCTGCCATAAAAACTTTGGGTAACATATAAACCAATTCGTTCTTTTCGTAAGAATGATAATAGCCAACAGATAAAATTGTTCCTTCTTGATTTTCTTGATGATAAAATTTGGGGTCATCAAAAATAGTTTTAAGCAAATTCAAAGAATATTTTTCTCCTTCAATTAGAATTTTCATTTTATTACTTCTATTTCAACTTTCAATATAGTAAGAATTTCTTTTACTTTTTCAACCCCATTAGGTTGAATTGGAAAGAAATCTTCGTAAGAAGTTTTATTTAGGAAAATGTTATTTTCTTCCATTTCATCCTTAAAAACATCATTCCATAGATAAAAAATGGCTTTATTAATAAAAGTTTCTATTTCAATCCAATCTGAAATAGGTTTTATAAAATAATTTCCTACGCATTTATCCATTCCTAAATTATCATTCAATTTAATTAATCTATTCACTTCTTTAATAAATGAAAGCCAAGAAAATGATTCAGTTTCGGACAGTTTAACTTTGAATTTTGAAGACTTATTTTCTTCTGAAAAGCTATAATCTATTGAAATATACTCCCAATCCCACCTTCTTTTGAAAGCACTATCCATCGGAAACAAAGATTGGTCGGACGTATTCATTGTTGCCAAAATATTTAGGTTTGGCGGTAAAATAAGTTTGTTGCCATTTATATTTGAATTTTCGGAAAATTGACTAATTAAATATTCCTTTAACTCTTTGGATGGCGTTATAGCATAGTCGTCTGTTCTGTCTAATAATTGAAAAATATCGCCAAATATTTCAGCACAATTGCCTCTGTTTAATTCTTCTATAACCAAATAATAATCGTTTTCTAAATCATTCCAAGCTTTTACATAAATATTTGTAAATGCTTGAGGAACAAATTCATATCGTATCGTATCTCCGTTCATAGTAGGTTTGTAACCTCCTACAAAAGCAACATAATCGTATTCTGGATG
Source organism: Cytophagales bacterium (assembly GCA_004294265.1). Classification (GTDB taxonomy): domain Bacteria; phylum Bacteroidota; class Bacteroidia; order Cytophagales; family UBA9547; genus REAG01. The sequence continues at coordinate 775 of REAG01000094.1, read as the reverse complement.
GAATGTTACTCTTTCAGTTCTGTCCTCTTTGCTAGCAACTAATTCTTTTACTTTATGTGATTTGCCAGTTCCGGGTGCACCGTAAAAGATTTTTTGGATTTGGGTAGGATTTATGATTGTTGAAATTGGAATTTTACTTTTGCTAATGTATTCCTGTTTGAATTCCCAAAATGCACAAATTTCGCTTTTAGAGTCTTTAAATAAAAACACTTTCAATTAACTAGTTGGCAATAATATTTCCTTAATGATTTCTTTGAAATTATCATCCCAATTTTTAAATGCAATTCCATTTTGGGCGTTTGCTATTTCAGATTCAAGATAGATTGATGAATTTAGTTTTTGTTTTGTTGATAATGTTTGGCATTTTTTAAAATAACTATCAAAGTCAATTTTTTTTTCCTTAGGAAAATTCAATTCAATTTCATTATTAATAAAATCAATATCATTAAGTAAAGAAGTATATTGAAAATAGCTTTTTATTTTAGGAGAGTTTCTTCTTGTTTTCTTTTCATCACGGTCTTTTAATATCAAAGGAAAAAACAGTTTTAAACTGTCAAAGAATTTTGTACTTATAATAAATAAATTTTTATCAGCACCCGATCCAGTTTTCCTGTTGTAAGGTAGTGTTTCATCATTAATTTTCTCAATATCAATAACTAAATAAGCCTCATAAATATTTTTTTGGTTCACGTAATTATGTTGGGGAAAATGTTATATTTGCCCTTTAAATTAATTATATGGAAACTGCCTATTTATTAACTTGACGTCAAAATAT
>REAG01000093.1 GCA_004294265.1 Cytophagales bacterium | reverse complement strand
TTTAATTTAATAAAATAGCATCTTAGTTAAATTACTTTGGTGCTTTTTTACTTTGGGGAACTCATAAAAACCTTTATTCCAGTGAAGCCCTCCCACTTGGGGAGGGTTTGGGTGGGTTTTTAAATATAATATTGAGGTTTTTTGGACTTCCCTTTATATTGTTTTTTTAAATAAGTATTACTATTTTTTTAGTTATAATCATTATTCTAACATATTTTAATTCAAAATAAATAAAATGAAACAAGTTAAAATCCACCAAAAATTAATAAGAAATTTTGTTCCAAAAGATTTTAAAATTGAAAATTGGGAAAGTTTAAAACCTTTTTTTGAATTGCTTTTAAAACGTGAAATTAATTCTTCAAAAGAATTAATGCAATGGCTGAAAGATAAATCAGAACTTGAAAGCATTATTGAAGAAGAATCTGGATGGCGTTATATACACATGACTTGTGATACTGCCAATGAAAAAAAACAAGCCGATTATAATTATTTTATTACTGAAATAGATCCTCATATTCAGCCTTTAAGCAATGAAATGGATAAAAAACTATTAGAATCTACATTCAAAACCAGCTTGACTTCCGAAGCGGATTTAATATTTTTGAAAACAGTTGAAAATGCAGAAAAGCTTTTTAGAGAAAAGAATATTCCTATTTTTACTGAAATGCAACAAGCTCAAGTAAAATATGGAGCTACCGTTGGAGCTTTGATGACAAATATTAACGGAGAAGAAATGACTTTACAAAAAGCATCAAATTTTCTTTTTAATCCTGATAGAAAAGTAAGAGAAAATGCTTATTTTAAAATTCAAAAGCAAAGAATTTCTATCAAAGAATCTTTAAATACACTTTTTGATGAGCTAATAGTTTTACGAAACAAAGTAGCTCAAAATGCAGGTTTTGAAAATTACAGAGATTATATCTTTGTGGCAATGAATCGTTTTGACTACACTGCCAAAGATTGTTTTGAATTTCATAAAGCGATTGAAAATGAAGTAGTTCCGATTGTTAATTTAATTTCTGAAAATCGTAAGAAAAATCTAAAAGTTGATTCATTAAAACCTTGGGATTTGAGTGTAGATACTCAAAATCGTGCCGCTCTAAAAGCATTCAAAGATGGTAAGGATTTGACAGAAAAAACAATTTTAAATTTCAATAAATTACATCCATTTATAGGAAATTGTATTTCAGAAATGGAAAAAATGGGTCATTTTGATTTAGAATCACGCAAAGGAAAAGCGCCTGGAGGTTATAACTACCCTTTGTATGAAACTGGAGTACCGTTTATTTTTATGAATGCAACTGGCAATGTGCGTGATTTAGTTACGATGGTGCACGAGGGCGGTCATGCTTTACATTCTATACTAACAAAAGATTTAGAATTAGTAAGTTATAAGAATTTAACCTCCGAAGTTGCAGAACTAGCTTCTATGTCGATGGAGTTAATGTCTATGGAATATTGGAATGTATTTTTTGAAAACGAAGAAGATTTGAAAAGAGCCAAAAGAGATCATCTTGAGTCAATCATTGAAACATTACCTTGGGTAGCGACTATTGATGCTTTTCAACATTGGATTTACGAAAATCCTACACATTCGCAAGCCGAAAGAACCGTAAAATGGAATGAAATTCATTCAAGATTTACTTCTAAAAATATTGATTGGACAGGACTTGAAGTTTATAAATCAAATATTTGGCAAAAACAGTTGCATCTTTTTGAAGTCCCTTTTTATTATATAGAATATGGAATGGCACAGCTTGGAGCTATTGCTGTTTGGAAAAATTTTAAAGAGAATAAAGAAAAAGGATTGCAAGCCTATTTAGATGCTTTAGCTTTAGGATATACGCAAAGCATTGGTAATATTTATAAAAAAGCAGACATTAAATTTGATTTTTCGAGCGACTATATCAAATCATTAATGAATTTTGTGAAAGCTGAACTTGAATTATGCCATTAATACATAAAACTTTTTAAATGAAAATTTTAAAAGATTTTTTGAATTTATTATTTCCTGAAAATTGTTTTGCCTGCAATCATGCCTTGACGGCAGGCGAAAAAACGATTTGCATTTCTTGTCTTTTTCAATTACCTTATACAAATCATATAAAAGAACCCGAAAATGAACTTAAAAATAAATTTTTGAGTAAATTAAATTTTAAATTTGCGGGCTCTTTACTTTACTATAAAAAAGAAGGAATTGCAAAACAACTTATCAAAAATTTAAAATATAACAATGAACCTGAAGTAGGACATTTTTTAGGTAATTTAATGGCACAAGAGCTTAATTCAACCGAAAAAAAAGATTGGTTTGATACTATCATACCAGTTCCATTGCATCAAAAAAGAAAGAAAACTCGTGGTTATAACCAAGCAGAAGAAATTGCAAAACCAATAGCAGAAAAATTAAATATTGAACTAAACCTAGATTCAGTAATCAGAAAAATACACAATCAAACCCAAACAAAAGTAAAATCTAGGGAAAGATGGGATAATGTTAAAGATATATTTTTAGTAACAAAACCCGAAAATATTGAAAATAAAAATATTTTAATTATTGATGATGTAATCACAACTGGCTCAACCATTGAATCCTTGGCGACTGAAATTTTAAAGCATAAACCTAAAAGTATTAGTTTACTGGCAGTTGCAAATGCAAGTGAAAATGCGATTTGATTTTTTCTAAATTTTATATATCGGATTCAAAGATTTAATATTACATTAATAAAACTTTTAAAATATTAGAAAAATATAATACATTCATATTATATTTATAAATTGAAATTTATTTATTAAATATAATATTATCTTACTAAATAATTTCAAAGTATTTACACTTTATATTTGATAAATTAAAATTAGTACTTTATGTTTGTAATATTATTGCATGGTGCAATGATATTACATTTTAAATACAATTTTATGTTCAAATTATTACAAAAAATAACATCTATTTCAGTTATTGCTATGGGCGTTTCAGTTTCAAATGCACAGAATGTTGCAGTTGATTTCACAAATTATACGCCTACAATTTCAGGAACAACATTAACCTCAACTAGTACTTCTGTAAGTGTAAATTGGGATGCTATTAATGGTTCAACAGGTTATTGCATTGAAGTTTCTTACTATAGTGACTTTTCTCGTTCTGTTGTTAATGATTGTAATTTAACAACCCCAAACTATGAAATATTAAAAACCTATAAATCTATTAAACCTATTGATGGTGGAGGTGAAGGTGGAGGAATAATAAAAAGAGTTGAAGCTAGTACATTGTTATATTACAGGATTAAAGCAAAGAATACCACATCAACTTCTCAGTTTAGCAACACAAGAATGGTTAGTTTTGAAGAAGAAATTAATCTTAGCTCTGTAACTCCAACTCTTTCTGGTGTAACATTTACAACTACTTCAAGTGTAGCTTCTGTTACTTGGGATGCCGTTAATGGTGCTACAAA
>REAG01000194.1 GCA_004294265.1 Cytophagales bacterium | reverse complement strand
TCATTAGTTCAAAAATATCTTTTTTAATGGCTTTCAAATCCAATTTTTTAAATTCTTCTGCATAATTAAAATCTTTGTCCATAGGATTTGACAAAGCAGAATGTTGTCTTAAAATACCTAAATTTAAGCGGTTAGGCCACCAATCTTTGTTAGATGTTCCGTTACCTGCTACGTTGTGTTGTTTGATTTGTCCATTATGAAATGGACATTTGCTGATGTCGTCTGAATTACCCATTTTTTTATTGAATATTGTTGTTAAATTTTCCTGTTATTTGAAGTTTAATGTCTTGAATATTAAAATTTTTTATTTTATTTTTTTCAAAATATTCACTAATGAGTTGGTTTAATTTTTCGTCCTCATAGTCTTCAATTTTGTCTGTTTCTGCACAATATAAGTGATGATGGTGCGAAAGAACAGCATCATAACGCATAATATCTTTTTCGGTTTTTACCTTTTTCAAAAGATTATTTTCCACAAACGAATCCAATACTTTATAAACTGTGCCAACTGAAACATTTGGATGATTGATTTTGATGTATTCACTTACATTTTCTGCGGTAGGGTGATTGTCCAACGCCATTACCGCCTCAAAAATTGCCAATCTTTGTGGGGTTACTTTCAGTCCTTTTTCTTTTAATTTTTCGATAAAAAAATTGCTTTACAAAAGTATAGTCAATATTCAGAGAGAGAGAGAGAAATTTTAAAAAGAAATTTTATTCTATATTCAGGTTCAAATTTTAGACAAGTTTATAATTCCGACCATAACATTTTAAATCAACCAGCTCAAGTTATTGGCAATAAAAATAGTGTTGATCATTTAGCATATTTGTGTATGGGTTTGGCTTTAATTCAAAAATGCATAAAATATGATAATTTTCAAATAGAATTAAGTCCTACTAACACCATTAATTTTAGTTCAATTACTACATCCAGAGATTGGGTTGATAGGTTGATATCGAGAGTGGCTAGGAATAACTGGAAAATAACATTAAGCGATGGTAGAGTTATCCCTGAGAATCAAGGAGGAGATGCTATTTTACAGTATTCTGCATTTTATTCCATTTTAGAAAAATATGGTATTCAAAATAAACGATATTTCGACTATTATGACTTAGGATTAAATTTGGCATCAAGCATATTTTTTGAAAATATTAACGGATTGAATCTTCCAAGTGGTGAATGTAAACACAACATTGATTATAAGCCGCAAAAGAGAATATTAGAAACAAGTTTAAACGGACAAACATATGGTATTGATATAGATGTTGGGCGTGAGTTTTCTGTTGGTTATAGTATGATTAATTTAGCAGTTTCTAACTATTATTCTGCAGTGAATAGTGATTTATGGAAATTTGGAAATAACTGGAAAGCCTATTTATATCCAATGTTAAATGAAGTTTTGCATAAACTAGATGGTACTGTTTCTGGTCTAAAATCAGAAAATGAAATAAAATCAGTGTTTGAAAATATTAATACCGATCAAGAATTAAAAGGTAATTTTTATTCAAAATTAGATATTAAAAATATTGGAAATTTAAGGACAGATGTTTCAAATTCAAATTTTAGTTTGGTAAAAACAAACCTTGATTTAGCTCCTTGCGATGGCCCAGAAAGACGGATAAAATCTCATAACGATAGAGGTACAACAAATTGGAATACAGATCAAAAATTTTCTAAGTATATTCGATCATATTACGATGGAAGTAAAGAATCTATCAATAATAAAGCAAAGTATAATGGGTTAGATTTTATGTTACTTCATAATTTATATATGATTTCTCAAAATCAAACATTATCAAAATTAGGTTCAAAAGAATTTGATGAAAATTATCAAGGTGTTGGATTTCCTGGCAATGTTCAAGATATTTTAGAATCTAAAGCAGTACTAAAGAATTTGAATTATGATTGGTTTGCAGGCGATAAAATAGACTTGTTACCAGGTTTTGACTCAAATAATGCTAAAGAATTTGATGCACGTATAGAATTTTTTTCAAATATAAATTATTGTAAAGCTCCGCAAAAACATGAAGTTGATTGTCCAAATGAAGATTTGCAATACACTCTAATTGATGGTGAAACAAATTTAATTTACAATAAAGGTATAGCTTGTGTTTTAGAAGATAATAATGAGTATTATTTTAATTCAAAAAAAATCAATGGAATCAGCCCAGAACCCAAATGGTATGTAAAGCCAAATCCTACCAATCGTGCCGACAATAATTTTACTGAAATTGGAACAGGATACAGTATAGTGTTTCCACTTAATTCAAATACTAAATCAGGTGCATATACTATTTCAATAGATTATTATAACTATGAAATGAAAATGAATATTCAAAAAAATATTGAGTTGTCTATTAATGATTGTTTTATAATTTTTTCGGGTTTAAGAAAAGAGAATGATGAAAAACTTCAAAATAGTAATAAACTAACTATTTATCCAAGCCCCAATAATGGCTTGTTTAAAATTGAATTTAAAACGGAAACAGATAATCATTTTTATGATTTATCCATTATTAATGCAATGGGGATTGAAATATTGAAGTTAAATCAAACAAATAATATAAATCATGAAATAAATATATCTGATTTTCAAAAAGGAGTTTATATATTAAAATGTGTAGAGAAAAACAAAATTACAACATCTAAATTCATTAAAGAATGAAAGAAAACATGAAATTTATAAATCCCACTCGCCCTCGTTTCCAAACGGGGGCGGTTAAGTTAATTGTTTGTAACGATTATAGTATAAAAAAATCCATACTTTTGTAATCATAAGCAAAGGATAAAAGTTGTGTAAGTTTGAAAGAAAAATTGAAATTGATTATGTTTGACAATAAAGCAAATAAGAGATTTGCAAACACCTCAACATAGTCAGAGACCAAGCCGTAAATACAACAAAAAAACGGAAACCTTTGATTAGAAAGTTTGGGCAAAATTGGTTTGAGGAGTTATAAGAAATAATTAAAATAGTTTAAATTATTACTTTTATATTATAATTTTAAAACTAAATTAATAAATAAAGATTTTACTTGAAAAATGTTTTATAAATTAAAATTATTATTTAATTTCTTACTTTTATTTCACTTTGCTTTTTCTCAAAATAATACGGGAATAAATCAAAATTTTAAACATTTTTTAGAATATTCTCAATCAATATTTCAAAAAGATACAATAGTACTGTACCAACCTTATGAAAATCCCATTAAAATTCCTATAATTAAAGATAATTTTGGTTATAAAGCATCATACAAAGGAATTTTTGAATATAGAGAAGAATTATTACGAAAAGATGGCTATTTTACAGGTCGAGTTTTTGTTAAAGTGTTTACAGATTATCGTTTTAGATTAGAAATTGAACATAAAATCTCGAAAACAAATGAAATACCTTATTTTATGATTCCCGGAGTTTTATACGGAACTAATAATAAGAATGGAAATGGGAAAAATATTAAATTTAATTACGGAAAAACGCTTTCAAAATATATAACTTCTGACTTGCAAGTAAGAGCCGATAGAAGCTCGCATCCAAGTATTATTTCTATAAAAAATAATAAAATATTAATGATAGGTTTTCAAGAATCTTCCTTAGGAATAGATACTTTATTTAGGATTTCTACATTTGAACCTTTATATCCTTACAACGGAATTTTTGTATATTCCTCAGATTTAAAATACGATAAAATTGGTTTTTCAATAGGGTATAAACATTTACCATTTAGGTATATTGGCAAACAATCAATAAATAATTTGATAAGTTTCGATACAAGCCACACAGAAGGATGGATAGAAAAAAAAATGGGTAAAGTCCTATCTTTCAAGACTTTATATTACGTTGGAAATGATAATAATGGAATAAGAAGTTACGATCAAGCTTTACGAAATTATTACAAAGAATTTCATGAAGAACCTTCAAAATGTGAGTTAAGACAAGATGCCATTTCTTCATTAAAAAGTGCACTTTTACAAGATGCGTGGCTACCAAAAGAAAAATACTTTTATCTTTCAAACACAAATCAAAATGAAGGAAATATTGCTTATTCGGGTGGAATGTTGGTAGCATATTCACTTTTAAAAATGGGTAATAAAAATAATGATATTTCTGCTATTGATACTGCAAAATCTTACTGTAATGAAATTTGTGAAAATGCAATAAATTCGAAATCAAAATTATTTTACGAAGCCAAAATTAATGGAAAATACGAAGTGGCAGGATGGTGGCAAAATACGATTTGGCAAACGGACACCAACAAATTTGCACATTCGGCTTGTGTAAATGGGCAAGCTGTTTATTTTTTATTAAAATCTTATCAACTGATGAATGAAAAAGATAAATTATGGTTAAAAACTTCAACAAATATTCTTAATAAAGTAGCATTTTCTATTAAAGAAACAGGCGAGATTGCATCTTTTTTTGATAAAAATTCGGGCAAAGGTATAAAGTACGGACAATTTCAAAGTTGTTGGTTTGTACCTGCTTTTGCATTGTTATACGATATTACAAATGATTTAAAATATCTTGAAATTGCAGAAAAATCTATAAAATATTACCATACTCATTTAATAAATGGCGAAGTTTATGGCACTCCTCTTCATACTTTTGAATCCTTGGACGAGGAAGGGAATTTAGCTTTCATTAAAGCTTGTTACGAATTGCATAAACTTACTCGAAATATGGATTATATCAGAATGGCAATGGACGCATTTTCTTACGAGTTTTCATGGAAATTTTGCTATAATTCCAAACATAGTAATTTTCCTTTAAGGCAATTAAAATTTCCTACTTCGGGAGGAAGTATTACAAGCACACATAATGTTTATGTGCATCAAATTGGAAATATAATTGCATCAGAATTGTATTATTTTTATTCTATCACTCAAGATTTATACTTAAAAAATAGATTAAAAGATATTTGTAAATTTGGACTTTGTACTTTTAATAGATTTGATAATCAATTTGGATTTGGAAAAAAAGGTTGGGCAACCGAACAGTTTTATCATTCAGACGCTTCACAAGACGGAGAAAATTGGGACGGAGGCATTTGGAATGTTTATTTACCTTGGGCAGCAGCTTGTGTTTTATTAAATCTAAGTGAGGATATTCCAAATGATTTTTTTGAATAAATTGCACTTATATTTATAAATTATTTTATTAAAAATTAGTAATATTTTAATTTTTAATACTTTATTTACTTCACATTTAAAGTAATATTATTAAATTTTAATATGTAATTTTACATATTAAAATTATAAAAATATTTAAGATTTCCAAAACTTTCATTATTAAATGTTTATATTTGTATAAACTTAAATATAGATTATTTTTAGAAAAATTCTAAATTTACAACATGAAAAAAATCCCTTTTTATTGCTTATTAATACTCATGTTTGCTTCTTGTGCTGCTCGAAACAAAACATATAATTCCTCTAAAACTGATAACGAAAAATACGAATTAGCTAAAGAATTACTTTCTCAAAATGCTTTTTCGGAAGCAAATAAATTATTTACAGAAATTTATAAAGGCTCTCCCGAAAAAAATAATTTAATCAGTAACTCCAAATATTTATCCGCTTTTTGTTACTACAAACAACTAAATTATAAAGACGCTAATTTTGTGTTGTATCAACTTATAAATTTTGATCCAAATTGGGAATCAATTTCGGCTGCTTATTACTTAAAAGGAGTTTGCCAGTTTGAGTCACACAATTATATAGATGCATTTATACAGTTTTCAAAGATAGATAAAGAGCCTTATTTGAAAAAATCTAATCTTGCTAAAGGCTTTTTTTTACAAACTAAAATTACTAACGACACTATCAATATTCTTAAAAACAGATTTCCTAATGATAAATTTTTAAATGATTTCAATAATATTAATTTTATAAAAACTGAAATTTTAACGCAAGCTGGCGACAATTTCAATATTGCTTGCTTAATGCCTTTTGAGGCAAGTGCTCAAAATCATTTTATTTACGAACTCTACGAAGGAATGAAGCTCGCTGCTGATTCTTTATTGAAAGTTGGACTTAAAATAAATCTTATTCCTTACGAAACGGGTAAGGATTCTACTAAAATTGTTGAAATAGTAAACACTCAAAATATTCAAAATTTCGATTTTTTTGTTGGTCCAATTTATGCCAATCAACAATCAAAAATGGTTGAATTTTCAAAAAAAAATAATGTTGCCATTATCAATCCATTATCACAATATAATAACTTATCTAATTCACTATCAAAATATTATCTTAATATGCCAAGCTATGAAACTCAAGGTTCTGAAGCTGCAAAATTTACAATAAAAAACTTTTTAAGATTTAAAAATACAGTAATAATTTATGGAATTGAAGGTGGAGATAGTTTAACTGCAAAAGCTTATAAATTAGAATATGAAAAAAATGGGGGAAAAGTATTATTATATAAAAGATTAAGTAAATTTACTGCCAATTTATTACCTAAGTTTATGTCTAAAGTTCCAATAGACAGTATTGGGCATCTTGCCATTTTTACTTCTGATCCTACACTTTCAGCTACAATATTTACATACCTAGAAACCAATTTATTAGATAAAACCGCTACTTATAAAACGGAAGAAAAACCTGAAGAGAAAAAAAATGTTCGCAAAATAAATATTGCAGACATTCCTGTTATTGTTACTAGCAAATGGCTTGATGCTCAGTCTATTAGCTATGAACAATTTACATTACATAATACGCACTTTTTGTTTCAAGAATATTCAGATGATAATAATTTTATTAATAAAAATATTTGTGAAAAGTATTTTACTAAAGTTGGATTGCATGCCACTGATTTCACTCTCAAAGGGTATAATTTAATGCTGTACTGGGGTTCTATACTCGGTAAATATGGTAAAAGTTTTCCTCAAATTTTAACCGAAGTCGAGCCTTACAATATAAGTGAAACCGTCATTAAAAATTATAAAAACAAAAATGATAATTCTTTTGTACCCATACTTAAGTTTGAAGATTATAATCTTAAAATAGTAAATTTTTAAAAATTTGACATAAAAAAAGATACAGTATTGTATCTTATTTTTATGACTGAGAAGTAATAAATTAAAATTTAACTTCAGGTGCTTTTTCGGCTCCAGCAGTTGCTTCAAAATATCCTTTTGAATCAAAACCGTACATTCCTCTTAAAATATTTCTTGGAAAAGTAAGTACATAACTATTGTATTCTTTTACAACTACATTGTATTTTTGGCGTTCAACAGCAATTCTATTTTCTGTTCCTTCTAATTGTGATTGTAATTCTAAGAAATTTTGATTGGCTTTTAAATCAGGGTAGTTTTCAACAACGGATAGTAATTTTCCTAAAGCTTGACTTAATCCATCCTGTGCACCTTGAAATTTTTTAATTTCTTCAGGTGATAAATTTTGAGGACTTATATTTACAGAAGTTGCCTTTGCTCTAGCTTCAACTATTTTTGTTAAAGTTTCTTTTTCAAAATCTGCATAACCTTTTACTGTATTAACCAAATTTGGAATTAAATCCATTCTTCTTTGATACACATTTTGAACTTGAGCCCAAGCACTTTTCACTTCTTCATTTTTGCTAACCATATTGTTGTACGAACCTGCAAAAAAATTGTAAAGGAAAATAACTACAACCAAAACAATTCCACCAATAATTAATAATTTTTTCATAATTTTATAATTAAATTTTCTCCTAATACTATAATTTTAAGTTTGAAATCAAAAGTGGAGAATTTCTTTTGAAATATGTTTCAAATGTAGGATTTTTTTTATGGTTGCAAATAATTTTATTAAAATTTTATTTCATATTAATTTAATAAAATAAATTTTTGTAATAAAAATGATTAATTTTTTTATAATTATTTCTTGATTTTCTTAATTTATCATTCATTCAATAGTAATTTTATATGTTTTTTATTGATTTAATAATTTAATATTTATGAATAGTAATATTACTAAAAATTAAAATTTTATTTTAAAATTATATAATTCTACCTAAATTTGTAAATTTGAATTCGATTTTAAAAAATATGTTTATAGATACTCACGCACATTTATATGAAGAGGCTTTTGACCTAGATAGAAACGAGATGCTTAAAAAAGCAAAAAAAGCAGGTGTTTCTCATATTTTTATGCCAAATATTGATATTGAGAGCCTTCCTTTAATGCTTGAAGTTGAAAAATTAAATCCCAATTTTTGTTTTTCTATGCTTGGTTTACACCCTTGTCAGGTAAATAAGGATTTTAAATTGCAATTAAATATTTTATATCCTTACTTGTTAAAACATTCATTTTGTGCGATTGGAGAGATTGGTTTAGATTTTTTTCATGACACTACTTTTGAAAATGAGCAATATGAAGCCTTTAATATTCAATTAGAATGGGCTTTAGAACAAAAATTACCAATCAATATTCATTCTAGAAAAGCGAATGATGAATCAATAAAAACACTAAAAAATATCTCAAATTCAAAAGATTTGTATGGCGTTTTTCATTGTTTTTCAGGAACTTCACAGCAAGCCAAACAACTTTTGGATATGAATTTTAAAATTGGAATTGGAGGAGTTGTAACTTTCAAAAACGCAGGATTAGTTGAAGTATTAAAAACTGTGCCACTTTCTCAAATTGTATTAGAAACAGACGCACCTTATTTAGCTCCAACACCTTTTAGAGGAAAAAGGAACGAATCGGCTTACTTGACTTATGTAATTGAAAAACTAGCTGATATTTATGAAACTACTCCACTTGAAATTAAGAAAATTACTAATGAAAATGCCTTAAAATCATTTAAAATCGAACAAAAAATCTAATTTTAAATTCTATTTTATCCATTTTTTAAATAAAATCAAATTAAATATTTGAAAAATTTACTATTATTGTGTAAAATAATTTTACAAATCATAATTCTAAGCTATTAATATTTTAAAAAAGACAAAATGAAACATTTAATATTACTTTTTATAATTTTTTCAACTTGTTGTGAAGCTCAATGGTATGCATTCAAAAAAAAGAAATACGAATCAAAAACTGTATTTCAAAAAGATGAAAATGGAAAAATAATTTTCCTAGATGTGGTTGCTGGAGATTCAATTCCAGGTCGGGATTTACTTTGGGAAAATGCCAAAATTTGGTTAAAAAGTATTTTAAATGAAAAAGGTGATAAAATTACAGAAGAACAATTTTTGTATGGAACTATCGAAGCAAGCGTAAGTTATTTAGTTTACATAGAATCGATGGTTTCAAAATATCCACACGGTAAAATTTCTTACAAAGTTGCTATTGAGGTTAAAGAAAAAAAATATAGATATTCATTTTCAGATTTTGTTTTTCAAGAATATCAACAAGATAAAAAAGACATGAAATATTACCCAGTTGCAGGAAGATATAAACCCTTAGAAAATGAAAAATTTGGAGGTTATCAAGGCGCTTGGGAAAGCCATAGATTTAATTTAAAAAAGAAAATTGAAGAACAAATTAAATATTTGAAATCTGAAATTAAAAGTAAAAAATCGCCAAAAGTAGATGGAGTTTTAGACTCAATTCAAATGAAACCTGTAATCAAAACCAAAGATTGGTAATTTTAATCGTTAATTTTAATCATTAAATTGAAATATATTTCTTATTTTATTTTGACTTTTTTATTTTCATGTAAAGTAATAAAAATAGATTCATCTTTGAAAAAAAATGCTATTATTTGGTTTAAATTAGTTCCTAAAAACCATGATTTGCTTTTTACAGATGAGATTAAATTTGATATTGTTTATGGGAAAAATAATAATAAAATTATTACAATTTCCGACTCGAACCAAAATCTATTCAGATTAAAAAAATTTCATTTTATTAGCGATAAAGCAACATTTAAAAGAAATAAAATAACAATCCAAAGAAATAAAATTTCAAATCTAGATAGTCAAATAGAAATTTGTATTAAAGATAAAAATAATAATTCTTTGGAGTATAATTTAATACTAAATCCTCCAACATTAAATAAAGTATTTTTATCAACTTACAACTCATTTAAAGTTCAGCCACTTACTTATTTAAGTTACTATGCGATTTTAAAATATTCAAACAATCAAACGCATGACTCTAGAACTTCCATTCATGGAAAAAGACAATTAAATTCAGATGCAAAAGTTATCATAAATGCTTTTGAAAGCCCATTATCAAACCAAATTAAAATTCATCATCCTTACCCATTTACGGAAAAATTTTGTCTGAAATTAGTAAGTTTAACTAATGTTAATATTAAGGATTCTTTATTTTTAAAATACGACTTTTCTGGCAATTATCAAAAAAATTATAATCCAGACGCTCGACAATCTACAAGTTTATTTAATCTTTTAGTTGAATCATTAAACAGTTTTATTTGGAATGGAAATTCAGGTAATCATGGTAGTCATGGTAATAATGGAAGAAATGTAACTGTATTTATTTCTAAATTTTATACCAAAAACGATAGCTTGTTGGTAATAAAATTAGAATCTAATAATGAAAAAGATTTCTTTGCTTTAGACTTAAAAAATGGTAAATTAAATTTGTCTGCAAATGGACAAAACGGAGATAATGGGAAAAGTGGTAATAATGGAAGTAATGGAAATGATGCAACAAATAGTTCTGCACCCACGGCAGGTATGCCAGGAGGTTCGGGAGGAGATGGAGGGTCCGGTGGCGATGGTGGAACTTTTACAATTATTACTGATATTGAATCGAAGAATTATATTTACAATAATTTATCATTTCAAAATGATGGAGGAAGAGGAGGAATTGGTGGTGATGGTGGAAGAAATGGATACAATGGTGCAAAAATAGTATATGATTCAAAAACTAAAACTAATAAATTTGAAAAAGATTATACCGATAGAGGCGTTGCTCCAAAAGGAAGAAATGGATTAAATGGTAAAAAAGGACAAACTGAAAACATTATTGTAATTTCTAAAGAACAATTAAAAGACGTTTTTAAAGAATATTTGATAAATTTTCAATAAAATTTAATTATTTTAATTTTTACTTTTATTAACTTGACGTCAATATATCTATAAATAGACTTAGCGTAAAGTACTGATTATCAATAAGTTGTAAAAAAATAATTATAGATAAATACACGTCAGGTTAATATACAATTATAATATCAAATTAATGAAATCTAAAATCACATTTTTACTTTATTTTTTACTTTTTTATCAAATAATTGCAAAACCAAAAATTGTTTGTAGCACAACCATCATTTATGATTTGGCAAAAAACATTTTAAAAGACAAAGCAACTGTTATTTGCATTATGCCCATTGGTGGAGATCCGCATACGTATGAACCTATTCCATCGGATGCTTCAAAAATTGCTGATGCTGATTTAATTTTGAAAAATGGATTATTTTTAGAGGGTTGGCTTGATAAATTTTTATTAAATTCTTCCAAAAATACCTCAATTATTGATTTATCTTATGGAATTGAACCAATTTCAAATAGTAATTTACATTCTTCGCCAGACCCACATATTTGGATGAATCCAAAATATGGAAAAATAATGGCTCAAAATATTAAAAATGCAATTCAAAAATATGACATTTCTAATTATGATTTTTATGAAAATAATTTCATTGATTATGCCAACAAATTAGATAAACTTTATGAGAATATTCAAAATAAAATAAATTTGATTCCAGAAAATAAACGAGTATTAATTACTACACACGATGCTTTTCGATATTTTGGAAATGAGTTTGGATTGAAAGTAGAATCTGCGATGGGTATTTCGACAGATGCCGAAGTTCTTATGGAAGATATGAATAGATTAACTTCTATTATTACTAAAAATAAAATTTCCGCTGTTTTTATTGAAAGTACAATAAATCCTAAATTTTTTGAACAATTTGCTCAAGATAATCATATCTCAATCGGAGGAAAATTATATGCCGACAGTATTGGTGATAGTTTGAGTACTGGAAGAGATTATATAAGTATGTTACAATCAAACACAGACGTAATTGTAAATGGGTTGCGTTATAATCAAGCACTAAAATCTACAAAATCTCAAATAATTCCTTTGATTTCTGCCGCATTATTTCTTTTTGTTTGGGCTTTTTTATGGATTTATTTTAAAATTAAAAATCATCATCACAAAAATTTAGATTGGAATAATTATAGTATTGTAGTTGAAAATCTTACTGTTTCTTATGAAAAAAAGACCGTTATTTCAAATATAAATTTCACTTTAGAATCTGGAAAATTATACGGACTTTTAGGTCCAAATGGTGCTGGAAAATCAACTCTTTTTAAGTCAATTTTAGGATTAATTAATTTAGATACTGGTACTATAAAACTAAATAATAGTAATATTTCTGAAATTAGAAATAAAATAGCCTATATACCTCAAAAAGAAGAAATTGACTGGTCATTTCCTGCCACAGTATTTGATATTGTACTTACAGGACGTTTGCCAGAAAAAAAACGCTTTGAAAATTATACTTCTTTGGATAAATCGAAAGCAAAATCTGCCATTTTAAAAATGGGTTTAGAAGAATTTAGTAATCGTCAAATTGGCGATCTTTCTGGTGGGCAACAACAAAGGGTTTTTATTGCTAGAGCCTTGTGTCAAGAAGCTGAATTACTATTTTTTGACGAGCCTTTTGTGGGGGTGGATGTAACAACCGAGAAAAAAATCATGTCAATTATTAAAAAATTAGTTGAAGATAATAAAACCGTTATTATGATTCATCACGATTTATCAAAAGTTAAAGAATATTTTGATAATATTATTATGATAAATCAAAGATTAATTGCACATGGTAAAACCTCTGAAGTATTTACTGATGAAAATATTACTAAAACTTACGGTGGAAGACTTTCAATTTTGCAAGCAACAGATAAATATGTATTTTAAAAATGGCGACAATATTCTCTAAATCTATTCTTTTTGCTATTGCTTTCTTAATTATTTTTGTAATTTATAAAGCCATAGATTGGTATTTTAATAAACGTATGGATGATATTGGAAAGTAATATTTTTTTAAATAATCTTATTAATATTACAATGCTAAGCTTTTTGAAATTCATCTTTAAAAGTCTTAATATTATTAATTCAATTAACTTTTTAAATAAAAATAATCTATTTTTGCTAAAAATAAATTAATGAGTACACTTTGGGCGAAAGAATCCGAATTAAATAAAAAAATTGAACAATTTACAACAGGCAATGATCGTGAATTAGATTTATATTTATCAAAACATGATATTTTGGGTTCAATGGCACACATTATTATGCTTGAATCTATTGGATTATTACCCCATAATGAACTTAAACAGCTTTTAAAAGCTCTTAAAGTTTTATTTTTAGAAGCCAATAACGGAAATTTTGTGATTGAAAATGGGGTAGAAGACGTACATACGCAAGTTGAGTTCATTCTTACTAAAAAACTTGGTGATATTGGCAAAAAAATTCATGCAGGTCGTTCAAGAAATGATCAAGTTTTGGTTGATTTAAAACTCTTTATGCGTGATAAAATTGAGGAAATAACAAATGAAATACAACCATTATTTTCTTTATTACAAAATTTGAGTGAAAAGCACAAAAACATACTTTTACCTGGTTATACACATTATCAAGTAGCTATGCCGTCATCTTTTGGTTTATGGTTTGGAGCTTATGCCGAAAGTATAGTTGATGATTTGACGGTTCTATTGGGAGCATACCAAATTGTAAACAAAAATCCATTAGGCTCAGCTGCGGGTTATGGCTCGTCTTTTCCGCTTAAT
>REAG01000127.1 GCA_004294265.1 Cytophagales bacterium | reverse complement strand
CATAGATTATAAAATAGACATGAATGAGCACCATGTCACTGCTGACGTAGGTATTGCTTTTTGGAATTATTTTTTGGTTACTAGAGACAAAAAATGGCTTCAAAATATCGGATACCCAATTATTAAAGACATAGCAGATTTTTGGGTATCTAGAACTTCAAAAGGAGATGATGGCAAGTATCATATTTTAAATGTAATTGGCCCTGATGAATACCACGAAGATGTAGACGACAACGCATTTACCAATGGTGCAGCAAAACATTGTATGCTATCTGCAATAAAAGCGGCTAAAGTACTCAATGAACAACCCAATGAAACTTGGCAAACAGTTGCTGATAATATAGTTATTCTCAAAGCTAAAGAAGGACATACTTTACAGTATAAAACATACAAAGGTGAAACTATTAAACAAGCAGATGTAAACCTGTTGTCTTTTCCTTTAGATATCATTAGCGATCCTGCTCAGATAAAAAAGGATCTTGACTATTACGAGCCACGCATAGATCCTAATGGCCCTGCTATGGGTTATAGTTTATTTACCGTTTTGTATGCACGAATGGGAAATATTGATAAAGCGTATCAAATTTATAAGAAATCTCATGAGCCTAACCTTAAAAAGCCTTTTTACTTCATGGCAGAATCGCCAAACAATACCAATATGACATTTTGTACTGGTTATGGCGGTATGTTGCAAGCAATCATACATGGCTTTGCTGGTTTAACCTTTACCGACAACGGAATAATTCAAAAAAACCCAATATTACCAAAACATTGGAAATCATTGACCATTAAAACTCCAACCCAAAAATATGAGGTTAAGAAAAAATAAGATGGAGCAAAATATTTCCTTCTGTTTTACTCTTTAAATCTTCTGTTTTATCATAAATTTAAAACCACTTGTAGAAATGAAAAATTACTACTTGCTCTTTCTTATAGCCATTGTAACATGTAACAAGCCGAAGGAGCAACACAGAACAATTATAGATTTGCAAGGCATTTGGCAATTTAGTTTGGATACAGCCAATATTGGAGAAGATCAACGTTGGTATCTATCAAATTTAAATGACTCTATTAAACTTCCAGGCACAACAGATCTGAATCAAAAAGGGTTTCTAAATCTAGATACAACAACCATGCATCTCAATAGAGTCTACAAATATGAGGGAGTTGCTTGGTATCAGAAGAAAATTGTCATTCCTGAAAACTTTAAAGACAAACACATTCAACTTATATTGGAACGTACTAAATCGACCAAAATCTGGGTTGATTCTACTTTTATTGGAGCTTCTAAATTGCTTCAATCTTCTCAGCTATTTGATGTAACCAATTATTTGTCTCCTGGTGAACATATCATCACTATTCAGGTAAATAATAATTTAAAATTAACGCCCTACGGAGAAGTGCATATATATTCCGATCATACCCAAACTAACTGGAATGGAATTATTGGTAACCTTTATTTGGAGGCATCTTCAAAAACATTTATTTCTAATCTACAAGCATATCCTGATATCGATAAACAAAAAGTAGATGTAGAATTGGAAATAGAAAACCTGCCAAATTCCGAAAAGCTTACTATAGAACTGCAAATGGAATTGTCAATCAACGGAAAAACAATCGAATTGAAATCTCAAAAGTTTGATAATACATTTAATAGCAAAGTTAAGCTTGCCTATCTTTTTGAAAATAATTGCAGTTTGTGGAACGAGTACGAACAGCCAATCTATCGCTTAGCTGCCATTATTTCTAACGAAAATTTCAAAGATTCTAAAGAAATAAATTTTGGAATGAGAAAATTTTCAACAGAAGGAACCCAATTCAAAGTCAATGGTCAGACAGTTTTTTTGAGGGGAAAGCATGATGGTTCTATTTTTCCATTAACCGGGTTTGCTCCGACAAATGTTGAGGATTGGTTAAGAGTGTATAAAATTGCAAAATCATATGGAATCAATCACTATCGTTTTCATACCTATTGCCCACCAGAAGCGGCATTTACCGCAGCAGACCAAGTTGGAATGTATCTTCAAGTAGAGCTCCCATTGTGGAATACGCTAGATACTATATTGGCAAGTAGTTTGAAAGATGAAGGTATTGCCATGTTAAAATCGTATGCCAATCACCCATCATTTGTAATGTTTGCACATGGCAATGAATTATGGACAGATATTCAATTAATTGATAAAAATATCAAAACATTTAAGGAATATGACCCACGACCATTATATTCCATGGGTTCTAATAATGGTTTAGGTTCTTATGGTCCTTCTGCCAAATCTGATTTTCATGTAACTGTTCATACTCCCTATCCAAATGATAGTATTTTATCTCATGTGAGGCTTGTACATTGCTTTTCTGACTCCAAAGATGGTGGCATAATTAATACACAAACACCTTCATCTGTTCGGAATTTTAATTATCCAATTTCTCAAATCAAAGTTCCGCTTGTTAGTCATGAGATAGGGCAGTATCAGGTTTATCCCAATTATAGAGAAATAAAAAAATATACTGGAGTATTGCGAGCTCGTAACCTAGAAGTATTTCGTGGTCGTCTTGCCAAAGCGAGCATGCTTCATTTAGATAGTGCTTTCAGTAAAGCATCAGGAACTTGGGCAGCTATTTGTTACAAAGCCGAAATGGAAGCTGCTTTTAGAACAAAAGGAATGGCAGGGTTTCAATTACTCGATTTACAAGATTATTCTGGTCAAGGTACGGCATTAGTGGGCGTATTAGATGCATTTATGGATAGTAAAAATGTAGTAACACCCGAGATTTGGAAGCAATCGTGCAACGATATTGTGCTGTTGCTCGAATTTCCAAAGTTCTGCTATACCAATAAGGAAAAAGTAGAAGCCAAAATTGTAGTCGCAAATTATTCCAACAAATCTATCAGCAACGATTTGCAATGGGAAGTTAGAAAACAAGATGGCAGTATTCTCATGCAGAATGCTCAGCCTAATATTGAAATTAAAAATGGAGGATTATTTGATGCAAGAAATATTGTTATAGACCTTTCTGCTATTTCCAAAGCCGAAAAATTGAGTGTAAATATCTCCATCAAAGGTACTGAATACAAAAATTCTTATCCAATCTGGGTATATCCTACTAGTGCGAAAATAGAGCTTGCCAATAATATAATTATTGCCAAAAAATTAAACAGTCAAGTACTTTCGCAATTAAACAATGGTGCCAGTGTTTTATTATTTCCGCAAGACGAAGATGTAAAAAACAATAGCTACAAGGGGCTTTTCAATCCTGATTTTTGGAACTATGGTATGTTTAAAGGGATAAGTGAATGGCAGAAAAAACCAGTCTCACCTGGCACGATGGGTATATTAACAAATCCTACTCACCCAATCTTTAGAGATTTCCCTACTGATTTTCATACCAACTGGCAGTGGTTTTCTATCATCAAGGCAAGCAATTCACTTATTATTGATCAAACATCTCCTAATTATTTCCCAATAGTACAAGTAATAGATAATTTGGAAAGAAATCATAAGTTGGGTTTGATATTTGAATTTAAAGTAGGGCAAGGCAAATTGTTGGTTTGTATGTCGCAACTACTTAATATTATGGATAAGCCAGAAGCCGCTCAATTGTATCAATCGATTATAAATTATATGAATTCTTCTGAATTTGCACCCCAATATGAAGTTGATCTTAAAAAATTGAATTTAAATTGAGTTCAGGAAATTCACATAAATTAATTATATATAACATAAATAGGTTGGCTATCTGAATTTGAAATTCAAGTCGGCAGTTTTTCTAAGGACATAAGAATGAATACAAAAATTAAAGAAAATCTCGAAAACTTTTATTTAAGAAAGTAAGATTTTTATAATTCTATAATTCTTCTTCGTGCTTTCTTAATAATTTTCTGGTTTTAACGTCCTCTACTTCGCCTTTAGGAATTGAATCTATTAATTTTTTAGTATATTCCGATTTTGGATTTGTGTAAACTTCATCGGCAAATCCTTGTTCTATAATTTTCCCTTTGTTCATAATTATTACTCTATCTGCCATAAATCGAACCACAGACAAATCATGAGAAATAAAAATACAGGTAAATTTAAAGGTTTCTTTTAATTGATTGAGTAAATTTAGCACTTGTGCTTGCACAGAAACGTCTAATGCCGAAACGGACTCATCGCAAACAATAAATTTGGGTTGCAAAGCGAGGGCGCGTGCAATACAAATTCTTTGGCGTTGTCCGCCTGAAAATTCATGTGGATATCTATTATAATGCGTAGTTTTTAACCCTACTGTGTCCAAAAGTTCAAATAAGAATTTTTTTTTCATTTGGTCGTTTTCAAATATTTTATGCACCCGCATAGGTTCTAAAATGGCTTCTCCGATCGGAATTCGTGGATTTAAAGATGAGTAAGGGTCTTGAAAGATAATTTGCATATCTTTTCTTAATACTTGAAGTTCTTTTTGAGAAAGTTCAGTTATATTTTTTCCATCAAAGATGATTTTACCTGAACTGGGTTCTTCTAATCTCAAAATAGTTCTTCCCAAAGTAGTTTTTCCGCAGCCAGATTCGCCCACTAATCCCAAAGTTTCTCCTTCGTTTACAGTAAAAGAAACGTCATCAACTGCTTTTACAAATTCAGTAGATTTTTGAAAAAACCCTTTTTTGATTGGAAAATAGGTGCATAAATTCTCGACTTTTAAAATTGGTTTAGCATTTACTATAATATTTTCTCTAATTTTATATTCTTCTTCGGAGATGATATTTTTTAAAATTGCTTCATCCACAGAGTCAAAAAGTTTAGATTTTTTTTCTATGGCATTCCCAAGATTATCAAATTCTACAAAGTCTGAAATGGTTGGTAATTTTCTTAATTTCAAATCCGCTTTTGGTCGGCAAGCCAATAAACCTTTGGTGTAGGGGTGTTTTGGGTTTGTAAAAATATTCCATACCGTACCTTGTTCCACAATTTTGCCTTGGTACATAATGATAATTCGATCTGCAATTTCAGCAATTACTCCTAAATCATGCGTTATAAAAATAATTGAAGTGTCGTTTTCATCCCTCAAATTGCGCATTAAATCTAAAATTGTGGCTTGAACTGTTACGTCAAGTGCCGTTGTGGGTTCATCTGCAATTAAAATGGCAGGATGACAACAAATTGCCATTGCAATCATCACACGCTGCTTTTGACCGCCCGAAATTTGATGCGGATAACTATCAAAAATGGATTCAGGTCTTGGCAACTCTACTTTTTGAAAAAGCTCCAAAGTGCGTTTTTTTGCTTCAGTTTTAGATATTTTTTGATGCAAAATAATACTTTCCATTACTTGATTTCCACAAGTATAAACGGGGTTGAGCGAAGTCATGGGTTCTTGAAAAATCATCGAAATTTCGTTTCCACGCAACTTTTGCATTTGATTTTCAGAAGCATCAACCAAGTTTATGGGACCCTCAGAATTAGAATTAAAAATAATTTCTCCGCTAGCAATATGCCCATTAGAAGCCAATAATTTTAAAATAGAAAGTGAGGTAACTGATTTTCCTGAACCCGATTCGCCCACAATTCCAATAGTTTCGCCTTTTCGTAACTTAAAACTAACATCATTAACGGCTTTTACAACGCCATTTTCAGATTCAAAATGCGTTTCTAGCTTTTTAACTTTCAAGATATGGTCTAAAAATTTGGCTTGAGGAAAAGAATTGATGGGCATATTCCTATTTGAAAGTCAAATATATCTTGAATTAAAAATTTAAAAAAATTTATTGGAATATAAAATACGTGTTCTTGAAATTTTACCATTTATTTAATTAATAGTTATGGAAAATACTTTTTTTATAACTATTAATTAAAATTAACATACAAGATTATTTTTTAATAAATTTATTACTAAAAAATATAAAATAACTATAATTTAGAAATCGTTTGCGTTCTGTCAGGACCAATCGAAACTACCGAAACAGGTATTTTCATTTCAGCTTCTATAAATGCTAAATAATCTTTCATTTCCTTTGGCAAAACATCAAAAGTTTTGAAGGGTTCTAAATCGCAATTCCAACCTTTGAAAGCTTTATAAATGGGTTCTACTGTTTCTTTTACCATATCGTAAGGCAATTTATCCGATAAAGTTCCATCTAGTAATTTATAGCCAATACATACTTTTATTTCTTCAAAATCGTTTAAAATATCGGCTTTCATCATCAATAAATGCGTTACTCCATTGAGCATGGACGAATATTTTAAAGTTGGCAAATCTAACCAACCGCATCTGCGTGGGCGACCTGTAGTTGAGCCAAATTCACGACCAATTTCTCTGATTTTATCGCCAGTTGTATCGTTTAATTCAGTTGGAAATGGTCCGCTTCCTACTCTTGTGCAGTAGGCTTTGAAAATTCCAAAAACTTCCTTCACTTTTGAAGGAGCAACGCCCAAACCCGAACAAACGCCTGCGGCAGTTGTATTGGAAGAAGTTACGAAAGGATAAGATCCGAAATCTATATCTAATAAAGAGCCTTGAGCACCTTCAGCCAAAACGGATTTTCCGTTTGACAACTCTTCATTAATTAAATATTCACTATCAACCAAATTAAAGGTTTTTAGGAACTCAATAGCTTCAAAAAAAACAGCTTCAAGTTTTATAAAATCGTAATCATATTTTTTGAAATCTACAATTCCTGTTAAATCTTTTTTAATATCAAATTTAAAGAAATCTAATTTTGATTTATGAATTTCAAAAAGTGTTTTGTAATAAGTTTTAAAATTTTTATCTAAAATATCTCCCACTCTTAATCCTTGTCGAGCCACTTTATCTTGATAAGTTGGCGAAATTCCTTTCAAAGTAGAACCAATTTTACCTTCGCCTTTATTTTTTTCAGATGCCAAATCAAGCATTCGATGCGATGGAATAATAAGTTGAGCTTTTTTAGAAATAAATAAATTTTGGCTGAAATTGATATTGTATTTTTGAAGAGCATCAATTTCTTTTCTAAATATAATAGGATCTAAAACAACGCCATTTCCAATAACATTTTTTATAGATGAATGAAAAATACCTGATGGAATTTGGTGTAAAACGTGTTTATTGCCATTAAATTCGAGTGTATGACCCGCATTTGGTCCGCCTTGAAAACGAGCCACTACGTCATACTTTGGAGCTATTACGTCCACAATCTTACCTTTTCCTTCATCTCCCCACTGCAATCCCAACAAAATATCTACCGCCATTATTTTTAAAATTTAATAAAAAAGACTGCAAATATAAATAATGTATTTTTAATTAAAATATAAATTTATTAATTTTTATGATTTCAAAATTTCAGTAATTTTATTGATATAAATTATGAAATTAAGTTTCAAATTTAATAATAATTTATCTTGGTTTTCGAGTTTTAAAATAATCAGATATTTGCTCTAAATTTTTAGTATTAAAACACATTTCAGGTGATAAACCGCCTTTTCGAGCCACATTTACACCATATCTCATGTCTTGCAAACCCGAAATTTCATGAGCATCCGGGTTTATACTTATCATAACGCCTTTATTGGTGGCATAATCAATAAAACGCCAATCTAAATCCAAACGCCAAGGGTTTGCGTTTAGTTCTATCACAACTCCGTGCATAGCACAAGCATCTATAACTCTTTGATAATCAATAGGATAACCTTTTCTACGAAGTAATAATCTACCAGTTGGATGCCCTAAAATTGTGGTGTAAGGATTTTCAATCGCCTTAACTAATCTTTCGGTAGCTTTGTGCAAATCCATCCGCAAATTAGCGTGAATTGAAGCCACAATAAAATCAAAACTTTGAAGAATTTCATCGGAATAATCTAATGAGCCATCAGCTAAAATATCAGATTCAATTCCTTTAAATATTTTAAAACTATTACCATATTTTTTGTTTAAATCATCTATTTCTTTGTGTTGTTCCAACACTTTTTCAGGCTTTAAACCACCAGCATAATTAGCCGTTTGAGAATGGTCTGAAATACCAAAATATTGAAGTCCTAAATTTATACAAGCGTTCGCCATTTCTTCAACTGTGTTTTCGCCATCACTAAACAATGAATGGTTATGCAAACAACCTTTAATATGTTGATTATCAATTAAATTAAAATTATTTTTATTTTTAAAAAAATTTATTTCTGTTGTTCCTTCTCTGATTTCTGGCACTAAAAATGGCGTTTTCAAATAAGAAAATATTTCATTTTCATTTAAAAAATTTTGATTTTTTAAAATAGATTTTAAACTTATATTATCCGAATTTTCTAATTCTAAATGAGTATTTGAACATGATAATAGATATAAATTATTACCAAAATTTTCGGATTTTGAAAAACGTATTTCTACTTTAATGTCTGTGTTATTTATATTTCCTCGCCAAATATAAGGACTAGAAATAGTACAATTTTTGATTATACTTTCAATCGAATTTAGTACTATTTCCGTTTCAGCAATTTTGTCGGTAGAAATCAAAAACTGAATAGTTTCTACAACTTCCATTTTTCTGCGTATTTCACCTGAAATACTTACAAAATCGTTTCCAAAAAGTAATTTTAATTTATTTTCTAATTCAAAAGCAATCAATTCTAAGTCAGCATAAAAATATTTTCCTTTAGATTTTTCTTTAAACTCCAAAAACTCCAAAATATCCATTTGAAGTGATTCTCCAATACCTTTAACGGTAATTAATTGATTATTATGGCAGGCAATTTTTAAGTTTTCAATAGTTTCAATTTGTTCATCTTTCCATATAGTTCTTACTTTTTTTGGACCTAAACCTGTAATTGTAAGCATTTCTATTACGCCTTTTGGTGTTTTTGAAATTAAATTTTCATAATCTTGAAATGTGTTTTTTTGAATTATTTCTATTATTTTTGAAGCCAAACTTTTTTCAATACCTTGAACTTCTGCAATTTGATTTTCAGAAAGATTTTTTAAAGGATTCGATAATTTATTGATTATAAAAGCTGCATTTTGGAAAGAACGAACTTTAAATACGTTTTCATCATGTAATTCTAAAAGTTTTCCACATTTTTTTATTAAATTAGCTATCTCTTTGTTGTCCATTGCGTATATATATTATGTTCAAAATAAAATCTTTAAATTATGATTTTAAAAGTAAGTATTTTTGTTTTTCTATCAATATTTTTTTTAGATTGTAAATCTAGGCGACTTGTTCTTACAGATTTGGAAGCACCTATTTTTGTACTTCAAGTAAGTTCAAAAGCGCCAAAATCACTTTTTAATACTTGGATATACGCCAATAAAGACGACAAAGATGATAAAATTTTGATATTTAAAACCAAAGATTTAATAATTTCAAACTCAAATCCTCGTGAAAGTTTCACGATTTTGGAATCAGGTAAATTTATTGACCAATCTATCAAACGAAAATTGCAGGTTCAATCCGATACAGGAAAATGGATTTATTCAAAGTCTGAAAAAACTCTGGACGTAAGTTTTATTCATTTTGTTGCCAATCCAATTCCAGAATCCGAAGAATTTAAAAAAGCTTATTCTTTTAAAATAAAATCAGTTGATAAAAACACTTTAAAAGTTGAAAAAATTGAATATTAAAATTTTTTATTTTATATATTATCTTACTTAATGTTTTTTTTAAATCATCATAAATTTTATTTATTAATTACTTTTTATAAAAAAATTAAGTTTTGATTACATAAAAAATTTGTTAATTAGTTTAAGTTTTACCAACTTTACAACGAAAAGTTGAGTTTAGAAATATTAAAAACTTTAATTTACATAAAATTGATTGAAAAATAGATGGAATTAGCTGAAATACTTGTAAAATTTACTCTTATTGCCCTTATTTTTAGCGTTAGTTTGTTAATTGCTATGTATAGCACCTACGCAGAACGGAAATTTGCCTCCTTTTTTCAAGATAGAATTGGACCAGACCGTGCGGGACCATGGGGAATGTTTCAGCCTTTGGCAGATGGAGGAAAATTGTTTTTTAAAGAAGAGATTATTCCTACTCAAGCCAATACTTTTTTGTTTATTTTAGGTCCATCTTTAGCCATGCTTACGGCATGTATGACAAGTGCAGTTATTCCATGGGGTACTTTTATTACCGTTTTTGATACTAAGGTTAGTTTGCAAGTTGCCGATATTAATATAGGTATTTTGTATGTTTTTGGCGTTGTATCGATGGGAGTTTATGGCATGATGATTGGAGGTTGGGCTTCTAATAACAAGTTTGCTTTGCTTGGTGCTATTCGTGCAGCATCTCAAAATATAAGTTACGAAATTGCCATGGGACTTTCAATAATTGCCGTTGTGATGCTTACAGGTTCTCTATCCCTCAGCGATATGGCGGTTTGGCAGGGCAATCATTTGTGGATGGTGGTTTGCCAACCTTTAGGATTTTTGATTTTCTTAATTTGTGCTTTTGCCGAAACTAATCGAGCTCCATTTGATTTGCCAGAATGTGAAACCGAGCTTGTGGGTGGCTATCACACCGAATATTCATCTATGAAATTAGGATTTTTCCTATTTGCAGAATACATAAATATGTTCATTTCTTCAGCTATTATTGCAACTTTATATTTTGGTGGCTACACATTTCCTTTTATGAACGATTTTGGAATGTCCCAAAACATGATAAGTATTTTAGGAATTGTATTTTTATTTGCCAAAATATTCTTTTTCATATTCTTATTTATGTGGGTGCGTTGGACAATTCCTCGTTTCCGATACGATCAATTAATGAAATTAGGATGGCAAGTATTAATTCCATTGGCAATTATTAACATTATTTTCACAGGAATTGTGATAATGTTTGTGGGATAAAAATGAAAGTTGATTATTACAAAGAAAAAATTAAAACTGATACTGAGTTATTGAAGCTGTTTTTCAGTGCATTATTGTTATTATTGGGGATTTTGGGTACTCTTTTAATGAAAGATAATTTCGGTGGAATTGAGATACATTTATTTATTTTGATTATAATTACAATGCTAATCTTTATTCTTGGTAGTTTTTGCTTTAGCTTCAAGGATAGTATTGATAAAAATTTAAACAATTTGCTTAACGATGATTACAATGATAACACTTAAAACTTTTACTCAATATTTTGGAGTATTATTTTTGTTAATTTGGGGTTCTTGGTTTTTTATTACTTTTTTGATAAAAGTCAAGAAATCGAATATGTAAATTTATAAATAGAATTATTAAAAATGATAACTATTCGAGCATTTGTACAATATTCCGGATTATTATTTTTATTAATTTGGGGAACTTGGTTTCTTCTTACTTTTCTAGTAAAGATAAGAAAATCAAATATGTAAAATTAAAATTAAGTAAAATCGATTTTAAATCTTGTGTAAATATCAAAAAAAATTATTTAGTTAAAAATAATAAAATTTTAATAAAATGCAATCATTAAGCAACAGATCAAAGCAAGTTACAGATAAAAGCATGACCTTTTCGGAACGCATTTATTTGCCTGCCATTTTAAAAGGTATGACGGTTACAATCAAGCACTTTTTTATGAAAAAAGTAACGATTAAGTATCCTGAAATCAAAAAAATGTTTTCAAAAACTTACAGAGGATTGCACGTTTTGAAAAAAGATGAACAAGGAAGAGAGCGCTGCACAGCCTGCGGATTATGTGCTTTATCTTGCCCTGCCGAAGCAATTACAATGACGGCTGAAGAAAGAAAACCCGATGAAAAGCATTTATACAGAGAAGAAAAATATGCATCTGTGTATGAAATAAATATGTTGAGATGCATTTATTGCGGTTTATGCGAAGAAGCATGCCCAAAACAAGCCATTTACTTAACTAACGAAGAAATTACTCCTGCCGATTTTGACAGAGGAAATTTTATTTACGGCAAAGATAAATTGGTTGAAAAAGTGCATGGACCTAATGGAAAAGTTCGTGGTGGTGGTCCATTAAACCAAGATTATTATCACGGAAACGCTCAAATAAATTCAGCCTATCAAAATTTGGAGTTGTCTAAATAAAAAAAATATTTTATGGTTATTTCGGTAATAATGCCTGTTTTTAATGCCGAAAAATATTTAAAAGAATCCATAGAATCTATATTAAATCAAACTTTTAAAGACTTTGAATTTTTGATTTTTAATGATGCCTCTACTGATGGAAGTTTGAAAATTATTGAATATTATTCTAAAAAAGATAACCGAATAATAGTAATAAATTCTGAAATCAATAAAGGATATCCTTTTCATTTAAACGAGGGGCTAAAACTTTCAAAAGGTGCTTTTATTGCAAGAATGGATGCGGATGATATATCGGATATTTCTCGTTTTGAAAAACAAATTGAGCTTTTTTCTAAAAATAATGATTTAGTCTTGTGTGGCTCTTGGGCAAAAACCTTTGGAAATTCAAACAAAAATATCAATTATCCAGTCAGACACGAAGAAATTAACAAGTATTTGATTTTTGCAAATCCATTTTGTCATCCTAGCATTATGCTTAGAAAATCATTTTTAGAAATGTATAAACTCAAATATGATGAAAGTAAAATTCCAGCCGAAGATGCCAATTTATGGTCTAAAATTTTACAATTTGGAGGAATATGCGAAAATATTCCCTTATATTTAATACAATATAGATTACATAACAACCAAATTAGTCAAATAAAACGACAAAAACAATCGCTTTTGGCTTTAAATTTATACTTAAATCATGTTTTGTTTTTAAGTAAAATAATAGATTTTGATATTGAAAATTCTAATTCTTATGAAAAAATAGTTTTAATCGAAAAGATTTACAAAACTAATAATGATAAAATTTTTAAGATAAATTTACTTTTATTGACAAGAAAAATTCTAAATAATTATGATTTCTTTACATTTTCAGAGTTTATAAAAATTCAAAAACTTGCAGTTTTTAAACATTTGAAAATGCAATCTAAGATTAAGTTTTTCTTTAAAACTATTTTTTAATCTAATGTTAAGATTTAAAAGTATTATTTGGCAATTATTACATTTTTTGAAAGTTTATACCCATCCTAAAATTGCTTTTTTGGAATTTCAAAATCAATTTAAGATTGAAAACTTATATTCATATTCTAAATTAAAAGCAAAGCTACAAAACCAAAAAATCGAAAATCCTCCCCAAGAAGTTATTCAACTTTGTTTTGATTTTAAGAATAAATATGCTAATTCAATTATAAAACTACGCATTCTTATTGTTTGCCCTTTGCCTGAAGTTTCGCCAGGTGCATTTTCTTTGTATTCTAATCTTTGTGAAGCCTTGCGTTTTATAGGAATTGAAACCAAATTGGTATTGGTAAATCAAAATATTCAAAATATAATTACTGATTTTAAACCTAATATATTACTTTCTGATGATTTTAAGTCTATTTTTAATGCCATAAATATTGATTTTATAAATCAATATAGAATTAAAAATAAGCTTATTTGGGGAATTACAGCCTATATTGAAGCTTATGGCTATAATACACCTTTGGCTAAAAGAGTTGAAGAGGCAAAAAATAATGGCATTAATTTTTATTATACTTTTCGTTCACAATCTTACTGTAAATCAAGAAAAGAATATGCTCCTATTTTTGAAAATAACTTTGACTTAATTTCAGTGGAATTTGGTGCAAATCCGCTCAAATATTATCCAGTTGTATCAAAAAAAATATTTGATTTCATTTTTATAGGTTCTACAAATCGAGATAAATGGGCAAGATATATTCAATATTTTAAAGTTATTTTTTCTGAATTTCATAATGGTGTTTTATACGGACCAGGTTGGCAATTTTGTAAAGATTTCAAATTTGACCAAGATTTAGAATTAAAAGCCTATTCGGCAAGTAAGATTGGAATAAATTTACATATCGAAAATCAAATAGAATGGGCAAGCGAACTTAATGAACGAACTTATCAATTAGCATTATGTAAAATTCCGCAGTTGATTGATAATCCTAAAATATTAAATGATATATTTCCAAATGATTGTTTTTTTGTAGCAAAAAATGAAATGGAATATAAAGATTTACTTGAATATATGCTTCAAAACCCGTTTGAATGTAAGATGAAAGCTCAAAATGCGTATTTGCATACGCTCAAATATCATACAAATTTTCATAGAGCCGAAAAATTTGTGTTAGATTTGAAAAAATATTTTTAATTTCTTAATACCTTTATGAAAAGATTTTTAAAGCATCTTGTCGTTTTTGATTTATTCACTTCTATTTATTTATATATTACTTTTAAGTTGCCATTTCTTACTATTATTAGTATTAAATATAAGAAGTTTAAAGTTTATTTAAGGACAGGAAAAATTGATTTTTTTGTTTTAAATCAAATTTTTTGTGATGAACAATATAAATCAACTCAATATATAAAAAATGCAAAAATTATTTTGGATTTAGGAGCAAATATTGGATTGACAACTTTGTATTTTAAGTCAATTTTTCCAGAAGCAACAATAATATGTGTAGAGCCGGAAACTGAAAATTTTAAAATGTTAGAAAAAAATACGGATCAGTTAAACTCAGTTTTTCTTGAAAATAAAGGTGTCTGGTCTCATTCTGCTTCAATTTTTATTGAAAATAATACTAAATATTCAGATGGATTTACGGTTTCGGAAAAAAAATCCGAAATAACTATGGCAAGTATTGATTGTCTTTCTATTATTGAAATCATAAAAAAATACAATTTATTACAAATTGATATTTTAAAAATGGATATTGAAGGTTCAGAAAAAATTATTTTGGAATCAAATCCTGACGAATGGCTTTCGATTACAAAATGCCTGATGATTGAAACACATGATAGAATAATGAAAAATAGTGCAAAAACGCTATTTGAAGCACTTCGGAATTATTCTTATGATTTAGAGGTTTCGGGAGAAACTTTAAAGTTTTTTAATTTAAGTAAGATTAATTAAAAATATATTCAAAGTAATGCATCATTAAAACGGATACCCAATAGCAATATTCCATAAAGCATCATGTAGATTTATTTTTTCGGCTGCCACAAAACGCTTTTCTAAAGGGCGAGATGGATCATAAATTTTAAATCCTGTATCAAGTCTTACTACTAAAAATGTAAAATCTAGCCTTGCTCCAATGCCACTTCCTATGGCTATTTCAGTAATAAAATTTGGTTTAATATTTTTACTTTTGTCAGGATCGTCCCAATTCCAAACATTGCTTGCATCCACAAAAAAAGCTCCATCTAAGTATTTGAAAACCTTAAATCTATATTCTTGGTTCATTTCTAACAAAACCAAACCTGGTTGTTCAAATTTATAATCTGTATTACCGTCAAAACTTCCTGGACCTAACCTACGTGGCAACCAAGCCCGATTGCTGTTTGTTCCGCCAGTAAAAAAATGTTTTTCGTAAGGTAAAACTTTGTCGCCTCCGTAAGGATTTGCTATTCCAATATGAAAACGGGTTGCGAACATTGATTTTTTTGTAACTGGAATATACCCACGAATATCAAAATTTAATTTCCAATATATAAAAGCGGCTTGTAAGTTAAATTGATTTTTTAAACTTTCGATTTGAGCTTGATTTAAAACATTAAAAATGGTGCCTCCCGGTTCGGCATAAATTCTAAAAAACATTGATTTTTTATTTTTACCAATTTCAAAAGTATTGTAGGTATAACTAAAATTCAAATTGGTTGCAACCGAGTTTTGAAAACTTCTAAATAAATTATTTCCTTGGTTGTTGAGCTCATCTAAATAACTTTGAAAAGTTTTATTAATGTTTCGTGAACGCAAATAATTTATATCAATTAATGATAAAGAAAATGACTTAAAATTACCTTTTTGT
Source organism: Cytophagales bacterium (assembly GCA_004294265.1). Taxonomy (GTDB): domain Bacteria; phylum Bacteroidota; class Bacteroidia; order Cytophagales; family UBA9547; genus REAG01. The sequence continues at coordinate 13,716 of REAG01000127.1, read as the reverse complement.
AAATTATAAGTCATAGCAAATCGGGTATTTACACGTTGATATTCAGGACGTAAAATAAAAGAATAACCAAGAGAAAAACGAGTTCGAGGATTGTTATTAACGAATATTTGATTCAAATCTACAAGCGATAAAAGTCTTGGAAAAGTCAGAGAAGCTGTTATTCCAAGTTCGTAACTTCTAAAAACATTGCCTGGATTTGCTGCGGATGCTACTCCTTCTATGCTACCACGCACATTAAAATCAAAAATTTCACATCCGCCCAAAGCGTTTCTGTTCGTAAATGTTACACTTCCAAAAGGACCTGGCACGCCCTGACTTACGGTAAATCCGAGTTCATCAGATAGTTGATACTTTGATAGGGAAGTCGCTGAAAAATAGGGAGTTAAAATTTTAAAAGTTGTATCTTTATTGTAAGTTATATTCACAAATTTAAACATTTCGAGTTGGCTTAAAGTCCGTAGCGAAAGTTGTGTGTTTGCAAAACTATATTTTGTATAAGCTTTAAATTGTATTTTTTTTCTTAAAACTTTAGGTTTGTAGTAAAAAATGGTTTGAAATGTTGACAAATCTTTATATAATGTTGTATCAATATCATAATCTTTAGATTTGTCAGCATCAATATTAAAATAAATACTATCTAAAGAATAAATAATATGTTGATTTCCATTTTCAAGATTAGTAATATTGCAAGTTATTTGACATTTATTTGTGGTAGTATCTATTTCAAAAGAAATATATTTTTTTGTAAAATCATAATAGCCATTATTTTTAAAAAGTTTTTCTATTCTTTCTCTTTCTTTATTGATTAAATCTTCATTATAAGGTTGATTTTTTTGCAATAATTGGTCTTCAAAATATTCATTTATGATTCTTTTGAGTGCTTGATCTTCAATTTTGTAGTTGAAATCAGTAATAAATGTTTGTTTATTTTCTTTTATTTTATAATATAAAAAGATTGATTTTCCGATGGTATCTAATTTTAAGGTTACTTGATTATCAAAAAAACCTTTTGATTTTAAATATAAATGTATTTGTTTGGACGTATTTTTTGAAAGCGTGGAATCATAAATCACAGGTTTTGAACCCAAAACACGCATCCAATAATTGCCTTTTTCAAGTTTTAATTTTTGTTTTGAAATTTTCTTTTGTGTTTTTTTTATTTTTTTTAATAATGCTAAACTATCCGAGCTTGCCAAAGATTGGTTTTCTGTCAATTCTGATTCTAATTTTTTTATTGCGTTCAATACTTTTGTTGTATCAAATCTTCTTTGCCCTGCTCTGTAAAAAAAAAGTGAAATAGGCAATCCGAACACCTTTTTATTAGGTCTTTGCTTATAAAAAACATCTAACTCATCGGTTGGAGTAGTTTTTAATCCGCTCAAACGCTGAAAATATAAAAGTCTTTCATTTTCTTTAAGAATTATTTTTTTGCTACAAGCACTAAAAAAAAATATAATAATGGCAATTATGATTAGATTATTTCGCAGTTTCGTTATTTATTTAGAACTATAAATATACAATGATTTCAAAAAACACGATAAAATTTATTAAATCTTTGCAAATAAAAAAGTTTCGGCATGAAAATGGTTTATTTGTTCTAGAAGGTTTTAAAAGTGTGTTTGAATGTTTAACGTCTGATTATGAGGTAGTTAGCTTGTATTCTACCGCTAAATATGTGCCAGAACTAAAGTTACAATCTTTAAAAAAGCTAATTGAAATTGATATTTTATCTGAAAACGAGATGGCTTCTATATCAAATCTTGAAAATAATTTTTCGGCTTTAGCTGTACTAAAAATTAAAAAAAACAATTTAATTGAATTACCAAAAGAAGGGATTAGTTTGGCTTTAGACTACATTCAAGATCCTGGAAATTTAGGCACAATTATTCGTACTGCGGATTGGTTTGGCATCAAAAATATTTATTGTTCAGCCAATACAGTAGATATATATAGCCCTAAAGTTATTTCAGCCACAATGGGTTCTTTCTTACGAGTAAATGTTGAATATGTAGATTTGAATAAGTTTTTATCTGAAATTGAAATTCCAATTATGGGTGCTTTTATGAATGGTTTGCATCCAAATAAAATTGATTTTAAAAATGGAGTTTTACTTATGGGTAACGAAGCAAATGGTATTTCAAAAGAGCTAGTTTCTTACTGTACTCATCAAGTTTCTATTCCTAAAATTGGTAAAGCTGAATCTTTAAATGTAGCAATGGCAACAGGAATTATCATGTATGAAATTTTTAAATAAGTTATTTTATTTTTTTTAAATTCATATTTAATTTTATTGTTTTCTGATTTTTAAAAAATCATATTTGCAAAAAAATATTATGAATTTAGATCAGACAAAAAATCTGAATAGCCGCATAGAGGCTTTGGGGAGGTATCTTTGACTACGATATTAAGCTTGAATTAATAACAGAACAGGAACGGAACACTACAGCACTTGATTTTTGGGATAATCCGCAAAGGGCGGAAGAAATTTTGAAAGGCATTCGTTCGCATAAAGTTTGGACAGATGCTTTTGCTCAAATTTTAAATCAACAGGCTGAAATTTCAATTCTTATTGAGTTTTTGGAAGCTGGAGAAGCTACCGAAAACGAAGTCCTAAATGAAATAAAAAAATTAGAAATATTACTTGAAAATTTGGAACTCAAACGCATGCTTAACGCAGACGAAGACCAAATGGGAGCCGTTTTGGAGATAAATTCAGGTGCTGGTGGCACTGAAAGTCAAGATTGGTCGGAAATGCTGATGCGTATGTATATTATGTATGGCGAACGAAATGGCTTTAAAATTAGAGAAATAGACCGTCAAGATGGGGATGGTGCAGGTATAAAATCATGTGCAATTGAGTTTTCAGGACCTTTTGCTTATGGTTATTTAAAAGCCGAAATAGGAGTTCATCGTTTGGTTCGCATTTCGCCTTTTGATTCTAATGCTCGCAGACATACCTCTTTTTCGTCTATTTTTGTTTATCCAGTTGCAGATAACACGATTAAAATTGAAATTAATCCTGCTGATTTGGATTTTCACACCTCTCGATCAGGCGGTGCTGGCGGACAAAATGTCAATAAAGTTGAAACAAAAGTCCAATTAACTCATCGACCTTCGGGGATTGTAGTCGTTTGCCAAGTGGAGCGTTCTCAAAATGCCAATCGAGAATTAGCAATGCAAATGTTGAAATCCAAATTATATCAATTAGAATTGGATAAACAAAATGCTGAAAGAGACAAAATTGAAGGCACAAAAAAGAAAATTGAATGGGGTTCACAAATCAGAAATTACGTAATGCATCCTTATAAATTAGTAAAAGATGCTCGAACTGGCGTAGAAACTTCCGATGTGCAATCTGTAATGGATGGCAATTTAGATGTTTTTATTAAAGCTTGGCTGATGGAAAATTAATTTTTATCTTACTTTTTAGTTTTTATTTTACTTCTTTTTGAAACTTATAAGTAGTAATTTTATTTGATTTTTATTTTAATCTCATTTATTTTCTTTTTTATCGAATATAAATGTATTTTTATCGTTTTCTTTATATAAATAAACGTATTTTTTTTAGATTGCAATATGATAAAAATAAATTCTGCCCATAATTCTTTTCTTAAATATAAAACATATTTTCAATGTTTTTGTATCATTTTATTTGTTTTTTTAATTGCTTTATGCCTTTTTTGCTTTAGTTACTTTCAAAAAGCTGATTTTAATTTAAGTGAAATATCTAAATTAAATATTTACATTAAAGTTATATTTATATCAACAATATTATTTTTAATTATTACCTATATTTACTATTTTTTTGGTTTTAATTCATTATTTAAGTTAATAAATCAAAACTTTTTAGATTTAGAATTAAAAAACAAAGAACTTACTCATATAAATAAAGAAGTTGAAAAAACACTTAAAATTTCAAGTAACATTAATCATGAATTGAGCAGAAGCAATATAGAATTAAGCATTAAAGAAAACGAAAATTTAGTCATTCAAGAACAATTAAAAAAATCGCTAACTCTAATTCAAAACTCTAAAATTGAATCTGAAAAAACAAATAAATTATTTCAAAGTCAAAGCCAAGATTTATATGATTTGTACAACAATGCTCCCATTGGTTATTTTACGTTAGATAAAAATGGAAATCTAACTTCAGTAAATAAAACGGCTCTTTTTTGGATTGGATATACCCAAACTGAAGTAGATGAAAACCCGAAATTTGAATTTTATGTTGCAGAAAGTTCAAAGTCTGAGTATCTTAAAGCTGTTGAAAAGGCAATTATTTCTGGCAAGTTTATAAATATATTACTTAACGCAGTTCACAAGAATGGGTATGAAATGGCGTTTTCGTTAAATGCTTATACTTTATATGACGAGAAAAATGAAGTTACAAAAATACGTTGCACTTGCACCGATATGCGTCAGCAAATTAAACATGAAAACGAATTAAAAAAAGCCTTATTACAAACCGAAAATGCAAACAAAGCTAAAACGGAATTTTTGAATATGCTAAGTCATGAACTAAGAACGCCAATTCATGGAATTATTGGAAATAGTAGTTTGCTAAGAAGTTCGATTTTAAATCAAACGCAGCAAAATTATGTAAATGATATTGAAAAAAATGGTGATTATTTATCTAAAATGATACAAAACATTTTAGATTATATCCAATTAGATACACATAAAATTGAATTCAATTATAAAACTTTTAATATTAACGAAACCATTAAAAGTGCGGTTGAAAAATCTAAACAAAAAGTAATAAATCCGAAAGTTGAAATTTCTGTATTAATAGAAGAAATGGAAGAAGAAAACTTTATTTCGGATGAAGTAAGATTAGAGCAAGCATTGGTTGAGATTATAACAAATAGTTTGGTTTTTACTAAAAATGGCACTATATCAATCATAATAAAACAAGTAAGGGTTTCTAATTCGCTTTATAGATTGTGTTTTGAAATTACAGATACTGGTATCGGTATTGAAGACGAGGATTTAAAAACTATTTTTCTGCCTTTCAAACAGATTTCGGAAACGCATAGTCGTAACTCAGGTGGAACTGGTTTGGGATTGGCACTTACTCAAAAAATAATTTTCGCTTTAAACGGACAAATTGAAGTTTTTAGTAAGATTGGCAAAGGAACAACGGTTCAATTTCATATTGAAGCAAAAAGCGAAAATCAAGGTAAAACAAAAACTAAAAATGTTAATTATACATTATCTAAAAACCCTTTAGAAGCTAAAATTTTAGTAGCTGAAGATACAGAAATGAACCAAGTTTTACTCCTAAGTATGTTAAGAAACTTGGGCTTAAAAGCTGATTTGGCTTTTGATGGTTTGCAAGCCCTTGAAAAAGCAACCCATACTTTTTATGATTTAATATTAATGGACATTTCTATGCCTGTTAAAGATGGCGTAACGGCAACCAAAGAGATTTTAGAATTTTATAAAAACAGAAAAATAAAACCAATTATTGTGGCAGTTACAGCAAATTCCTTAATTGGCGATAAAGAAAAATATATAGAAGCTGGCATGGCTGATTGCCTCTCAAAACCGCTTAAACAAGAGCATTTAAAAGAAATGATTGGCAAGTTTTTTGAAACTGATTATAAAGAAAATACTATTTTTTCAAAACTTATTTTTGACACTTTGTTAGATTGGACAATTATCAATCAAATTAAAGAAACAGCTCTTTCTCTTGAAAACGACTTAGATAAAGTTATTTTTTCAATGGCAAAAAAAGATATTCCTGAATTTATTAACGAAGCTGAGGCTTTATTAATAAATGGAAAAAAAGAGGATGTTCAAAAAATGTTTCATAAAATAAAAGGGGCAGCTTGGTCGAGCGGATTAAAAACTTTGGGCGATACATGCAAAAACTATGAAGACGACCTAAAAAATGGAAAAGAAAATGTAGATTTTACTGCCATTCATCACATAGCTCAAATGTCGTTTGATGCTTTAGAAAAAGTATAAATTTTTTATTTAGAATAAATATAAATAATTATTTTAGTAAGTTTTTTGAGTAATTAGTTTGTCGATGATTTTTTTTATTCATATTTAATAATACCTTTGCTATATCATTTAACAATTTAAATTTATATAAAATGAAAAAAGTAATTCTTATAGCTTCTGTAGCTGTTATTTCTGTGTTGGCTTCTTGCTCTTCAAAAACAAATTGTGTTTGTACTGATAGTGCAGGTAAAGAAGTTTCAAACAATGACTTTTCAAAAGGTTCTTCTTCAGAAAGAGAGGAAGCTTGCAAATTAATGAGCTCGCTTTCTGCTCTTTCTGGCGGAAAATGTGAATTGAAATAATTTTAATTTCAATCTAAAAAAAGCACTCAATTTTGAGTGCTTTTTTTGTTTAGCACTTTTTTTATATTTTATATTTTTTCGGATTAATAAAAAACCAATTTTTAGTAGTTTTCAAACATAATTGTACTTAAATTTGTATTATCATTAAAAAAGAAATTAATAATGGCAATAATAATCACAGATGAATGTATCAATTGTGGCGCTTGCGAACCTGAGTGCCCAAATACTGCCATTTACGAAGGCGGTGTGGAATGGACGTATGCTGGCGGAACCAAATTAACGCAAATCGAACTTGAAGATGGCTCAAATATGGATGCCAAAACAAAATTAACGCCCCTTTCCAACGAGCTTTATTATATAGTGCCCACCAAATGCACCGAATGTACGGGATTTCACGAAGAACCACAATGTGCGGCAGTTTGCCCGGTTGATTGCTGTGTGGACGACCCTGATGTACGTGAAACCAAAGAGGAGCTTGCATTAAAAAAACAATGGTTGCATCAAGAAGCATCTTAAAAAAAGGGTTGTAAGTTTTGCTTACAACCCTTTTTTGTATAATTTCAGCTTCAAAACTTTAATAGTTTTTTTAAAAAATTGCACTATATTTGCAAAAAATTGTTTTTTTAATATAAATATAAATTTTGCATTTTAGAGTTTTCATTTTCTTTTTTGTTTTTACATTTCAATTTTTAGGAATAGCACAAGACAAGAAAAATAAAAAAAGTATCATCAAAGATTTTTTAAATATCAAAGCACCTGCTATAAATTATGCCGTGCCAGATACTTCTTTGCTTGATGCGGATGGACTATTGGAAATAATAAAAGAAAAAAAAGTAGAATATTATTTTGATCCAACAAGGCGAGATTTTAATATTACAGAAGAAACAGATACCAATAATATAAATCCAGAAGATTTTAGTATTGTAGAGGTAGATGAAGAGATAAATTTAAGCGAGAATGACAGTGCATGGGTTAAAATAGCAGAATATTATTCTATTTGGGATAATAAATCCGTTAATCCTTACCGAGCCGATGCCTCAAAATTTAATGATACTATCAAAATAGCTTTGTATGATAGTACTGCAGGCAGATATTGGGCTGCACCCGTGCATGATACTTATTTGACAGACGATTTTGGTCCGAGGCGTTACAGATGGCATTATGGCGTAGATTTAGAACTCGATACAGGCGATAGTGTGTTTTCGGCTTTTGATGGAATAGTAAGAATTTGCAAATATGACTATGGCGGATATGGCAATTACATTGTCATTCGGCATTTCAATGGATTAGAAACTATTTATGGACATTTAAGTCAGCAGCTCGTAAAAATGGGTGAATTGGTACGAGCAGGCGATTTGGTAGGTTGGGGCGGAAGCACAGGACGAAGCTCAGGTCCGCATTTGCATTTTGAAATTCGCTTTCAAGGTTTGGCTTTTAACCCAGAATATATTTTTGATTTCCGTGCCGAAACTATCAAAATGAAAGTTTTTGAACTTATGCCTACGCATTTTAGCTATACTAGGCAGGCACGAAAAGTTTTTTTCCATCGAGTAAGAAGAGGTGATACTGTTTCAGAAATTGCTGATAAATACAACGTAACTATTCGTCAAATATTAAAACTGAATAGAATTTCTGCCCGTACAAATATAAAACCTGGCAGAAGATTACGCATCCGATAAAAATTCTTTCTTAAATTAAATTTTTGTATTATTGTAATCATAATATTTTAATTCTTACGTTTTGAAAAATTACGTCTTTATATGTTTAATTTTTTTATTAACTAATTGTAAAAATAAAGAACAAACCGCCTTTCCTCCGCTTCCAACTAATTTTGAAGAAGAATTAAGTAAAAGAATCACATTTTTACAAAAAGAAGAAATTGAAAAACCCTCCAACGATGAAATTAAATACATTTTAGCAAAATATTATCTTCAAAATAATGAAATAAACAAAGCCTTAATTAAAATCAATGAATCCATAAAACTTACTCAGCCTTCAAAAAAACATTTTTTGGTTTTAAGCGAATGTTTATATAAAAAAGGTAATTATGAAAACGCTTTGCTTGCTTTGCAAAAAATAAATATCAACGAATTGCCAGATGATGAGTTTGCTATTTATACAATAGAAATTTATAAAAAAGCAAAAAAATGGATTCAAGTAGAGGAAATTACAGCTAGAATTTTGAAAAAAAATCCTAAAAATAAACTTGTTTTAAATCTAAAAACTGATTATTTGCTTTACAAAAATGACACATTAGCTGCCCTCGAAAATTTAGTGAAAACCATAGATTTTGATTCAAATGCTATCGAAAATAAATATAAATTAGCCGATTTATATTTTAAAACCAAAAATAATAAAATGGCTTTGCAGACTTTAAAAGAAATAATTCGGCAAAATAAATTAGAAACTTCGGCAATTCTTACCGTTTTAAATATTTACGAGATAAATAAAAATAAAGATTCGTTAGCAACCTATTATCAAAAATATTTAAAACGAGATTCTTCTAATTATGAAATAATTGAAAAATGGGCTGATTTTAATTTCAACTTAAAAAAATATGACATTGCTTTAAAGTATTTTCAAAAAATAGATACAAATACCATAAATTCTAATGATGATTTTTGGTATAAATTAGGTGTTTGTCAAGTTTATTTAGGTAAAGCCCAGCAATCAATTTTAAGTTTTGAAAATGTAAATCAAACATCTTCTTATTATAAAAAATCAAAATATTACATTGATAAATATAAAATAAAATAGTTTTCTTGCTTGAATTGCTCGATTGATAATAGGGTAGTTTTAAATGGCTTACTCGTATTTATTGGGGATTATGCAAATAGCTTATGTAACCTAAACAGGAAAAACTCTGTATCTACTACACCTCTTAAATTAGCTCTAAATAGTTTAATTTTAGAGTTAAAAGATTCGACATTTGCGTTTGTATTTCTATTGGGAACCTCTAAAAACCCCAATATTATTTTAAAAAAACCCACCCAAACCAATTTCTGCTACGAAACCACAGAATCAAAGGGAAGGGACTTGCTTCGCAAGCATTTTTTTAGTAATAAATTAAAATTATTTATCTTAATAATAACTAAAAAAATTTAAGTGCGAATTCCCTGGTAAATGCTACGTATAGTAGGTATTTTTGAATAAAAATGTTTTTTTATTGCAATGTTTTAATCATCTTTCAAATAATTTTAAAATCTTTTTTTTGTAATCATAAATAATTAATTTATTTTTATAATAGGAATTGCAAAAACGAAAAAATGGCTCAATCTTATCAACTACCAAATTCAATCAGAGACGAACTTTTTAAGGATTTAACAAAGGAAAAGGCATCTAAATTAGTGGACTTACTAGAAAATTCTATCGATACCGTATTTTCATCTGCCAAAGACATTGCCTTACAAAAAAAATTAGAAATAAAAGATGAATTAAGCAAAGAACTGGCATCAAAGGTTGATGTAGCTTTAGCAGTTGAGAAACTTGATAAAAAAATCACGGTTTGGAGCGTTATCTTACTTTCTACCATGATTATTCTCAATAAAGATTCAATTACTTTTATAGCACAATTGTTGGGATTGGTAAAATAGTTACAAATTATGAATGTTGCAACAAATCTTTGGCGTGTTCTAATTAAAAACAATGATTAAAAAAAGCCACCTTCGGTGATTGGGGGCTTTTTTTAATCATTGTTCAGATAATTTTAAAATGTAGTTGGAAACTACAATTCATTTGCTAATACATAGAGCCACTGCGTAAACGCTACGCATAGTGGGGGGGCTAATGCTTGCGCTAGGTGGGGAGGTGGAGTTAAAATTTTCTTATACATCTTACATAGTGTAAATCTATTTTATTAACAATATTCCCATTACAAAAATTAGGCTCTCTATTAAAAAATTGTGATGAATTAAGTTCTGTACTAGAACTATAATTGACATTTGAAATAATTAAAGATGCACCCGGAATACTAATTAATGTACTATTGATAATATTCTTATATGAACAAAAATTAAATTCATCACCCATTGATGGTAAATACCAATCACTATATCCTTCGAAATCTAAATCTAAACACAATTTTGCAGCACTTGAAGTATGTCCAACTTGTGAGACTATTGCAATACTATTACTTAAACCATCTGAGCTACTTTGAGCAGTAGGTCCAATTTCTGTTGAGTTAACATTGCTCCATTCTTGTGATGTACTTACATCGTAAAGCGAACATATGTATCCATGTGGAACATTAGGATCATAACCAGGTTGCCAACTCTGAATAAGTTGATAAATTACACCACCTTGAAATCTTTTTCCTATTTCTAAGCAAGATGTCTTGACCCATGTAGGTACTCCAAAACAAAATTTCAAAGTTTGATCATATTTTCCTGGCTCTATCGTCACCCAATTACTTCCATCAAAATAAGCCATAGTTCCTGCAACCGTTGTTTGTGGCAATGAGTTGGAAGTATTTATGTTAAAGTTTGGGTAAATACCAGTAATGCTTGTTAATCCACTTCCTGTAAGTGTAATGGGAATATTGGGTTGTGTATTGCTTATTTGGTTTGTACCACTAATGCTAATACCTGATCCACCTGTATATATTGTTGGAGCTAATCCTGTGATTGTAAATGCTGGGTATGTACCACTAATGCTCACGTTTACGCCTTTCAGGGTGATGTTTACATCGGGAGCGGTGTTAATAATTTGGTTAGCTCCGTTTATAGTAATCCCAGTACCTCCAGTAAGGGTATTTAAAACGGGTCTGTTCGTTAGGTCATTGTAAGAACCTGTAGTCGCAACAATGACAAAAGTGGGTCTGCTAGTCAAGTCTAAATAGCTTCCGCTAAATGAAGCTGGAATTATCGGTCTGTTCGTTAAGTCATTATAACTGCCGGTGGTCGCTACAATCGCAAAAGTTGGTTTGCTAGTCAAGTCCAAATAATTGCCTGAAAAAGTCGTAATGATTGGTCTATTCGTCAAATCTAAATAGCTTCCGCTAAACGAAGCAGGAATAATTGGTTTGTTTGTCAAATCATTGTAAGAACCTGTGGTAGCAACTATTGCTAAAGTAGGATTGTTGCTCAAATCTAAATAGTTGCCTGAGAAAGTTGTAATCGTTGGCTTATTAGATAAATCCAAATAACTACCACTAAAAGAAGCAGGAATAATGGGTTTGTTTGTTAAATCATTGTAAGAACCCGTGGTGGCTACAATAGCTAAACTAGGTTTGTTACTCAAATCTAAATAATTACCCGAGAAAGTCGTAATCGTTGGCTTATTAGATAAATCCAAATAACTTCCGCTAAACGAAGCAGGAATAATGGGTTTGTTTGTCAAATCATTGTAAGAACCTGTGGTTGCAACTATTGCTAAACTTGGTTTATTGCTCAAATCTAAATAATTGCCCGAGAAAGTTGTAATGGTAGGTTTATTCGTTAAATCCAAATAACTACCGCTAAACGAGGCTGGTATAATGGGTTTGTTTGTCAAATCATTGTAAGATCCCGTAGTCGCAACAATAGCTAAACTAGGTTTGTTGGTTAAATCTAAATAATTACCAGAAAAAGTAGTAATGGTAGGTTTGTTCGTTAAATCCAAATAGCTTCCACTAAATGAAGCAGGAATAATTGGTTTATTTGTCAAATCATTGTAAGATCCCGTAGTCGCAACTATTGCCAAAGTGGGTTTGTTGCTCAAATCTAAATAGTTTCCCGAAAAAGTGGTAATCGTAGGTTTGTTCGTTAAATCTAAATAGCTACCACTAAACGAGGCTGGAATAATGGGTTTGTTTGTCAAATCATTATAAGAACCTGTGGTGGCAACAATAGCTAAACTAGGTTTGTTGCTCAAATCTAAATAATTTCCTGAGAAAGTTGTAATCGTTGGTTTATTAGCTAAATCCAAATAACTACCGCTAAATGAGGCTGGAATAATGGGTTTGTTCGTCAAATCTGTATATGAACCTGAGAATGTGCTGTTTGTAATTACGGGTTTATTGGTCAAATCATTATAATTGCCTGTAAATGTATTGTTTATGATTAATGGTTTGTTTATTAAATCATTATAAGAACCTGTGGTGGCAACAATAGCTAAAGTTGGTTTGTTGCTCAAATCTAAATAATTTCCTGAGAAGGTCGTAATCGTAGGTTTATTGGTTAAATCCAAATAACTACCGCTAAACGAGGCTGGTATAATGGGTTTATTTGTCAAATCATTGTAAGAACCTGTAAATGTGTTGTTTATGATTACGGGTTTATTTGTCAAGTCATTGTAAGAGCCAGAAAATAAAGCAGGTTTGTTTGCTAAATCCGTATAATTTCCTGTAAATGTGTTGTTTGTGATTACAGGTTTATTTGTCAAATCTAAATACGAACCCGAAAAAGTGCCTGTGCCAAATGCAGGTTTATTTTGCACATTTGCCCACTCTACACTGGAAGTGCTACTCGAATGTAGCGCATAAGGCACACTCAAAAGTTGACTTGTACTTACTGCAGAGTAAGAATTTCCACCATTCGGATCTATTTCTGATTTTAAAAAATAAGGCCCGTTTGCCCAATTAATGGCTGCAAAAGTACCACTAACTATCGCACCTGTTCCCACCGAAAGCGTAAAAAGTCCGTTTACGTTTGTGGTGGGCGTGTGCGTTTCGGCATAGGCAACCGAACCGTTGGCGGAGCCTTGTAAAATACTAATCTTTACGCCCACAGGACTTTTCGCTATCAATTCGCCAGCCGAGTTTCGCACCACAGCTTGATAGCTAAATTTACTAGGACTTTGTGCCATTGACAGATAAGACAAAGTGGCAATCGCAAATGTTGTAACTAATTTTTTCATTGTTTTAATTTTTAATAATGTATTCATTTTGGTAGATGATTATTTATTCTTATTGATTAATATGTTGGTATGAAATCTATATTGTATGGGTCGATAAGCTTCAGTTCTTTTATTTTTGCAAAATCTTTTAAATATTTCGGTTCCATTCTCCCCTAATTTTATCAATTTGTTGTTGGAATTCTTCGCTTTTTGTTTTTGTCAGAATACCAAAAAAATCAGATGGCTTTTTTTGAGTATTTAAAGACATTGTAACCGATTTAGCCTCTTCTTCAATATAATAAAGGCAGTGTATTTGTTTACCTAAATAATTTTTTTGTAAGGTTACAGGCATATTAAACATTTCTTTTTTTTGTGTTATTACTTGTAATATCATGATTTTAAATTTTTATTTACTTTTATCAACTTTAACAATATTTTTAAATTTAACCATTGTCTGCGTCTTCACAGACAATTCACAATTCCGTTGGTTAAAACCATCGGCTATTGACCCTTCAAAATTAAATAAGATAAGATAAAATTAATAACTAACAATTAACAATTAACAATTAACAATTAACAATTAACAATTAAC
>REAG01000092.1 GCA_004294265.1 Cytophagales bacterium | reverse complement strand
TTACATCTTTTTTATCTTTTACCATATCATACAGCAACTCTTTGGCTCTATGCAGCTGAGCTTTTACAGTTCCGAGCGGAAAACCTAAGTTGTTAGCAATTTCTTCGTAGGAAAGTTCTTGAAAATATCTCATTTTAATTAAAATTTGATATTTTGAGGGTAATTTTGTTACAATTCCACGCATTAGTTCTATTTTTTGCTCTCTTATATTAGCATCTTCAGGGTTTAGAGCAGAATCTCTCACATCAAGTGTCATCTCATCTCCATCGTTGTCTTTCAGAGGGTTATTCAAACTTGTAGTAAGAATTCTTTTTTTCCGAATATGGTCTATACAATTATTTGTTGCAATTCTAAATAACCATGTACTAAAAGTAAATTCAGGATTAAATTTGGTTAATCCTTTAAATGCTTTTGCAAATGCTTCTATGGTTAGGTCTTCTGCCTCGTCTGAATTACGTACCATCTTTAAGACCAAATGAAAAACCGATTTTCTATATCTTTTCATTAATTCTGCATAAGCCTTTTGGTCAGAGTTATTAATGGCTCTTTCAACCAATAAAAAATCTTTTTTTGCTTTGTCCGAAAATTCTTTTCCTTCTATCTCCATTTTACTTTTTTTGTAAATCTAGCATTTATTCCGATAATTGTTTGATAAATTGGATACAAAATATCAAAAAACGGAACTATCCAAACATCAAAATTAAACCTTAATTTTTTTATTATTAATCCAAATATTACCATAATTAAAATCCATCTAAACAGAATGGCATATACTACAAATAAAAAGAAATCTATTTGAAATAGTAAAAAAGGAGAAATAAAAATAAATAATAAATTTGAAAAATAAATTGAAAATAACGAAAATTTAATACCTTTTGAGTAATGTTTCCCAACTGATAAATGCCTTGTTTTTTGAACAACCCATTCCTTTAAATGAACTTTTGGTATAGAAATTGTTTGACTTTCAATACTAATTGCAACATAAGTATTGGTATTATTTGCTACTTTATTGATGAATAAATCATCGTCTCCGCCTGTCAAATCCATGTGCGGATGAAAGCCTTTGTTATCAAAAAAAATTGATTTATGATACATCAAATTTCTACCTACACCCATATAAGGATTTCCTTTTATAGCAAAAGATAAGTATTGAATTGCAGTAATAAAAGTTTCAAATCTTATGAAAGAATTTAGTAAGGATTTAATTTTTTTATACTGCGAAACTCCCAACACAATGCAAGAATCATTTTGGATGTGAGATTGCATTTGAAGTATCCAATTATTGTTATATGGCACACAATCGGCATCCGTTAGCAAAACGTAATCATGTTTTGCAGCTTTTATTCCCAATGTAAGTGCATATTTTTTGGGGTCCATTTTAGATGGGATATCATCAACTGTTACAATTTTAATTTTATCGGAATGAGTTGCAAATAACTCTTTTAAATAATCTTCTGTTTCATCATAAGAACGATCATTTACAACTACAATTTCGTATTTATGATAATTTTGAGAAAGTAATATTGGTAATAATTTTTTCAAATTAACTGACTCGTTGTGTGCACAAATAATGACAGAAACCGCCTTATGAGAGTTAGTATCTAGCTTTGGTTCTTTTCTTAAAATCTTTGTAAAATAAAATAAAACATAATACAACTGAATTAATAATGAAACCGAAAAAATGGATAATAAAATATATGTAATCAATTTCGTATTTTTTACAAAAATAGTTAATCCTTTGGTTTGAACAATTTTTTAATCAAATTAATAATTTTAGTTATTAACATTAAGATAAATAAAATAATAATTTCAATATTATAGATTAATGATTTCAAGTAGATAAGAATTATTTCTTACTTCATTTTCATTTTCAAAAACCTTCCTGTTTGGCTTTTTTGGGTTTATATGAATTTATAAAAACAGATTCATAGTTATTGAAAGTATAAATATAAATTAATATTGGTACAAAAATCAATAATGTTATTGAAATTGTCTTTAAAACACTAATTAAGTCTAATATATCAAGAGCAAAGCAAGTACTAAACAAAATAATTATTGAAGCTTGTAAAGCCAAAAAATACAATTTCAAATAGAATAATGTACTATACCTCTTCTTATAAAACTGATAAATACAAAAAACACCAAGTACAATAAAAAATATATCTAAAATATAAGAAAAATGTAATAAAAAATACTTTGAAGGATTAAAACTTAATGATTCTTTTGAAAATAAGTTTAAGTACAAAAAGTCACTTTGCATAAAAATTATAACTATACTAATAATTTTAATAAATATTATTATTGAAGTAGTTACAATAATCAAATACATTTTAAATGGAATTGGCTCTGCAATTTGATCGAAATAAATACTGGTTGGATTATACTTTTTATTTACATAAACAGAAGCTAAAATAAATAATATAAATAAAGTTATTGTAAAAAACAAAAGAACCCATGCTGCAATTCTACCCTCATTTAAGTTACTATTTTCAGAGTTTTTAGTAAAAAATACATTGTACAATAAATAATTACTTAAATTATTAACGCTAATAACATGTTTTTTAAAATCATTAATTTCTACAAAACTAGCCAATGTTGAATAGTTATAAATAAGTGATATGTTAGTTTTATCTGGTTGCTTAGCTTGCATAGAAAAACTAAAATATTTCGTTATGTCAGTAAAAGTTGAAGTATCAATATTAATTTTAAAAGGCAAACTGATATGGATATTTTCTTTGTAAACAGTCGGATAACTGTATACCATAAGAGGTAAAGTTCTGATTTTTGATTGTGGTAAATACAAGGCATCAGAGATTTTTTTTGCTTTGAATATGGACGAAAATTGATTTGTGTCAGTTTTATTTGATTGTGACCAAAAATTTCCAATTAAATAATTTTCATATATTACAATAACATTTTTAATTACATCGTCACTATGCCTTGTTGGAATAGTAGTTTTTACTTCAGGATGAATATTAGATATCGTTTCTAAATAATATTTATCTATATTTTGCTTTGAAGTATTATTTAAAAAATTTCGTATATAATCAGCCTCATATCCATAATATCGTGTTTCAATAAATAATCTAGTTGAATCAATTAAATTTGGTATTTCATAGTAATAGTCTGTTTCTAAACGAGTATAAGTACTTTGTTCGATTTGCTCTAAATTAGTTGAATTACTCTTTAAAATCAATCCAATAGAGTAATTTGGCATATAGGTAAATCCAAATTTACCTCTTTGAAATGTAATAGTTGGATCAAACCAATAAGATTTTTTATCTAAAATTACTTTAATCACACAATGATTAAAAATACTAGCAGACGGTAGAAATTTTGAAACAGAATGCCTTAGTAATTGATATAAATAATATGTACATTTGTAAAAAAAACAAATGGCATCAGATTCATTACTTTCAGAGAAATACACTTTATTGTTACCACATCTAAATGAGTCCAGTAAG
>REAG01000193.1 GCA_004294265.1 Cytophagales bacterium | reverse complement strand
TTGCCGTCCTAAGGTCTGTAATTGATACTTCTATCAAAAACGGAAAACCGATTTTGGAAAATCTTAATTTAATTGCTATATTTAGGGCTGAATAGTTACTAAAATTCAATGATTCAAGCAAGTGAAAAAAGTTTCTTTTAAAAAATTGATTTTAAGAATTAGAAATTATGAAATATGAATTACGAATTATGAATTATGAATTATGAATTATGAATTAAGAAATGTAGAGACGCCATGCATGGCGTCTCTACATTTCTTAATTAACCATTAACCATTAACCATTAACCATTATTTTCCACCGCTTTTCTTACACTTCCATGTTTAACGAGTAATAAATGGGCTTTCTCATAATCAATATTCAACTCTTGCATAATCATTTTAGTGCCTCTATCCACTAGTTTTTCATTTGAAAGTTGCATATCAACCATTTTGTTGCCTTTTACTCTTCCTAACTGAATCATTGTTGCAGTTGAAATCATATTTAAAACTAATTTTTGTGCAGTTCCTGATTTCATACGAGTACTACCCGTAACATACTCTGGTCCGACCACAATTTCAATTGGGAATTGACATTTTTTGGCAATTTCTGAACCCTCATTACAAACGACACAACCCGTTTTTGCACCCAAACTATGGGCGTATTCTAAACCGCCAATTACATAAGGAGTTCGACCTGAGGCAGCAATTCCAATTAAAAAATCATACTCATTAAAATTATATTTTTTTAAATCTTCAACAGCAAATAACTTACTATCTTCGGCTCCCTCAACGGCTTTTCTGATAGCGACATCACCTCCTGCAATTAATCCAACAACCCAATCTTGAGGAACGCCATACGTTGGCGGACATTCAGATGCATCTACAACGCCCAAACGACCGCTTGTGCCTGCACCCATGTAAAAAAGTCTGCCACCTTTTTTCATTTGAAAAACCACCATTGTTACTAATTTCTCAATTTGAAACAATCTTTTTTCAATAGCCAAAGGTACCGTTTTATCTTCATTATTTATATCCTGAAGAATTTCAGTGTTTGATTTTTTTTCTAAATCACTATAATTACTGCTTTTTTCGGTTGTCATTAAAGTAATGATATAATTTTTTTTTGATATAAAATTTTAATAAAAAAATATGGAACAGCCCATTTAATTACCAAATACACAAAAAACTACAATTTTTGACCTCTTTTGCCCTAGAGAAAAGATAATTATTGAAGTTTTGAAAGAAATATTTATGATTTACTTTTGAAATGTAAGTACATGGGCTATTCCAAAAAAATATTTAATTAATTTTATTTAAGGGAGCTCCTAAAAACCTCGATACCGATTTAGCCCTCCCACTTGGATTCTGCGGTTTCGTAGCAGAAATTGGTTTGGGTGGGGTTTTTAAAAATATTAGGGTTTTTAGAAGTTCCCTTAAAAAACACCAGTAATTTTTAAAATAGTAAATATAACCGCAATTTGTCCGATTAATAAACCAACCATCCATTGAATAATAGAAGTTTTTACTTCCAAAACAGCATTTTTTACTTCCATACGAATCAATTTTAGTTCGTTATCGAAATTATCCATACGTTTATTCAAAATCTGAAAGTCGCTTTTAGTTGCAACTTCTTCTTTTGAAGCTTCTTTCATGTATTCTATGAGTGCTTCTGCATCTTCTTTGCTAAAACTATATTTTTGTAAAATATCGTAAGCCTTAAATTCTAGTGTTTTCATATAATAAATATAGTGATTTTTTTTATTATCAAAGTATTTTTTAAATATTGATTTCAAAAGTATAAATTATGTAAATCAAAAATATCCATAGCAATGTAATTATCTTGTATTCTTGGTAACATCCTTGAAAATCTGCTTTTGGCTTGTGCTTTCAAATAAGAATTGAAAATGAAAACATTTTTTTCATTAATTTTTTCTGAATTTCCGAGAGCTTTTGTCGAACCTTTAACTTTATCTAATAATTTTTTTCGATCTAAATTTTGTAAATTCTTATAATTAAAACGAGGCTCGACCATTAACATTTCTACATTAATTTTATTAATTTCAATGGCAAATGTACAATCCATCGAACTTAGATTGTCTCCCTTTTCAGCATTTGCATTTTTTGATTCAACACAATCCATATCCAATACAATTACATCGTTTTGAAAAACTATTTCAGAACCTTCAAACCCCTCTTTTATTATCAAATCATTGAAATTCGTTACACATGCAGGATTTTTAACAGATACTGCATGATTTAAAGTAGCTAATTTTGAATATTGCATCATATTCCGTATTTATTTATTCGGTCGATAGCAATATTGAATGAGTCAAAAATAGGATCAATTTCTTTATCTAAAAATTTATAATTATAACTAAAATTTTTACTACTTTTTTCTGCTAAATAAAAATTAACATTTTCTAAAACGCCTTCTTTTTCAGAAATATATCTGATAGCACTCACCATATCAGGGTTATGGCTTGCCAAAAAGAACTTTACACCAATTTCTTTGTGCAACATCACAATAATTCGAGCATATTCAATGATCCATTGCGGATGCAAATTTGACTCTGGCTCATCAATAATTAAAAAAGTTTTATCATTTAGTTTGCCGTTTTTAAGTAATAATTGCAAAATTGAAAATGCTTTTATTCCAGTTGCTAGATCTAATAAATTAAAAACCGAACCATCATTTCTTTTAAATTTTAAATCTCTGGTTTCGTAAATTCCTTCCTCTAATTCTACTTCTCCAAATATAATTTCATTGCCAATAATGCTACTTAATTTATTCTGATTATTTCTATTGGATAATAATAATTGATTCAAATCCTCCCAATGGGCATTATCGCTCATTTCAACAGAAATTGACATTGGAGTATCAATATAAATCGCATTTTGTATGCTATAAGGGATTGATAAATTAGGTTTATCTAAGGCAACAATTAAACTATCATATTCTAAAACTTCAAATTTTGAAGGTAAGATTCTATCAGAAAAAACGGCTTTTAATTCATCAATTAGAACATAAGTAGGTCTTGTTTCAATTTTTTCTATTACTTGATTAAATTTTGATTCAATTAATTGCTTTACTTTTATAAAATCCTTACTAATATCATTACTTAAAGTTTCAGTTTTTAAAATATCATTCAATATAAATTTTAATCTAAATAATTTATCATTTAAGTTTTTATTATTTGGATGCTTTAATAAAGAATTGGTATAAATGTGTTCAATTTTATTTAATGTATTATACCAATTTATAAGTTCATCTTTTAGATTCTCAGACCTAAATAAACCTTTTCTGAGTTCACTTTTTTCTCTATTTAATTCTTTTTTGATATTGACATCGTTAATATTAACGAAATCTTGGTATAAAATATCAAAAAAACTAAGAATACTTTGCAAATCTGTCAAAAGGCTTTTTTTTATTAACAAATCATAATTCCCAACAGTTTTATATAAAAAATACAATAATTTAGAAATTGAACTTTTGCCACATCCGTTTTCGCCAGCCACCAAAGTAATGCCGTTAATCAGCAAATCTGCTTGATTAACGGCTCTAAATTCTTCAACTTTAATTCGTATTTTAGGCGGTTTCATTTCAATAAATTTAAAAATAATTCATATTAATTCTTATCTTAACTCAAAACCAAACATCTGCCATTTAAAACATCGTTTTCTAGTTTTTTATATTTATCTTCTTTGATGCTTCCGTCCGTGTATTGAACTTTTACGGTATCGTTTCTGCCATACGTTTTTTCAGATCTTACAGGAATTGCTTTTTCTTTTTCTATATTTTGGTTATTTTGAGAATTAGAATTTGTAGCATTTTGATGATTGTTTGAACTTTCCAATAATTCATTTCTTGATTCTTTCAACTTTGGCTGAGGCGGTTGAGGACGGTTATTTTGCACCGTACTCATATCATCTTGCTGAATATCAGATTTGAATAAAAACGAAGTAGTATCTTGGTTCATTCGACCTATTAATCGGTTAAAGAGTCCATAAGCTTCGCCTTTATATATCAAAAGTGGGTCTTTTTGTTCATAAACGGCATTTTGAACCGACTGTTTTAAATCATCCATTTCTCTTAAATGTTCTTTCCATTCTTGGTCTATAAACGAAAGAACAGTATATTTTTCAACTTGTTTTGGCAATTCTAAACCTTTAGTTTCGTAAGCTTTTTTAAGATTTACTACTACGTTTATTCCTTTTTTACCGTCTGTAATCGGAACAATTACATTATCAATTTTGCTTCCTTCGGTAATAAATAATCTATTAAAAACGGATTGTGATTTATTACCAATGTCTTTAGATTTTAAACCATAATTTAACATACAATTTTCATACACTTTTGATGTAAGAATATCGGTTTTATTTTGCAAAAATTCTGATTCAGAAATAGTAGGGTTAAATCCAAAAGTTGATATAAAACTATATTTAAAGTTTTCGTAATTATTTTGAATTTTTGCTCCCGAAACTGTGCTAGAAGCCATATCATATACCATATCTGCAATATCCATCGCTAATCTATCGCCAAAAAGAGCATTTTTACGTTTGCTATAAATGGCTTTTCGCTGCATATTCATCACGTCATCATATTCTAAAAGGCGTTTTCGCATTCCAAAATTATTTTCTTCTACTTTCTTTTGAGCTCTTTCAACAGAACTTGTAATCATGCTATGTTGAATCACTTCGCCTTCTTCTAAGCCCATTCTATCCATCAATTTGGCAATTCTATCTGAGCCAAACATACGCATTAAGCTATCTTCCAAACTCAAATAAAATTGAGAAGAACCTGGGTCACCTTGTCTGCCCGAACGCCCGCGTAACTGCCTATCCACGCGCCTCGACTCATGCCTTTCTGTACCAATAATTGCTAATCCACCCGCAGCCTTTGATTCTGGCGTAAGTTTTATATCCGTTCCTCTACCAGCCATATTGGTTGCAATCGTAACCGCACCAGGATGTCCAGCACTTGCTACAATTTCCGCCTCTCTTGCATGCTGTTTGGCATTCAAAACATTATGTTTGATTTTTTTCATGTTCAACATTCTGCTCAAAAGTTCCGAAATTTCTACTGAAGTTGTCCCCACCAAAACAGGTCTTCCTGCCTTATTTAATTCTTCTATTTCGATGGCAACGGCATTGAATTTTTCACGCATAGTTTTATAAACTTTGTCATCCATATCGTTGCGAATTGCCATTCTATGCGTTGGAATTGTAACTACATCTAACTTGTAAATTTCCCATAATTCAGCCGCCTCTGTAGTTGCAGTTCCTGTCATTCCGCCTAATTTATGGTACATCCTAAAGTAATTTTGCAATGTAATGGTAGCATAAGTTTGGGTAGCATCTTCAACTTTTACATTTTCTTTGGCTTCAAGTGCTTGATGCAAACCATCCGAATAACGTCTGCCCTCCATCACACGACCTGTGTTTTCATCCACAATTTTTACTTTTCCGTCAACAATAATATATTCTACATCTTTTTCAAAATTCGTATAGGCTTTCAATAATTGATTTACAGTATGAATTCGTTCGGCTTTTTCAGAATATTCTTTTACCAAAGATTCGGTTTTACTTACTTTTTCTTCAGATGAAAACGTAATATCCTTTTCAATTTTGTGCATTTCTACACCAATATCAGGCAACACAAAAAAGTGATTATCTTCACTATCAGAAGTGATTGCTTCAATACCTTTGTCTGTTAAATCAACGGTATTGTGTTTTTCATCAATCGTAAAAAACAAAGGCTCATCTGCCTTTGGCATTTCTTTAGAATTATCTTGCAAATAAAAATTTTCGGTTTTTTGTAAAATAACTTTTATGCCTTGTTCACTCAAAAATTTTACCAAAGGTTTATATTTTGGCATTCCACGATGGGCTCTAAAAAGGGCTAATCCGCCATCTTTTTCGTCTGTATTTCCCGCTTCAATTTTCTTTTTGGCTTCATTTAAAAGATTTTGAACCATTGTTTTTTGTGCTTCCACCAATTTTGAAACCCTTGGTTTTAGCTGATAAAACTGCTGCTTATCGCCTCTTGGTACAGGTCCAGAGATAATCAAAGGCGTTCTTGCATCATCCACAAGCACCGAATCGACCTCATCCACCATGGCATAATGATGCTTGCGTTGTACAATTTCTTCAGGATGCCTCACCATATTATCACGCAAATAATCAAAGCCAAATTCATTATTTGTGCCATAAGTTATGTCCGCCAAATACGCTTTTTTGCGACCTTCCGAATGTGGTTCATATTTATCTATGCAATCTACAACCAAGCCATGAAACTCAAAAAGTGGAGCATTCCATTCGCTATCTCGTTTTGCCAAATAATCATTAACCGTAACAATATGCACGCCACGACCTGCCAAAGCATTCAAAAAGGCAGGTAAAGTAGAAACCAAAGTTTTTCCTTCGCCAGTTGCCATTTCCGAAATCTTGCCTTGATGCAAAGCCGCTCCACCAATTAATTGCACATCGTAATGCACCATATTCCAGGTTATTTCGTTGCCAGCAACCAGCCATTTGTTGTGCCAAGTGGTTTTTGAGCCAACAACGGTGATTCCATTTCCTTTTTTGGAATTAAAAAAATACGTATCTTTTTCAGAAGTTGTAACTTCCAATTTGCCATTTTCGGTAAATCTGCGTGCCGTTTCTTTCACAATCGCAAATGCACGGGGTAATATTTCCATCAAAACCTTTTCGAGTTCTACATCTCTTTGCTTTTCGAGGGCATCAATTTTAGTAAAAATGGCTTCTTTATCATCCAAAGAAATTTCAAAATCTTCGTCTATTTTAGTTTTTAAAGCTGTCATTTCAATGTCAATATCTGACAAATAATCAGCAATTCTGGATTTTAAATCGGCTGTGGCAGCTCTTAAATCATCGTCTGAGATAGATTGAAGTGTATTAAATTCCTTAATGGCATCATCAATTAAAGGTTGAAGTGTTTTTATATCACGGTCGGATTTGGTACCAAATATTTTGGCTAAGAAAGAAAACATATTGATTTATAAGCTAATTTATAGAAATGCAAATGTACGTAATTATTTCAATTCTAAATGTTTGAAAAATGGAATATTTAAGAAATGTAGAAATTAAATATCGCAAATTCCTTTTTGTTTTGCGAAAAAAAAATATTATTAATAATCAAATAGAAAAGCCCACTTAAATATTAAAAAAAATGCCCACCTTTAACCCAATTTATGCTACGAAACCGCAGAATCCAAAAAGATAATAAAGTCATAATTTTATGAATTATTACTAATTAATTAATTAAGTTAAAATACTTATATGAGCTTTTCTATAATCCTATTGTTTTATATTGAGTTAAATAAATATTTACAATTAAATTTTTAGAAAACCACATTCTTTTCCCCAAAGGGGAAAAGTTATCAATGAATTTGTAATTATTTACTAGACTTTATGTAAACGAAAAAAAACTATATAATTTTAAAAACGTATTACCAAAAAAGAACAAAAACCAACCCTTTGCCTCCTAATGTTTGGGTAAGAGAAGTGCAAACTTATTGGAAATATAAAAAACAGTTTGAAATTTTGAAATTATTTTTAGATTCCCTTGTAGATAAAACTTTTGAATATCAAAATTATAACATGAATGGTTAGGAATAAAAGTTGCTATAAGAAGTTTTAGGTTTTAATTGGAAATAGAAAAAAGTAAAAAATATTTACCAAACACACTTATTATTACTAAAATACAAGACGAATATAAAAGAAACCTTCTCATTTGGGAACAAAATTTAGTTTAGTAAAATGGATAAAAGTTAAAAAAATAAGTAGTATTTTAATTTTTGAAATCAAATAATTATAATCAAAATATTATTTGATAATATTTTTAGGTCGTTACGAAGATAAAATCTTCATAAATCAATATAAATATAGAAAAAAGGGATAAGCATAAACCTATATCTTTAAGGATAAATATTACTAAACCATTTCACTTAATTCCAACCAACGCAAAGATTTTTCGTCTAACATTTCAACCGTTATTTTCATTTCATCCGAAATTTTTAAAAGTTCTTCATGATTAGAAATGCCACTATTCATTTTGTCGAGTAAATTCGCTTTTTTAAATTCTAAATCAGCTAGTTCTTTTTCTAAATTTTCGTATTCAAACTTTTCTTTGAACGACATTTTTTTAGAATTACTTACTGATTCGTTTGGCGATTTTGGCTCTAATTCCTTGTTTTCGGCTTTAGTTTCTGGTTGTTTCAAATTTAATTTTTCGTTTTCTAAAGCTATTCTATATTCTGAATAA
Source organism: Cytophagales bacterium (assembly GCA_004294265.1). GTDB lineage: Bacteria > Bacteroidota > Bacteroidia > Cytophagales > UBA9547 > REAG01. The sequence goes on along the minus strand of REAG01000193.1, from coordinate 5,496 downwards.
TTTCCGGAAAAATCTCTTACTTTACCATCGCCTTCAAACACAAAAAGATGATTTACAAGCCTATCCATAAAATATCTATCATGCGAAACAATCACTAAAGTGCCGCCAAAATTTTCCAAAAACTCTTCCAATACATTTAAAGTACCAATATCTAAATCATTGGTTGGCTCATCCAAAATCAAAAAATTAGGGTTTTTGATAAGCACTTTTAATAATTGTAATCGCTTTCGCTCTCCACCACTTAATTTTGATACAAATTTATATTGGTCAGCAGGTGCAAACATAAACATAGTAAGAAAGCTAGATGCCGATATTTTTTGTCCATTTGCTAATTCAATATATTCAGCAATTTCTTTTACTACTTCAATTAATCTTTTTTCGACATCTAAAAAGCCATCTTCTTGCTTATAATAGCCAAAAGCAGTCGTTTCGCCAATGTCAATTTCGCCTTTGTCTGGTTTATCAGCTCCTGTCAGTAAATTCAAAAATGTTGATTTTCCTGTTCCATTCTTACCAATTATACCAATTTTATCCCCTTTTTTGAAAACGTAACTAAAATTTTCTATCAACTTTAAATCAGGATATGATTTGTAAAGTTTCTTTATTTCGCCAATTTTTCCGCCTTGTCTGGTTGTTTTAATTTGTAAATCGAGCTGTGCAGAACCTGTTTTTTGGGTTGCAGTCGCTTTTATATCTTCAAAAGCATCTACTCTATACTTGGCTTTTGTTCCACGAGCTTTTGGTTGTCTGCGAATCCAATCCAATTCTTTTCGCATCAAATTTTTAGCTTTGTCTATTTCTGCACCTTTAATTTCCTCTCTTTCTGATTTTTTTTCAAGATAATACGCATAATTTCCATCATATCGATAGACTTGTCCTTTATCTATTTCAACAATTTTATTTGTAAGATTATCTAAAAAATACCTATCATGCGTAACGAGTAAAACCGTTTGAAACTTACTATCCACCAAATTTTCTAGCCATTCTACCGTTTCCATATCCAAATGATTGGTTGGCTCATCCAAAATTAGCACATCAGGTTGTTCAATCAAAACTTTTGCCATAGCAATTCGTTTGCGTTGCCCACCTGAAAGTTGTCTTACAATTTTATGCGAAAGATGCTCAATTCCCAATCGAGAAATGATTTCTTGCACTTGTTGTTCCATATTCCAAGCATCCATTTCAGTCATTTTTTCCATCAAATCTTGAAAAATTTCATGATAATTTGGCGTATTTTGATCTTTATGCAAATGCCCTTCATATTGCTTTACCAAATGAATAACGGCATTTGAAGAGGAAAAAATATTGTCATAAACTGTTTTTTCTTCCTCAAAAACAGGATTTTGACCCAAATAGCCAACTGTAATTCCTTTGCGAACCGAAACAAATCCAGTATCAGGCTTTTCAGCACTTGCAATAATTTTCAACAACGATGATTTGCCGCAACCATTAACGCCAATCAAACCAATACGTTCACCTTGGTTGATACCAAAGTTTAAGTTTTCAAATAAAGGCTTATCGGCATACGTTTTGGAAATATTTTCTGAAGAAACGAAATTCATAAATGTTTATTAAAATAAAATGCAAAAATAGTGTTTTATTTCACAAAAAGCTATTTTTTTAAGTAGCTTGGTTGATATTATAAATAATAATCTAGGCTTCCCTATAAAATTCCTTTTTTGTTCTTAAAATCCACTTAAAAGTATCTTTATTTTCAAATTAAAACTTTTAAAATAACTTTCAATGATATAGAAATCTTGAAATAGTACAATTTGTATGTTTTTTTAGTTTATAATTTTGTTTTTCGATTTTTTATTACCTAATCGGACATACCGCTTCCGTGCTTAGAATTTTCATTTGTAAGATTATGCTATTTTTTTTCGACTAAATAAATTTATAGAAAAGCCCATATATATATTAATATAATTGTAAACGCCACATTCGTAAGATTTTTCATTATCGGGACGTTTCCCTCCCCTTGGGGAGGGTTAGGGAGGGGCTCTTTTATTTAAAATACGTATTTGGGCTTTTCCATAAATTTATATATTTAAATGAAAATTTCTTTGGTAATATCAATTATTTATGTAAAAAAATAATCAGTTTAAATTGATAAAGTGAACTTTCACGGGTCCAATCAATCCAGAAGGCAAAAAACCATATTCTGAATTCGGTAAATTTTCAAATAAATACATCCATCCATTTGGAAGTTTGGTAATATTTGTGTTCGTAATTCGCTTTTCTTTAGGCAAACGGCTATCGCCAATTAATCGGTGTGTCCAACGATTAGCAACTTCAATTTGGATAGTATTTTTACCTGTTTTTAAACTATTTTTTGTATCAATCACAAAAGGGTATTTCCAAAATACACCTAAATTTTGTCCATTTATTGTTACAGAAGCTGCAACGGCAACATCTCCCAAATCTATAAAAATATTTTTATTTTCAAAGGTTATGTTTTTAGGAAATTCATACTCTGTTTCATATTTAACAATTCCCGAAAAAAACTTGATACCATCAACGCTCGAAATCGACAAATCGGTTAATTTTGTATAATTTGCAGTTTTTGGTGCACCTAAATTGGCTGGAAAATCCAATTTCCAAGCATTTTTTAAAGTGTCGGAATAGGCTATTTTACCTAATGGGTTTTGTATTATTTTAGAAATTGATTCGTTTTCATTTGAGAAAATCACAAAAACAGAACCATTTGCTTCTAAATCTAATATTAAAGAAGTAGAATTTGAGTTTGTGATAAAATCTACTGCCGATTTTTCGCCTGTTAATGGATTCCAAAGCTGTGGAGTTTTGCCATTTACTCTATAAGTTGTAGTTAATTTTTGAGCTATATTTTTGGTATTACACACAAAATAAATTTCTTCGTTTTGGGTTTTTCTATGAATATAATCAACTGAATTTAATGTTTTTTGATTGCCTGCATCAAAATCTTGGATTATATTTAAAGATTGTAAAACCGTTTTTATATCCTTTCCAAAAATAATTTTACCTTTTCCATAATTGTTTTCCAAAATTGTTTTACCATCAATATTTCCCCAAATTTTTGCTGCCAATTCATCTATTTTTTTATCATTATCTAAATAATTTTTATAACCAGTTGATTTAGAAGGTTTTTTACCTATCACAATAGCACCATCAGCGATTAATTTTTCGAGTTTTATTAAAACCTCAATATTCATTTCTTCCAGATTTGGCAAAACCAAAACTGCATATTGTTGCCCATGCGGAAGCATTAGCTTACCATCTTTTACAGTAAGTTTATTTAAAATTACATCTGAATTAGTAACATCATAATCATACCCAAAACCTAGTGAGACATTAATGGTTTTATTTGGCACAAAATTGGGTGCTTCATCTCCATAATAATACAACACATCACCCACAAAATTACCTTTCTGAAGCATTGCACTGCATCTACCTAAATAATCCATAAACGGTTTTGCCATTTGCCACCATGGTTGAGTTACACTTATTTGCGTACCAAATCCATAAATATAACCGGGTTTTCCAACCAATTTTGGCACATGAGGAAATGTATGAAAAACTATACGATTTAGTCCTTCACAAAAGGCTTTATCAGCATCTGGTTTTAGTTCATTCAAACTTTCTTGCCAAAGAAAAGCACTTGTAAATGCCTCAGCATCAACTATATTTTGATTATAAATATGAGAAGCACTTGAAACACCTTTTATGACTTGTAAAATATCAATATTAGTATCAATATTCTCTTTTGAGTTATGCCAAAATTCGCCTCTTGGATGCGTTAAAACTCCAGACGATTTTAACGATTCAAACGGACAATTATGTAAGGGTTTACCAGGACCGGCAGCTTCTGCCACATAACCTAAACCATATTTATTACATACTTCTTTTGCTTTTTTATAATGACTAGAAATAATTAAATCTGAAAGTAATTGACGAAAATCATACAAAAATCGTTCAGAAGATTCTTTATCTATAATAGTAAACCCTTTAAAAACTGGCAAAAAAGGTTTCATCGAATAGCCAAATTGTTTTTCAAATTCTTCTATCATTAAAGGAGTCCAAAGTTCTCCAGTAACTTCATAACTATCTGAATATAAATATTTTAAGGATTTCCCATCGAAAGTTCCAAGTTTTGCCAACAATTTATCAATAAAATATTGAATGTGAATTTCGGTAGCTTTTGGATTAAAATGATCTATCATTGGACCTTTAGAATTAGGTGTGTGCATAATCATAGGTTGTCCTGTATTGGCACAAACCATACGTTCAATTTTCCATTTTCCTTTAGGGATTTTCCAGATTAGATTTCCAGACTTATCCATAAAAGCTGAAATGTCTTTAACCATATTTAGATCTTTTATTACCGAATCTTTAAAAATAGGGTAAGCCAAAACAGCTACATCTTTATAAAAAACTGGCAATCCGTTTTTATCCAATTCGATAATAGGACTATCAGGATTTTTACTTTTTCCGATTTTTAAAGGCAATTTTGGGAATGGAAGTTTAATAGGACTTTTAGTTTTGTCATCAACAATGATTTCGGTTCGATACATTCCCATTGTGGCATTTTCTGCTTTGGTCCAAGCTCCTCCTGCGTTCCATCCGCTAGAAACAATTAAACCGAGTTCTAAATCAAGTTTTGTGGCTTCATTGATGGCATGTGCCAAAGCATCTGTGTATGCCTCGTTCATAAATGCATTGCCTTTGGGTACAATTTTTTTTTCGTCTTGCACATGATTCACATCCCAAATATCAAAACCACCCATGCCTTTGGCTTTGGCTTCTTTCAGTTCAAAAGTAATACTTTCTTTATCGAAATTGCCATCCACCCAAGTCCATAAAGCACGAGGTTTGGCACTTAAAGGCGGATTTTTGAAGTCTTCGTATAATTTTTGTGCATATAATGTTGTACTTAAACAGAATAAAATTGTACTGTAACGAAACTTGAATTTAAACATAAATTGTATTTTGGTGCAATATATTAACTTTATGAAATATTATTTCTAAAATATAATTTAATATGGGTAAAATGTAAATTTATGAATTATTGATATGGAAAAAAATATATTATACGATTTTAGTTTTTGATTGAATGCTTTTTTGTTTTGGGAATTAATAAAATAAAAATGGTAATTATTTTTGAAATATCATTTTCCTATCTTTATATTCGTAAAAATATTTAAAAATTACTTTATGAAAATTAAAATTGCAGCAGTTGTTTTGGTTTGGAGTTCGGTTTTTGCTATGGCACAAGCCCCCGATATGTTTAGCTATCAAGCCGTAGTGCGAAATGCACAAGGTGCATTGATTACTAACGCAAATATGGGTTTGAAAATAAGTATTTTGCAAGGCTCTGCCACTGGAACGGTGGTTTATTCGGAAACTAAAACCCTAACAACCAACGAAAACGGACTTTTTACGACCATGATTGGCTCAGGACCAGCCACTGTGGGTACATTTTCTGGCATTCATTGGGGCAGCGGTTTGTATTTTACCAAA
>REAG01000091.1 GCA_004294265.1 Cytophagales bacterium | reverse complement strand
TTATATGAAGTATTTATCACATTTGTAGTACACAGCAATTTCACAAAAGCAAATCTATTGCTCAAAATCAAACTTTTTTGGATAGATAACTGCAATATGGGTTAAAAAATATGCCAATAATTAGAGTAAGAAAGAAATTCTTGGACATTTGATTGATAGTGCAACAAATAATCATCAAAGATTTATAAGATGTCAATTTGAACAAAATCCTGAAATTGTATATAATCAAGATAAATGGAACGAATATAGTTTTGATCAACAAATTGACTATAATCAAATTATTACATTTTGGAAAATATACAATAAGCAATTAATTGAAATAATAAATAGAATTCCAATAGAAAATTTAAAAAATCAAATTAAAGTTGGAGATAAGTTACTTTCATTAGAGTTCCTAATAATTGATTATGTTGAACATTTAGAGTATCATTTAAAGCAAGTTATTGAATATCAATAAATATTTATGAGTAAATTTATTGCTAAAATAAGACTTTTATCTACTAGTGAGGGTGGCAGAATAACAGGTATTATGTCTGGATATAGACCAAATGATTCTTTTGCTAATGCAGTAAATACAGATGTAAAATTTGAATTAATCAACCATTGTACCCTCGAACCTAGCGAAAAATATACCGTTACATTGATACCGCTAAATTTTGATAGTATTTCCGAATTTCTTACTTTTGGTTCTCAATTTATTATTCGTTAAGGAGCTAAAATTATTGGTCAAGTTATGGTTTTAGAAATTTTAAAATTTGATGAAGACAAAGAATTAGCAGTAAAATAGGACTAAACTTTTATTACTTTTTCCAAAAAGTTTATGGTGAAAGGAATTTGAATAGGTAGGGAAAAATATAGAAAATAATAAAATCTATTATGGGATCAATATAAATGCAGTATTCAAGCGACAAATGCAACTTTTTAGGTTAAAATAAATAAAGGAATTTGGTAATTAAATCTTTTTCTTAGACGATTATTTATTTATATTCGATATGTTGAATAGAAAAGCACACATAGCAACATTTTAAAAGTAAAATATAAATATTTCTTTCAAAGCCCCACCCCTAATCAATTTCTGCTACGAAACCGCAGAATCCAATGGGAAAAGAACTCAAAAAACGAAGTTTTTTGAGTTCTTTTGTAATTAAATGGGCTGTTCCATTAATTTTTTATAAAAAAAATCCAGATTAATTTTCTTGTTTTTTTAAATCATTTAACCATTTTTGATAACCAAACAATGCCATAACCGTAAAAATTGAATATAAAATTAAAGTTAAAAATAAATCTTTTTGAAAATATAAATAAATATAAATAAAATCAGCAATAATCCATAAAATCCAGTTTTCTATTCTTTTTTTTGCTAACCAAATTTGAGCATAAATACTTATTATGGTAGATATTGAATCTAAAAATGGCACATCCGAATCCGTATATTTATCTAAAATTCCTACTAAAACTCCTGAAAAAAATGGCATTCCAATTATAAAATAAATAATCTCTTTTTTTGAGGCTCGGCTGACGGGAATAGAATTTCCTGAATCATCTTTTTTTAACCAAGCCAAAATACCATGCAAACTCAAAACAATAAAAAACAACTGCAAAACCAAATCTGCATATAATTTGGACTCAAAAAACACAAAAACATAACAAATTGTACTAAAAATACCTGCAATCCAACCCCAAATATTTTGCTTAATATTGAAATAAACACAAATTAAGCCAAAAAAAACCCCTAAAAATTCGAGTGTTTGCAATAAATTAATTTTAAATTTTTAAAATTTACTTACAAATCTAGTCAAATTGATATATTAATTTTTTATATTTTTATTTTTTAAAATAAATTATAAAATTCAAATTTAATAATAGTATATTTGCTACCTTTTTTACAAAGATGTACATAATTGAGTAAATTTTATGATTTTTTAAAATCATAAACAATTAATGTATAATTAAATTTTGATAAAAAGACTACAATTTCATAAAAATATCTATTGAATTTATTATAAAGCTTACAAAACTTACAAAATGAAAATCGAAATGGACTTAATCCCAATGGAAAATTGGGGATTTAACCTTAAAGCACCAGTAATAATTTCTGGACCATGCTCAGCAGAAAGCGAAGAACAAGTAATGGAAACCGTGTTGGGCGTTGCAAAAAACCCTAAAGTTTCTATTATAAGAGCAGGAATTTGGAAACCAAGAACTCGTCCTGGCACTTTTGAAGGCATAGGCGAAGAAGGATTAGCTTGGTTAACTAATGCTGGAAAAGCGGTTGGAAAGCCTGTTGCGACAGAAATTGCAAACGCAACGCATCTTGAACAAGCCTTGAAAGCAGGCATAGATATTATTTGGATTGGTGCAAGAACTACAGTAAATCCTTTTGGCATGCAAGAAATTGCTGATGCTCTTAAAGGTGTTGATATTCCTGTGTTTGTCAAAAATCCTATCAATCCTGATTTAGAATTATGGATTGGCGGTATGGAGCGGTTGAATAAAGCTGGAATCAAGAAATTGGGAGCTATTCATCGTGGATTTTCTACAATGATTAAATCTGAATATCGTAATAAACCTATGTGGGAATTGGCTTTGGAATTACGTAGAAAATTACCAAACTTAGCCATGATTTGCGATCCAAGTCATATTTGTGGTACACGTGAATATATTCAAGAAGTAGCTCAAAAAGCTATGGATTTAGATTATGATGGCTTAATGATTGAGTCGCACCGCAATCCTGCTGTTGCTCTTTCGGATGCAAAACAACAAGTTGTGCCTGCCGAATTAGACCGTATTTTGAACGCACTTGTAATAAGAGATCGTTCTACAAACGACCCATTTGTGTTAAATAAATTGGAAGAGTTGCGTGATATGATTGATAGCATCGATAAAGATTTATTAAATATTATTGCCAAACGTATGGAAGTTGCCAAAGAAATTGGTCAATACAAAAGAGATAATAATATTACTATTTTACAATCGAGCCGTTGGCAAGATTTAGTGAAAGATAGAGTAAAAGAAGGCGAGAAAAAAGGACTTTCAGAAGAGTTTTTAAGTACTTATTTGCAATCTATTCATGGTGAATCTATTAGAATTCAAAATGAAGTAATGAACAGTGCAACTGTTTAATTCTTGCTTAAAGTATTTAAAAAAGGCTTATAAACTTAATTTATAAGCCTTTTTTAATTTAATTTTCAAATTAAAACCATAAAAATTCAATATTTTATGATCAATATTTTAAAATCCCTTTTCCTATTTTTAATACAAAAACGCTTGAAACTTGTTCCAAAACATGCTTTAGATCTTCTGTTATATTGAGTCCATTAAATATTTACAATTAAATTTTTAGAAAACCCCTTTTTTATTTACCCAATGGGGAAAAGTTAAAAAGGAATTTGTAATTATTTATTTAAATTTATGGGACAGCCCATTTAATTACCAAATACACAAAAAACTACGTTTTTTGACCTCTTTTGCCCTTGAGAAAAGATAATTAATGAAGTTTTGAAAGAAA
>REAG01000090.1 GCA_004294265.1 Cytophagales bacterium | reverse complement strand
TATTAATAAAAATTTATTAATTTATAATTTCCTTACAGTATGGCAAATTATTACCAAATTTTAAATGTTAAACGAAATGCAACTTCTAGAGAAATAAAAGATGCTTTCAAAAAATTAGCTTTAGAATTTCATCCCGATAAAAATCCAAACAATAACTCCGCTGAAGAAAAATTCAAAAAAATAAACGAGGCTTATCAAGTTTTAAACGATGCCGATAAAAGAACTCAATATAATCAAAAAATAGATTTACAAAATCCACAATTTCAATCAAATACTGTAAACGAAAGCCAATATAAATCTTATAGTGAAATTAAACACGAACCCGATTTTAATTCGGGAGATTATTCTAAACAAGGTAAGTTTTACCAAGAATCTTTCCAAGAAACTAAAAAAGAGTCAAATACATTTTACTATATCATAGCATTAACACTTTTAGTAATAATTGGTTCTTTAGCCACGCTATTTGGTAAATATATGAACAATATGGCTGCCGAAGAACATTTGAATAAAGCAAAAGTATATTTTGAATCAGAAAATTACTTTAATGCTTACAAAGAAACCAACGATGCTCTGCATTTTAACGATGAAATGCCTGAAATATATGAATTAAGAGGCGATATTAGAACAATTCAAAAAAAATATAAATTAGCTTTGTATGAATATAATCAAGCAAAAAAATATCAAAAAAAATCAAATGAAATAATAGAAAATAAGATAATAGCTATCAAAGAAAATGCCAAAAATGAAAATAATAGTATTGATTTTTGAAAATTTATATTCTTAAAAGTATTTTTATCACAAATTATAACCAAAAAATATAGTTATAATATTAAATTTTAGATAATTTTGTAAAAAAAATCTATCAAATGCAATTGATTGAGGAATTAAACGTATTGACTTCTGAACATAACCATGCTTTGCATGGCGATGAAAACAAAACAACTACGCAAGATAGTTTTACGGGTAAAAACCGAAAATTATATATTGAAAGTTACGGTTGTCAAATGAATTTTGCTGATTCAGAGATTGTGGCTGCCGTTATGATGGAAAATGGGTATGATACTACTTCTGATTTCAAACAAGCGGATGTTGTTTTTTTAAATACTTGTTCAATTCGAGATAATGCCGAACAAAGAATAAGAGCAAGATTAAAGCAAATAAATGCAATAAAAAGAGAAAAACCTGACATGACAGTTGGGGTGCTTGGTTGCATGGCAGAGCGATTGAAATCCAAATTATTGGACGAAGAAAAAATGGTGGATATTGTGGCTGGTCCTGATTCATACAGAGATATTGCCAATTTAGTTGGAGAAGCCGAAGACGGAAATAGAGCTATTAATGTTTATCTTTCTAGGGAAGAAACTTATGCAGATATTACGCCCATTCGTTTAAATAGCAATGGCGTAAATGCTTTTATAACCATTATGCGTGGTTGCGATAATATGTGTTCGTTTTGTGTTGTTCCGTTCACTAGAGGGCGTGAAAGAAGTCGTGATGCCCATTCTATCGTTAAAGAAGCCCAAGATTTGTTTGACAAAGGATATAGAGAAGTGATGCTTTTAGGTCAGAATGTTGATTCATACAAATGGGAAAATGATTCTAAAACCGAAAAAGTGAATTTTGCCCAATTACTCGAAATGGTAGCACTTGTGAATCCTGATTTACGAATACGTTTTTCAACTTCGCATCCAAAAGATATTACTGATGAAGTAATATATACCATAAAAAAATACGAAAATATTTGTAATTATATTCATCTTCCTGTGCAAAGCGGAAGTTCTAGAATTCTTGATTTAATGAATAGAACTTACACGAAAGAATGGTACATGAATAGAATTGATTCTATTAGAAATATACTTGGTGCAGATTGCGGAATTTCAACAGATATTATTACAGGTTTTTGTTCTGAAACTGAAGAAGATCATCAAGAAACGCTCTCTATGATGAAGTATGCAAATTACGACTATGCCTATATGTTTTCTTACTCTGAAAGACCTAATACCCCTGCTGCCAAAAAGTTAGTTGATAATATTCCTGAAGTAATAAAAAAACGCAGACATTCTGAAATAATGGATTTGCAAAACAAAATATCTATCGAAAGAAACCAAACTGATTTGAATAAAATACATAAAGTTTTAATTGAAGGATATTCTAAACGCTCAAACGATTATTTTCAAGGAAAAACAACGCACAATAAAGTTGTGGTTTTCCCAAAAGAAAATTATCAAAAAGGGCAATATGTCAATGTTTTGGTTCACGAATGTTCAAAAGCTACTCTTTTAGGTAAAATTTTAGCTTAATTTATTGTCAAAGTACTTATCATTACAGATTTTTCTATTAAAAGTAATATATAAACAAAAAATACATGTTTGATCTTAACGAAATTTTAAGAGATAATATTCGCTCACTTCGTCCGTATGCTTCTGCAAGGGAGGAATATAAAGGCAAAGAAGGAGTTTTTTTGGATGCCAATGAAAATGCTTTTGGCTCAACAACGTCCGAAAATCATAGTAGATACCCCGATACCATGCAGTGGGAAGTGAAATTTGCTCTTGCCTCATTAAGAGTAGTTGATGCTGAAAATATCTTTTTAGGAAATGGAAGTGATGAAGCCATTGATATTCTATTTAGAAGTTTCTGTAATCCTGGTAAAGATAACGTAATTATTACGCCTCCAACTTATGGAATGTACGAAGTAAGTGCCAATATTAACGATGTGCGAGTAAAAAGAGTAGGTTTAACCACCGATTTCTTAATAGATGAAACTCAGATTTTGAAAGCCGTGGATGAGAATACAAAACTAATTATCCTATGCTCTCCCAACAATCCGACAGGAAATGCACTAAATGTAAAATCTTTAGAAAAAATAATTAGTAATTTTAAAGGCATAGTTGCTTTAGATGAAGCTTACATAGATTTTGCTCCAGAAAAAACTTTTCTTACTAGACTTTCTCGCTTTCCAAATTTAATTATCATGCAAACCTTTTCTAAAGCATGGGGTTTAGCAAATTTAAGATTAGGCGTTGCTTATGCTTCAAGGGATATTATTCATGTTTTAAATAAAGTAAAACCACCCTACAATATAAATGGAGTTACTCAAAAATTGGCAATAGAAGCTTTAAAAAATGAAGATAAAAAGGATAATTACGTAAAATTAATTACAGAACAACGCAAAATTTTACAAAATGAATTATCAAAATTACCTTTTGTAATTAAAATATATCCTTCAGATGCAAATTTTTTATTGGTAAAAACCACAGATGGAAAAGTAATATATGATTATTTAATAAATCATAAAATTATTACAAGAGATAGATCAAATATCAAACTTTGTGAAGGCTGTATTAGAATTACTGTTGGTACGGCTTCCGAAAATGAAATTCTATTAAAATACCTAAAAGATTATAAATAAGTTAATGGAATAGCCCATGTACTTACATTTCAAAAGTAAAACATAAATATTTCTTTCAAAACTTCATTAATTATCTTTTCTCAAAGGCAAAAGAGATCAAAAA
>REAG01000089.1 GCA_004294265.1 Cytophagales bacterium | reverse complement strand
AACTGAACAAAAAAACAGTAATAATACGGAGCAAAAATTAGAGCAAAAAGACAATCAAAAAGCAGAGAAAAAAGATGAAATTCTAGAAGAGAGAGGGTGTCCCTCTTTTTCCTTAAATAATAACCACGCCAAAGGCGTGGTTACACTAGATGGGCTTCCGTCAGATGTCGGTATGCCCTCTTTTTCCTTGGTACAAAATTAATTAAAATTTCTTAAAATATTTATATAATTTTATTTGGTTTTTAAGACAGTACCTGATAGTAGGAACAGAAAAATTAAACTAACAAAAATCCAAAATATAGAATTAACCATAAAATACCCATAAAATGCCAATAAATACGCAGTAAATCTATTAACATTAATTCATAAGGGTCTGTAGAGAAAACCAGACGCACTATAACATCTTTTTTAGCTTTTAAAGCCTTAAAAATCAAATAAACCATATATATGATTCCTCCCATAAAATGTAATAAATGCAAACCAGAAAGCAAATAAATGTAGGTATAAGATATATTTTCACCGCCAAATGAAAACCCATTTTCGAGCATCGAATACCAAGCAAATAACTGTGTAATGCCAAAACTAAAGCCAAAAAAAAGAGATAAATAATAAAATCTTAAAAGCTTAACAAGATTATCTTTTTTGAATTGTATTTTTAACTGGTTTGCAACAAACGAACTAAGCAAAAGAATAATTGTGCTTATTGTGAACCATCTGCTAATGAGTATGTTAGAATTGCTTTTAGTAATATTAAATCCAATAAATAAAAATAAAAACATAATGCAAATCCCAATGATTGACACATAAATTGCCAAAGTAAATGGGTGCATTTTTCTTAAATTTTCAATCCATTCAGGATCTCCTGGATAGTTTTTGTTTTTCATAAAGCTAAAATAACTAATTTTTAACTCATTTAGAACATAAATTGTTGTGAATTATTTTTTTTAAAAAATGGTGTTTAGAATATAAACTTGTTAGTACCCACTCGCTCTAGTTTGCAACGGGGGCGGTTGAGATAATCGTTTGTAACGTTTATAAAATAAAAAAGTCCTTATATTTGTGAAATTTCATTTCGGCTTTTTTGGAATAAAAAAGTCTATTATTTGTTAAAAACTAATATTTCAACCGCCCCCGTTACAAATGAGGGCGACTGGGGGTTGGTGGAGATAAAGTTTGGGAACCTATTTTTCGATGGGGCAATAATGCAGAGAAAGCATCTAAAGCATCTCAATCATTAACTAAAGCTGGAATAAATAGAATAAAAAATGCTGGAGTAACTTTAGAGGTGGTTAATGAATGGAAAGATTTTTATTTGAAAGTTATAAACAAAGGTGGTGGCTTAAATAAAACTGCAATAGAAAGAAGTAATTACATGCAAAAAATTATAGATATATGGTAGAAAAAATTGAATTTAAGAATTCTTCAAATAAGTTATTAGAAGTAATTGTAGAGCCTGATGCTGATTCATTTAACTTAGAACCTAAACAAAAAATGTTAATCTATATAGAAAACGTAAGATTTGAATATAAAGACGAGTTTGCATTTGAACATGATGGATGTATTCTTACAATCCATCAACCAAGACAATCAAATATTGAAATCTTTATTAATGAACAGAAGATTTTTTATTTTACTCCTGGACGACCAATGTGGAAAGATGAATAATCCTCACTCGCCCTCGTTTCCAAACGGGGGCGGTCAAGTCAATCGTTTGCAACGATTATAATATAAAAAGAGTCCCCGCTAAGCATATTTGCCAAAATAAAAAGATTGTCGTTTGGCTTAGTCTCTGACTAAGTCGTGGTGATGGCAAATCTTAGATTTGCCATAAAACAAAAAACCCCACTCGCCCTCGTTTGTAACAGGGGCGGTTAGGATAATCGTTTGCAACGATTATAATATTAAAAAAGTCCCCGCTAAGCGTAGTTTGCCGAAATAAAAAGATTGTCGTTTGGCTTAGTTTCTGACTAAGTCGTGGTAATAGCAAATCTAAGATTTGCTTTTTTTTAAAAAAAACTTATTTTTGTAAACAAAAATAAAGACTAAAAATTGTGTATATTTATTAAGGAAAAATAGTCAATGAATTTACTAAATAAGTAAATTAACGAATTGAAACCATCAGGACTCAGTTTGGAGACTTTTCCGAACATACTATGAAGCAAGGTGGAAGATTAAAAAGCTCCATTTTGATTGTTTTATAATAAAATCATTCATTCAAAAGCTTTTCTATTACTTATATAAACTGGCTTTTTTATTCTAACTATAAAATATTTATCAAAAATAAAACTATACTTTATTGAAAACCAATCATATAGCTTTAATTGTTGCGGGCGGTTCGGGTTCAAGAATGGGAACGAATGTCGCAAAACAGTTTTTGCCATTTTCAAAAAATACAGTTTTGATGCACACCATAGAAAGATTTTTTGAATATAATAATTCAATCAAAATCTATCTTGTGTTACCAAAAAGTCAAATTAGTTTTTGGAAAGAATTATGCCAAAAATATATTTTTTCAATTCCTCTTACGTTAGTAGAAGGTGGTGCATCTAGGTTTCAATCCGTAAGAAATGGCATTGATGCAATAAAAGAAAAAACAGGTTTTGTAGCTATACACGATGGTGTTCGTCCCTTAATTTCTATCAAAACGATTAAAGATAGTTTTGATAAAGCCCAAGAATTAGGAAATGCAGTGGTGGCAGTAAAACCAAAAGATTCGCTTAGAGTTTTTTCTGAAAATAACCAAACTAAGTCGGTTGATAGAAATGACTTTTTTATCATTCAAACACCACAAACTTTTGAACTTTTGGCTTTAAAAAATGCTTATACTACTTTAGAATTGCCTTTTTTTACAGATGACGCCTCAGTTTTTGATTATCATAATCAAATGATTCATTTAATAGAAGGAAAATACGATAATATAAAAATCACTACACCCGAAGATTTAATACTAGCAAAAGCATTGTTGAAAATGCAAAAAAATAATTAAAATTATGGAAGACCTTACTCTAACAACGCCAGCATTATTATTTCCGACTATGTCGCTTTTGCTTTTGGCATATACCAATCGTTATGTAGCAATTAGTAATAGAATAAGAGTTTTGCATTCACAATATAAAGAAGAAAAAACGCAAAACTTACTCAAACAAATTCAAATTTTAAAACGCAGAATTCAGTTAATTCGGGATATGCAGTTGGCGGGAATTACTTGTATGTTTTTTGCCGCTTTTACCATGTTTTTGATTTTTGTAGATTTAAAAACCTATTCTACCGTAACTTTTACAATTAGTCTTTTGATTTTGATGATTTCACTTAGTATGTCGGCTTACGAAATTGTGCTTTCAAATAAGGCGTTATATATTCAAATTAAAGATATGGAATTTGAAATGGAACAATAATTCTCAAATTTATAATTCTAAATTTCTTTTAATTGCAGGATTCAACACACAAATGCAACTTTTTTGTTAAATTAATTAGTAATATTTTAAAGTAAATCTATTATATATTTGATAGTGATTTTGATTTTTGCTA
>REAG01000192.1 GCA_004294265.1 Cytophagales bacterium | reverse complement strand
AAGTATTTTTTTTGATAATTTCAGCAATTTGAGTGGCTACAAACATAGCATCTTTGGGTTCTGCATCTATTCGAATGGCATTGTCTGCACCAATAGCTAAAGCTTTGCGAATTGTATTTTCACTTTCAGATAAACCCACATTTATTACTGTTAATGAGCTTCCAGGCAACGAATCACGCAACTCAACGGCTCTTGCAAGGGCATATTCATCGTAGGGACCGATTATAAATTGCACATTTTGGGCATTAAATTTAGTGTTGTTATCCGAAAAGGTAATTTTTGAAGTTGTATCAGGCACATGCGTAATGCAAACTAAAATTTTCATATCAAGTAATTATTTTGTTTGAATTTGTATTCTTAATTATATACTTGAATACTCACAGTCAAAAAAATAGTTACAAAATAAACTAAAAATCAAAAATAAATCTAAATCTAAAAATGAAATGAAACTTCAAATTACAAAAATCAAAAATTGTTTTTTTTGAAAAAAAAATAATAAAGTTTTATACTTCCTAAAAATTATACTACATTTACAATCCAAATTTTAAAATTAAGATTTCGTAGCTCAACTGGATAGAGCACCTGACTACGAATCAGGAGGTTAGGGGTTCGAATCCCTTCGAGATCACTTAAACCTTTCTTGAACTAAGAAAGGTTTTTTTTTGCTATCTTTTTTAAATATTAAATTTTAACAATTTATACATTTTAATAATTGGATTATTTGTTATTATTTATTTACCTATTTTAAAAAAAATACTTATTTTTATCTTTTTGAATTTTCCAAAATGTTTAAAATATAATTTTATCAATATTTTGGATAAAATGTAATTATTTAATATAAATTATTTAGTTTTGTGACATATATCCTTATAGATGGAAGAAAAAATAGAACAAACCACAGAAGAAATCATCATTGAACAACAATCAGAAACGGTTGATTACAGTATTTTTACTAAGGCTGATTTTGAAGAATTAGTAAATAAAACTACAAAATTAAACTTTTCAGAACAGTTTATGACTTTCAGAAAAGTGAAACCTTTTATAGAGGAATTGCATGAAAATGAAAAAAATGTTGCTTTAAATAAATTTTTATCCGAAGGTGGCGAAAACGATGATTTTGAATATCATGGGGCTTCTTTTTATGAAAATTTTGAGAAAATATTTGCCAATTCTAAAAAACACTCTGCTCAAGAATTTAAAGATAGTTTAGTAAAAAAAGAAAGTAATTACAAAACAAAACTTTCCATTATTCAGCAAATTAAAGATTTAATCGAAAAAGCCTCTACTGGCAAAGGTGGTTTTGAAAAGTTTAAATCTTTGCAAGATGAATGGAAAGCAACAGGACCAGTTTCGCATGAAAAAGCTTCAGAATTATGGGCAAATTATCATGCAGTTGTAAATCGTTTTTACGACCAACGTCATATTGCTTTTGAAATTTTAGATTTAGATAGAAAACATAATTTACAAGGAAAATTACTTTTATGCAGCAAAGTTGAAAAATTAGCTTCTGAAAGCAATATCAAAAAAGCTTTAAAAGATTTAGAAACTTTTCACGAAGAATTTAAACATATCGGTCCAGTTCCTAAAGATCAACAAGAAGAGATTTGGAATAGATTTAAGGCAGCTTCAGATAAGGTCCATGAAAATAAAAATAATTATTTGAATCTTGAAAATGAAAGACAAGCTTCAAATTTAGCTCGGAAAACGGCTTTAATTGAGATATTAAACGAATACATTACTTTTAATTCTGAAAAAACAAGCGATTGGTCTGAAAAAACTAAAGAAGTTGATGCTTTTCAAGAAGAATGGAAAAAAGCTGGATTAGTCAATAAAGATAAAGTTAAGGAATTAAATAAAATATATTGGGACGGTTTAAAAACTTTTTATAATAACAAAAGAACCTTTTTTGATGCTTTAGATAAAGAAAAAAAACAAAATTTAGTTGATAAAACTGCCATTACCGAAAAAATTGAAAAACTTTTGGAATTAGAAAATATGGATGATGCTATAAAAGAAGCCATGGAATTACAAAAAAGTTGGAAATTAATTGGTCATGTTCCATTAAAAGTAAAGGATAAATCTTACGAGCGTTTTAAAATTGCTGTGGACGCTTTGTACGATAAAAAACGTGGCGTAATTAAACAAAATCAAGCTGTTGCTATGCAACAATTGAAAGAAAAAAGCGATGTTGTAGAGTCGGTTAAATCTAAATATTTCACTTCTCTTGCCGAAATTGAAGCCACTATTACAGAATGGAATACTGTTAAAGAAAGTTCTGGAGATGCTTATGCCAAATTATATCATTCTTTTGCTGAAAACATCAAAAATAAATTAAATTCTATCGCAGAAATTCCTGAAAACGAGAAGGATAAATTAGTGATGAAATTGCAAATTGAAGCAACAAAACATAATGCAGACGGTCAAAAAGAATTAGCGGGTTGGGAACGTAAACTTAGAAAAGAATTAAGAGACATAGAAGATGAAATTGCTCAAATTACTAACAATTTAGCATTTTTTGAAAGAGCCAAAAATGCTGATGCTATTAAAAAAGAATTTGCTGTTAAAATAGCTGTAGAAAACATAAAACTTACTTCAATAAAATCAAAATTAGATTTACTAGTTAAATTTTCTAAAGCATAAATTTTAATAATATTTCATTAAAAAGCCTTTCATTTAATTCTGAAAGGCTTTTTTGTTATACTATTTTAAAAACAACAAAAATACTTTATAAAAATTACTTTATTTTGGCTAAATTATTCCTAATTTATAAAAAACATATTTAGGTTAGTTTATAAGCTAAAAATATTTTATATAAAGTTTAAAAATAATTACAAATTCCTTGATAACTTTTCCCCATAAGAGAAATAAGAAAGGGGTTTTATAAAAATTTAATTGTAAATATTTATTAGACTCGATATAATAACCATTAAATAGTTTTTTTTATCTGCAAATTTTAAGTTCAACCAAATACATTTTAGCAACTTATTTCTGTATTTCAAACATTGAAAACTACGTTTCAGAACTATTTTAAATTTAGGTACAAACGAATAAATATATTTGTTAAAAAAAAGAAAATGATTTCATTTATAGAAAACATAAAATCAAGAAACGAAAGCTTATTTGTTTTCGGATTAGTTTGTTTAGTATCTGCAATTGTATTTTTATGTATGAGCAAATTTTCCACAACTCAAGTTATGGGAGTAAATGCTTGGTATAAACCTTTCAAATTTGCTTTATCAACCTTTTTTTATGCTTGGGCAATGGCTTGGTTTTGTTTTTATTTACCAAATTTTAATGTCAAAATTTTCAATTGGTTTATAATAATCTTACTAGGTTTTGAAATAATTTATATTGCTTTGCAAGCTTACAAAGGACAACTTTCACACTTTAATACCAGCACAGCTTTTTATGGATTTATGTATTCGATGATGGCTTTTGCTGCAACTGCAGCAACATTATATACGGCATATATTGGCATTTTATTTTTCACTAATGATTTTCCAACTTTACCAAATTATTACGTTTGGAGTATTCGATTTGGCATTTTATGGTTTGTTGTTTTTGCATTAGAAGGTTTTGTGATGGGTTCTCGGTTATCACATACCATTGGTGGTGCAGATGGCGCTTCGGGAATTCCTATTTTGAATTGGAGTACAAAATTTGGAGACCCACGAATTGCTCATTTTATCGGAATGCATGCCTTGCAAGTGATTCCAATAGTAGCTTATCATCTATTAAAAAACACAAAACTTACCATTTCGCTAGGAATAATTTATGGATTATTAGCACTATTTACACTTATTCAAGCCTTGCAAGGCAAACCTTTTCATAAAATATAACTATCCTTCCCAGCCACCTAAAGTCATAATTGGACTTGGTGCTTGATTTGTTTCTGAAAGATAAAACAAAGCACTTTCGTGTATTCCTAAATTGATTGAAATCTGTGTTTTAGAGCCTAACGAAGCCGAACCATTTTCGTTCCATTCAAAAACAGAAATTGAATTTTTATTTATTAAATCATTGATTAAAAATGATTTACGTGTTTTTTCTGACGAAGTATTGGTAATTAATAATCCCCAAGCTTTTTGTTTTTCGTACCTATGTAACACAACTTTTAGCTTTTCGTTTTTGCTCCAAAATGGCAAAATGGCTTGTTCTAATTTTCCTGAAGGTCTTAAAAAACGCCACATTTTTGTAGATTTCATGTCGTTCAACCATTCAGAAGTATTTACACTTCCACCCATTATTCCACAGAAATAAGCAAAAGAATTAATTTCTGCTTGCGAATAATCAAACTGACTATTCGATAAATACATTACATCAGGGTCGTTTTGAAAAAGGAGATTATTGGCATAATGCAAATTTTCCATTTGCGAATACACATTATCTAAATTTCCATCTTTCCAGTTTTCAGGTGTATCGTTTGCTACTCGTACACCATCTGCAAAACCCAAAAATGGAGCAAAAGGCGAAATACAAGCCAACCAATAGCTCTCTTGACCAATTTCTTCACGAATCATTTTCAAAACTTCTCTATAATATTGGACACTCGTTTTGCCTTTTGTGTAGCGATTTACTTTTGTGCTATCTTGCAACCCCCAATCCATAAAATCGGTTTTGTAAAATGTAATCCCAATACTTTTAAAATATCTAAAAACATTTCGTAAATAGGCAAATGCTTCAGGATTGCTGGTATCAAGAATTACACAATCGCCTCCAAATTCTTCTAAATAATTGCCATCCATTTTTTTCAAAATCCAATCAGGATGATTTTTAAATAATTGGCTTTTTTTGTGAACCATAAACGCACCAATCCAAATACCCGCTTTATAATTATTTTTTAAAATTAAATCAACCGAAGGTTTGATAGAATTGCCCCAAAGTTCGGTTCTAAAATCGAGCCAATCACCATAATATTTTTGGTAACCATCGTCAATTTGAATGGTTTGAATAAATGGTTTTGGATTTTGCTTGTTTAATCCATCAATAAATGTTGTTAAATCTTGATTTGAAAATTCTTTTTGCTTGATATACCACGAACACCAATGATAACGAGGCTCTTTCATGGGTTTTATTTGCATTTCTTTGGCAATATTTTGTGCCATAATAGTTGCTGCATCCCAAGCAGAATTATTTGCAACTAATTGAATATCAGGTAATTTTAATTCTTTTTTATCCAACAAAATCTCTTCTGTAGAAAATTGAACTTGAAATAAAATTTGTTCATTTAATAAATGTCGGTTAATTAATCCCCAGCGTTGTTGTGAATTATAAAGCGAAGTTTTTTGCAAAAATGCTGTATAATTTATGCTTCCAATTGCCAACATTTGCCCTTTTGAATTGAGCAAACCTGAAAAAAGATAACTTTCTAACAACCAATTATCATCCGAACCTTGTTCTGTTTTTACTGGCGTTTTATACTTTTCAGAAGACAAATCTGCAAAACCACTCGGACCGCCAAAACCAATTCCTTGATAAAAAAAACTTGAAATATTAATAACTTCTGCATTAGCTAAAGGAGCAAACCAATGCGGTGCTTTTTCAAAACCATTAAGTATTGTGCCAATAGTTAAGCCTGAATTTGTAACATTAAACACTAATTTTACACCTCTTTTTTCCGTAAGTTGGTAAGAAATAGAATTTGAATCTACTTTTACATAAATTGGCTTAATAGCCTGATTATCAATGGATCGATAACATTTTTTGAGCATCACAACATCCGAAATAATATCAAACGAACCATCGTTGTTTAGCTTAAATCCTGTAGAAATTGGCGATTGATTTTGTTGAATAGATTGTGCCGACAACGTATTTAAAATACCATCTGCAAAAAACAAGCCTGTTGTAGCTAATGCAGTTTTTGAGATAAAATCTCTGCGAAGAATGTTGTTATTGTTCATTTTTAAAAAAAAGTATATATCAACGTATAGTTTTTAAGTATAATAGTTTAACCCAAATTATGAAACAGGAAAAATATATCATTTTTAACCAGTATTTCCCTTTCCAGAAGAGAGGGTTAAGTTGGAAAGTTAATGAAAAACTTTCTATTTCGTAATTTGGGTTTAAAATAAATCTTAAATAAACAATGTTACGAAAGCTCTATTTTTTGCCCTGCGGTTATTTTTTGATTTGTTTTAAAATCAAAACTTACCATACCTGTTTTAATTTCGGCTTTTGCAGTTGCCATTCCCACTTGAGCGGTTTTGTAGTTTCCTACTACATTTATTTTAGACAGATTAAGTTCGCCAGAAAGTACTTCTATGCTCACTTTATTGCCTTGCATGGTGTATTTTCCATAGCCTCCGCTAAACGAGAAGAATAATTTATAGCTATCTGCTTTTAATTTAGGACTAAAAGTATAAGCACCTTGATTAATAGCCAATCCAAGCATACCGTTTACAATTCCCCACGCACCCATAGAGCGGAAATAATGTCCGCCAAACTCTTGGTGGTCGAAATATCTGCCACATTTGCGGTAGCGATCGTCCACTGTTTTGATAACAGCCATTGCTTCGTCATTCAATCCCTCATAAAGCAAGAAAGAGGCGAAAGAAAGCTCAACTCCACTCCAGCAGGTGTTTGCCTGGTCTACCCAAACATCGGGAGCAATAGGGTGCAAACCACCATTATCTTCGGGCCATGCACAGTTTCTGAGGCCAAAGTTAGGTCGATAAGACATTTTAACAATGTTTTGGAGGGCTTTTTTGCGGTTAGTGGCATTAAATATATCGCCTAAGCCCGACCAATGAGCAGCCCACTGACCAATAATTTGGTCTGTCAAACATCCTTCGTCAACTCCTTCCATATTTTTTACAATATCTTGACCAGCACCATCTTTGGTCTTCATGGTTTTTAAATCGGAGTTGTATAGTCGGTAATAATTGCCATTCCAAAGTTTCTGTTCGGCAAGTTTTTTGCCCGACTCAAATATTGGCGTGTATTTTTTGATAAATTCGACATCTTTTAAAGTTTTGGCAGCCTCCAATGCACTTGCCAAAGCCCCCAACCACTGCGATTGCACATACGCAGCCATGCCATACATGGCAAAGTTGTCGTAACTGCTCATAATTCCTGTCATATCTGGCTGTTTATCGCCATTCAAATCACGTTTATTGAGGGTATATTCGAGTGCTTTCTTAACCGAAGTCCACATATCTTTTAAATATACGGTATCGTTGGTCAAAAAGAAATCACGAAGCACCATCACGGCATATTGGGAGTGCAAATCGAGCCTTTCGGTTACACCTGCCACACCTAAAAGGGCTTCGGCAAAGCCTTTTTTGAAACTATGGCGAATTTCTCCTGATTCCAATTGCAAAACTTTGTGAACTTTCATGGTCGATTTTGCCAATTCGGGGAACAAAGAACTAATCATCACGCCACCATACATATTTACATCGGTAGTGCCTACTGGTCCCCAGTTCATATGCTGTGTTACACCCTCCAACACACCAAATTCCATGTTTTTACCTAGCAATCCGCTGGTAATAAAAGTATTTAGTTGCGAATTTACTTGGTCTAACACAAAGCGAGGGGCAGAACTATCGTAAAATGCGTTTAAAAATTGTAACGTTTTGTCTTTTAAGGTTTTATAATTGGCAATGGCATAAGTTATAGCCTCGTCTGAGTTTTTAAAAAAGTTAGAATAATAATGCCCAACGATATTTTTGTCTGCTTCATCGTAAAGATTAGGGAAATTCCAAGCCAACACAAAGGTGTTTTCGAGCAAATCGCCTTTTTTTAATACACTAGAAACAGCCAATGCGTTGAAATTATCTTTATCTCCGTTTATTTTTTTTAAATTTTCTGAATACCCATTTCTGCCTTTTTCGGTATCGTCTGTATTTTTTAAGATATTATTACGCAATACCCATTCGTGATACTGATGTCTGTGTCCCCAACCTAGTTGATACGAAGAATTTGGGTTGATAGAACCCATTGTGATTTGCCCAAAAGAACTATGTGTGGCAGAAAAGTCGGCAAAACTTGTTGCTGTTACAGCCGTTGCGTTTTTAGTAACATTTGAACTCCAAACTTTTTCATCTACATCGAAACCAACTAGGCTTCGGTGGTTCATAGTGAGCATAACTTCGCAATTTTTGGCAACATCAGTAATTTTTAAATCAAAATACATTACCGGAAGCGAAGAGTTTTTTACATCATGCGGAATAAAAGGAGCCCAAGTGGTCATTTCAACGGCAAAAGGCATTTCTGCATCGGTAAAACGTAGCTTTGTGGTCGGAAATTGGGCAGCATATTCAATTTGATCTACACCTGTCATCCACGGAAACTCATATATATGCATATCTACACCAGAAACCTTAAAACCATCTTCGATTTGCAAGATTTTCATCTTGGACTCTTCGCCATCAGCCTTATATCGTACAATAAAAAACAGCACATAATCATCTTGATTGGGATATAAATTCTTGCTCCACTGGGTTTGCTCTTGCCTTACGTTGTGACTATAAAAACTACCTGTACCTTTTGGACTATTATTCATAATACTCCAATTATAAAACACACCATCTTTGCGGATTTCGGCACCACCAGCACCAATACCACCAATATGCACTCCGCTTCGGGCTTTATCGGTAGATTTCATTACTTCGCCAGAAAAACCACCCACTTGATGGTTGTTTTCTTTCAAAACTTCTGCTTTTTTTTGAGCATCGGAATTTGCGCCTTCGGTTGAAATAGTGGTTAGTAGTGTGCTTGCAGCAGCTCCTATCGTTGATTTTGTAAGAAAATCTCTTCTTTTCATAAATAATTATAAAATAAATTTATTTTTTTTATATTAATTCAAAAGAAAATTATCCAATTGAATAAATAATAAACAAATGAATACAAAAAAATTAAATATTGAAATAAAACATTAATAAATATAACTATTTAAAGTAAAAATCATTACTTTTGCAATTGTTAATATTATCTACAATATTAAAATATTAGTATTAAAATTATTAATAATATTTTGAACGATAAATAAAAACGCTTATAATTACCAATCATTCAGCATTTTACGAATAAATTGCTAAGAAAATATAAAATAATAAATATTACAATATAAAATAAGTACAATTTTAGGGTTGTTTAAAACTATTACATACAGATGGAAGACTATAATAAAATCATTGAATCACTTGGAATTAAGTTTATAAAATCCAAGAATCTCAAAATTCTTACTCCAATGTTTATTACCAATTTTTACGATGTAGAAAATCGTATTATTTTAGTAAACAAAGGAAATATATTTTTCGGTATCGATCAAGCTCCTATTAGTGAGGGCGAAATGCTTTTTATTCCGGGCGGGAAACTTACACCAATTACTTATGGCGATAAAAATGGAGTAAAAATTACAAATGAAGAATACGTAACAAACAAAAATAAATATTTTGCTAGCATTAAAGATCCTAAATTAATCGGAACGGTGCCAAATTCCGTTTCGTATGTTACATTTGATGCAAAAGTTTTTGATACAGTAAATTTCTTTTCATCGTTAGATATTCCTCCATTTAAGATTTCACAAAGCAAAACCATGCA
The DNA here is from genome assembly GCA_004294265.1 of Cytophagales bacterium. Lineage (GTDB taxonomy): Bacteria > Bacteroidota > Bacteroidia > Cytophagales > UBA9547 > REAG01. The sequence continues at coordinate 4,401 of REAG01000192.1, read as the reverse complement.
AGAGCTTTTTTTGGAACTCGTAAAAATACAATTTACAGATGAACCAGGAAGAGAACGCATTATTAAGTTAAATACAGAAAGAATTGGCGTTGAAATCATTCGTTATATTATTAATAACGGACTTTTTGTAGAACAATTAGCAACCAATGTTACTTATTTTAAAGACCCACGTTTGATTGATATTTTCTCTTATATAAAAGATAATTTAAACGGAGATTTATCTAATCAACAGCTTGCAAATATTGCCAATGTATCCGAAGATTATGTAGGGCAATATTTTAAAATGCTTACAGGTATCAATCCACAAGATTATATTGAATATCAACGCATGGAATCTGCTGTAAATATGCTCCGAACTTCCAAATCGAGCGTTCGAGAAATTGCTAAGATTACAGGATATAAAGATACCGCCTACTTTTGCAGAAGGTTTAAAATGATGTTTGGAATTCCAGCAGGTAAAATGAGAAGACGAGAAACTGTTGTTGGCTAATCGTTGATAAATGAAAATTATCTCTTTTAATAAATTATTACTCATTGCCAAACGTGAATTTACAGTTGCCATAAGAAAAAAATCTTTCTTATGGCTTACTATTTTAGGACCAATTATTTTTTCGGGATTAATGATTTTGCCCGTTTGGATGGGAATGAACGCAAATGAAAAGCCTCAATTAATAGTTTGTGATTTATCAGATAATCAATTTTTTAAATCAAATTTTAGTATTCCTAATATTGATATTATTACTATTCCTATTGATTCAGCTTTAGCAAAAAAAACATTTTTAGACTCTAAAATTGATGCAATTCTTTTTTTAAATTTTGAAAATTTATTAATTTACAAATCTAGTATTATTACTAAAAAAAGTTTTAGTCTTTCTGTTTTACCAATCATAAACACCCATATTAATTTACTAAATAAAGATTTTTTAATTTCAAATTTAGCTATAGAAAAAACCACAAAAGATACTTTTAAAACTTATATTGAAATAGAACATCAATTTATAAATACTGAAAACAGTAAAAATTCTGAAAATATTAAATCGGTATTGAGTCTTTCTTTAGCAATTTTAATCTATTTTTTTATAATTATGTACGGAATGCAAGTTATGCGAAGTGTTCAAGAAGAAAAATCAAATCGAATCGTAGAAATAATTGCTACCTCCATAAAGCCTTTTGAACTTATGGCTGGTAAAATTTTGGGTGTTGCTGCCGTGAGTTTAACTCAATTTATGATTTGGCTAATGCTTACTTCGGGCGTAAGCAGCTGCATTTCTTCAAATTATAAATTGGAAAGATTTTCGGATAAAAATATCGAAAATACCATTTCTAAAATGAAACCAATAGATTATAAAAATGCTTTAGAAATGAACCAAATTGTTGCTGCAACAGATGAGGTTTCAGTTTTAAAGACCGTAATATTATTTGTGATTTATTTTATATTTGGATATTTGCTTTATGCTTCACTTTTTGCTGCTATTGGAGCTGCCGTAGATTCAGAATCGGATGTGCAACAATTTTTATTCCCTATTACTTTTCCGCTTTTAGCAACTTTTTTGTTTGCACAATCTATTATTCAAAATCCAAATTCGAGTATTTCTTTTGGGTTAAGTATGTTCCCTTTTACTTCTCCAATCGCCATGTTAGTAAGATTTCCTTTTGAAATAAGTTTTTATGAAATCTTAATTTCCATTTTTATTTTAATCATTTCGATGTTTTTTGTGCTATATGCAAGTTCAAAAATTTATAGAACAGGATTACTTCTTTATGGAAAGAAAATCACTTTTGGAGAAATGTTAAAATGGGCAGTAAAATAATTATTTTTTTATTATATAAAGTCCAATAAATAATTACAATTCCTTTTTAACTTTTCCCCATTAGGGAAATAAGAAAGGGGTTTTCTAAAAATTTAATTGTAAATATTTAGATGACTCAATATAAAAACGAAAAATAAGTTATTAATTGAAGTGAGTTTTAAGTCGATAAAAGTTTTAAAAACATAAAACCATTTTAAAATACGTTGAAAATAATTGGTATATTTTAAAATGATTTCATAAAAATATATTCTTAAATGTTACTTTATTGCTTTATTTAAAGCATCCAAATAAGCACGAACCGAAGCAACAACAATATCTGTACTTTGTGAAAAGCCATAAAAAGTTTTGTTTTGGTATTCTACTTCCATATTTACTTTGCAACTATCTGAACTTCCGCCTGTGATAGATTGAATTAAAAATTCATCTACAACAACTTTCTTTTTTATTAACTTATCAATGGCTTTAAATGCAGCATCCACAGGACCATTTCCATCCGAAACTGAAATATGACTTTCTCCATTTATTCTTAGTTGAACAGTCGCCATCGGATGCAAAGGATTTCCGCACAAAACTTGCAAAGACTCTAATCTAACACCCACATTTTCGACTTTTTCGCCCATTAAGATATATAAATCCTCATCATTAACCTCTTTTTTTATATCTGCAACTTTTAAATACTCTGTGTAAACATCATCTAATTTTTCTTTAGAAAGCTCAAAACCTAATCTTTCTAAATGATGCTTGAGAGCAGCTCTTCCACTGCGAGCAGTAAGAATGATTGAATTATTTTGAATTCCTACATCTTTTGGATCAATGATTTCGTAATTTTTTTTATTTTTCAAAATCCCATCCTGATGAATACCAGATGAGTGAGCAAAAGCATTTTTACCTACAATCGCCTTATTGGGTTGTACGGGCATTCGCATCAAACTAGACACCATTTTGCTCATGCCATATATTTTTTTTGCATTTACATCTGTATATAAATTCATGGTTTTTTCGTGCAATTTCATTGCCATAACCACCTCTTCAAGAGAAGTATTGCCCGCTCTTTCGCCAATTCCATTGATAGTACATTCAATTTGTCTTGCTCCATTTCTTACGCCAGCTAGCGAATTAGCGGTTGCCAAACCTAAATCGTTGTGGCAATGCACAGATAAAATTGCTTTATGAATATTTTTGACATTTTCCATCAAAAATTTGATTTTTTCGCCATATTGTTCGGGCAAACAATATCCATTGGTGTCTGGAATGTTCACCACAGTTGCTCCTGCTGCAATTACCGCTTCTACCATTTGAGCTAAAAAAACATTGTCGGCTCTGCCAGCATCTTCACAATAAAATTCAATGTCTTCCACCGATTTTTTTGCGTATTTGACAGCTGCCACTCCTCTTTTCAAAATTTCTTCACGAGTGCTATTGAATTTATGTAAAATATGAAAATCAGAAGACCCAATTCCAGTATGAATTCTCTTATTTTTAGCATATTTTAATGAATCAACCGCAGCGTTTATGTCGCCTTCAACCGCACGAGTCAAAGCACAAATAATAGGTGTCGAAACTGCTTTTGAAATCTCAACTACCGAATTAAAATCGCCAGGACTTGAAACAGGAAAACCAGCTTCAATCACATCTACCCCTAATAATTCTAGCTCAATCGCTACTTTTATTTTTTCTAATGTGGTAAGTTGGCAACCAGGCACTTGTTCGCCATCTCTTAATGTAGTATCGAAAATAAATACTTTATCTTTCATTTAGTAATTTTTTTGTAATAAAAAACCCAAACATTTAAAAGTTTGGGCGGCAAATTTATAGTAATATGTATATATTTATAGACCCAAAAAATATATTCTAAATCGTAAAAACGAAAAATTAATAAGATTCAGGGAAATTATTGTCGATTTCATAATCACAAATGTAAATTATTTAATCGATTAAGCAATATTTTGATATTAAATATTTTTTTGATTTCAATTTTAAATCTTTATATAGTATGTTATGTGCATATTAATTAAATAAATTTTTATTTAATATCTTACATTCGCCAGATTTTAATTCCTCTAAAGCAATATTTCCAAATTTAATTCTGAGTAGTTTTGCAACTTGATTATCGTTTTTTGCACAAATTCTACGAATTTGTCTATTTATTCCTTCTTTAAGTGTAACTTTAAACTGAAATTTAGAAATTTTTTGAAATTGAGATGGCAAAGTAAGTCTATTTCCAAGTAAAAATGGATTTGTAAAAGCCAATTCTAGCGATTTAGAGATTTCAAAATGCGTATCAACGATATATTCTTTGGAGGTATTGCTTTCTAAAGCAACCATTTTATTATAAATTTTTCCATCGTTAGTCAAAATTAAAATACCTTCCGAATTTTTATCTAACCTTCCTAATGTAAATAAATTTTGATATTCTTTAGGTAATATTTCATATATATTATCTTTTATTTTCCTATTATTTGTACATTCAAATCCAAAAGGTTTATGAAAAGCCACATATAAATAATCAGTTTTTTTTCTAATAATTTCATTTTTCCAAATAATTTCATCTTTGTTTTCAATTTCGGTTTTTGAATCATAAAATATTGAT
>REAG01000088.1 GCA_004294265.1 Cytophagales bacterium | reverse complement strand
TTTCTAAAATAATTTCATTTTCTAAAATATAATTTCTAAAGTTGTCTTCAAGTTCAACCATGTTTGGAATTTGAGTAGCTCTTAATTTCAAATCTTTACCTTTTTCTTTGCTAAATGCAAAAATAGAGGCATCTACTGAGGCAGAATCAAATATTTTATTTCCATTAAAATCGACTAATAATATTGGATTGGTATTTTTAACAGCAAAATTTCTAAATTTTGTTCCATAATTTGATTTTAACCATTTATTGGAAGTAATAAAGCTTAAATTCCCCATTTCTTTCATTAGTTTTAATCCCATTTCAAAAAACAATAAATAAACATCACCTGTTTGTTCATAACATTCGTAAGAATTTTTTAAAGTAGTATTATATGATACTCTATTTATCATTATATAAGGCGGATTTCCTACCACCAAATCAAAACCTTCAAAATCGCCATTATCACTTAGCACTTCCGGAAATTCAAATCGCCATTCAAAAGCATTTCGATATAAAGTATTATTTTTTTCGGTATCTAAAGCCACCGTTAGCGTATTTATCTCTTCTTCTAATTTTTTGATTTTATCCCGTTCTATGCCGTTTCCATCACCATTTCCTGTTTTTTTGTCATCGCCTGAATTGAATAAATCATCGTTTACTCTCAAAAAAAGTTCAGCTCCGAGTTTTTGTAATTTCAAAATGCGTGGGTCCGAATATTTGGCAATTTCTGTCCTAAAATTTGTTTTTATATCATCAATCAGCTTTTGTAAACCTCTTTTTACTTCTCTATTTTTTTCGTTTTTATACGCATTTACATAACCACGATAGGTATTTATATTAAATTTAACGCTTTTCAAAACTTTGCTCAAATCGGCATCAATAGAAAATCTACTCAATAAACTGTTGCCACATTTAATATTTATATCAATATTGGGCAAGGTTTCGAGTTGAAGCCTCCCAACCCCCGATGGGGGAGTTAAACCTATAAGGTCTTTTTCAAACCTCGTAGGTTTTAGATCCGATTTATAATACGTATTTTTCAGCAATTCAATCCACAAACGCAAACGACAAATTTTTACTGAATTCGGGTTTATATCTACCCCAAAAAGACAATTTTCTATGATGGTTTGCTTTTCGTGAAACAGCGTTTTTTGAATCCTGCTGCTTTCTTTGTTTCTGAAATTATAAACATATTTATCATTGTTCTCATCCCTAATATCCAATTCATCATCAATTACTTCAATATTTATATCTCGTAAAGTTTTTTCATTTTCATCTATTAAAACTCCCAATTCTGATTTTATAGCAATAATTTCATTAAGAGCCGAAACCAAAAAGTGACCCGAACCCACGGCTGGGTCGCAAATTTTAAGTGAGTTTATAATTTCATTTGCATCTTTAAATGGTATTCTTCTGAAAATATGTTCATAAATTTCTTCAATTGTATCTAATTTTAAATTTCCTAATTTATTTAAATTAGCATATTTTTGAAATTTTTCAATTACCGCCCTGCGAATACTTTCCCTACACATATACATAGTGATATAGGCTGGCGTAAAAACCGAGCCGTCTTTATAGCCGTTTATTTTTTCAAAAACCTTACCCAAAACCGAGGCGTTGATAAGTGCTTTGGCTTCGTCTTGAATATCTTCGGAGCCTTCGCTAGCAAAATCGTAGTTATCCAAAAACCTAAAAAGATAATCTAAAGTTAAAAACCCCACCCCAGCCCTCCCCAAGTGGGAGGGAGCAGCCACACTACCTTTGAAAAATTCTAATTTTACAGAACCATCCAAGCCATTTATTTTAATAATTTGGTCTTCCAATTCGCTAATTTCAAAAAGCGAACTGTTCAAATAAGGCACATGGGCATATTTGGCTTGAATTTCAGGCGTTCGGTTTGGAATATCTACGGCTAGAACTTTATGAAAAAGTTTGAAAAGTTCATCAAAATTTGGAATCGTTTTGGTATTGAGAAATTGCCCCCCAGCCCCCGAAGGGGGAGTTTTAAAAGCAGTTGCATAATCTGAGTTTCCGCCTTCAGAAGTTTGAGGGTTGTGATAAGATTTAAGCTGTCCTTCGAGTAATTTTAGGAATAAAATTCTATTAATCCAAGTGATGCAAAGTTCAAGGGCAACGCTAAAAATTTGCTCCTCGTGGTTTTGTCCATATTCTAGTTTATTGGGCAATTTATGCAATAAATCTTCAGTCGAAATGGCATCTATGGCAAGTTCTAGGATTGAACCTTTATGTCGATTTTCGGATTTCCTGCAAATAATATTTTTGCCTGCATCTTTGATTTCTTCCAAACCCATCACGTGCAAAAGCTCTCTATAAAAAGGTTCGTTGAGCGAATTGCTATCGTTTAAAGTCGTGATTTTTAAAAGATGCTGTGGCGAAAGAATTTTGAATAGGGCAATTAGTTCACGGTCGTTTTCTTTGTTATTATTTCGTAAAATGGCATCATATTGTCTAATATCGAAATATACACAAGGCATTTCGATATCCATTTTAGCCACAATTTTTTCTATTTCTTGATAAAAAAATGGGTTGTTTTTGTGGTCTTCTGTTTTGGTTTTATAAAGATTTTTGATTTGCGTATTATTATAAATATACTTATCAAAATCGTTGGCGTCTATAATGTACCATTCGTTTATGTTGGTGATTACCAAATGTTTGAGCTGAAAATTTCCAGCTTTGTTTCGCTCATCTAAGTAATAAAGTATGAGTTCGTGCAAGGCTTTTTTGTTGCTATTTTCTGCCGTAATCATTTCGCCTACATTTGTTGGTCTTTTGGCTTCAATGATAACACCAACTTCGGAATTGGTGGTTTTATCCAGATGAATGACAAGGTCTTTTTTATCTTTTGTGTTTATGGCGTTTGAATCACGATAGTAAGTATCACGCAAAAAATCACGCAAATCATTTTTCAGATGCTCTTCGGTTTCGTCCGTAGGTCGATTTTCAATAACATTAATTTTATCAAGCAAAACAAGTAAATTTGCTTTAAAAATATCCATTTCAGCTCTCAAAACCTTGTGTTTCAAAAAAGCTCGTAAGGATTTTTGTGGCGATTGTGTGATTAATTTCATCAACTTTTGGATAATAATAAATTTTTGATTTAACTTGACAATAAAAAAAACTTATATTTTAATATTTTTCAAACCATTTTAGCCCTAAAACTAACAATCAATTATAAGTTATCCAAAATGGATTGATTATTTTGCTTGGTAATAAATTTGAAAAGTAGTGTGGGCTGAATCGGAAACATTTGTTTTAAATTTCTATACTACTTTTTTATTTTCTAAAATATAGTATTATTAAAACTCCCCAATTTTCGGACTAAGAACGACAAATTTATCATTTAAAAATGTTGTTACCAGTATTTAATTTGATTAATAAATCAAATTGAATACGAAATGTGCATATTATTATTCCTAAATTTGCTTAATTATTGATAACTTTGTATTTTGAATTTAAAATTAATAAAGTCATGGATTTAAAAGATAAATATACTTTAGATGAGGTAATTGAAATTGTAAATACTTTAAGCAACGAAGATAAAAAATTAGTTGAAAAGGAAATAA
>REAG01000087.1 GCA_004294265.1 Cytophagales bacterium | reverse complement strand
ACGCCATTTGATAATGTTAGACAAAAAGCTGCGGACTCAATCTATCTCTAAAATGTGATTTTTCTTACTGCTATTACACACTTTTTTGAACACTACCAATAATTTATCAACATTGCAAAAAATATCTATAACCGAAAAGTAATTCCTAAAGCTAATAAAAAAAACTTAATTTCTTAAAAAAACATCAAAAAGATACATATATTGTTACATTCCTATAATAAAAGTATGCAAAATAATCCCATAGTTTTAAATGCTATGAAATATTTCTAGTCCATTAAAACCCAATTTCAGCAACAGCAACAGAAGTACAAAACAGGCGCGAATCATGTTGAAGAACGCATTGTAAGCATAAATCTTCCTCAAGAACGACCCAGTATGATAATAAAAGAGTTACAAAAGTAGAATTTGGAGCCGAAATAAATGTAAATCTAGCCAATGGGTTTGTATTTATGGACTACTTACCTTGGAATGTCTTTAACGAAAGTGTTCGACTTTTTAATTTCGTAGAGCAGTACAAAATTAACAGAAATAAATTAAAAAAATAATACAATTAATTACTTAATAGACCTGTCAAAACAAGTTTTATACTTAAATTTCTGCCCATGTTAAAAACTCCTCTTCTGCCTGTATTTGGATTAATATCTAAATATTTTAAACGGCTTTGATGATTTTGAAAAGCTTCATCTAATAAATTATTTACCGAAACAAATACAGAGAGCATATTATATTTTTTATTTACAACAATTTCTGTTCCAAAACCAAAATTTATTAGAGCATAGGCGGGAGTTGAGGTTTCGGTTTGATATGCTTTTAAAAAATCATTTTGAGTATGATTGACTTCTAATTCAAAAGAAGCATACGAATTCTTAAATAACTTCCCAGTTTTATCTCTCGAAAACTTGAGTTGTGAAAGCCAACGAGCTGCTGGAATAAAAGGTAAATAACGAGTAGAGTCTGAATTAGAACTTAAATTTAAGGCTTTCACTAAAGAAAAATTTTGCATAAAACTAATCCATCTTGCTTTTTCTGGACTAATTGTTGCAACTGCTTCTGTTCCATACAAAATAGCATTCCCTTGTACATATTTGAAAGTAGGAACAGGGTTAGAAAGATCTACAATGCTGTCCCCTCCAAAATTAGATAATAATTTTTGACTGTAAGAGTAATTAGAAATGCTATTCTGAAAAAAATTTGCATCAAAATAAAAGTTTTTATTTTCATAAGTTATTCCTGCATCGGTTTGAAAAGAGGTTTCTGATTTGTGGTTTATATTTCCATATTCGTATCTAAAAGTACCTGAATGTTCCCCATTTGAGGCTATTTCTGGTACAGTTGGAGCTCTAAAACCACGTGCTATATTAGATTTTAAAAGTAATTTTTCAGTTAAAAAATAAACAAAACCAAGACTGCTTGTAAAATTATTAAAATCACGATTAAATCCAGAAAATCTGATGGTAGAATTTTCGGAATCTTGACTTTGAAACTTACCAAAAGAATCAATATAAAGTTTATCAATAGTCAAAGTTCTGCTATCTGCACGAATACCCCCACTTATATGAAAACGATTTAATTTTTGTTTTGCAAATAGAAAAACACCATTATCTCGTAAGCTATAATTAGGGTATAAAACCTCATTGCCTTTGTTGGTTAGATTTTGAATCATACCATTAGAACCGATTGTTATTTCTGTATTTTTTTGAAATGGAATATTCCATTTGGCATCATAATACACAGTTTGCAAATAAAAATATAAAGTAGGTATGTTAGGATTAAAAATATCGCCATATTCTTTCCTATGATTTTCGGCATAAGAACCTACAAATTGTAAAGTAGTTTTGCCTAAATAAACGAAATTATTCCATGATAATTTTTGATTTGTAAGATTTTGTGAGGAAGAAGGATTAATTTCTCTTGTAGATAATTCATCTTCTGACAAAGTTTTATTAGTAACAATATTATCTTTGTTAATTTTTTGAATAGTAAATCTTCCTAAACTATCCCTTGCTCCATCAATAATATTGACTTTATTATTAAAGTTACTAAAATAAATATGTGAATATCCCCATTTTCGTTGAATTCCAAGCATTCCATTTATATTATGTTCATTAAAATTAGAACCAAAAACCCTTCCATCGTATTTATTTTGGTAATTATTTGCATTTTTATGAGAAATTCTTAAACGCCAAACTAGTCCATTTTGATTACCAGCCACAACTCCTGAAACGCCTCGCAAACTATTATTTGATTGGTAATTTAGTAACATTTTAGCTTGTATTTTTCCATTTTCAATTATTCGGGGTGAAAATAAAGACATAACCCCACCCAAACCATCTGAACCATACATCAAACTACCTGCACCTCGAATGATTTCGTATCTATCAATTGAATACTCATCCACTTGTATAGCATGCTCTTCGCCCCATTGATTATCTTCCTGACGAACACCATCGTGCATTGTAATTACTCTATTAAAACCCAAACCACGAATAATTGGTTTAGATAACTGGCTTCCAGTAGTTACTTGGCTCATTCCAGGTTGTTTGGAAATAGCATCTGTAAGATTTGTAGAGCTTCCTTGCAACCATTGTAGTTGCGAATAAGTGCTTATTGCTAACGGACTTTCCTTTATTATTGTACGACTGCTGGCACCACTAATAATAACCTCGTCTAAAGACTGAGCTGAGTTTTCCATTAAATAATTCAAAGATTTAGAACTATCTATGTCAATTTTATCAATAATTGTTTTATGACCAACATATTTAATTTCGAGTGTTATATTACCTTTTTTTAAATCACTAAATAAGAAATTCCCTTCTAAATCAGTACTCGTTATTTTGTTTAATTCAATCAAAAAAACTGAAGCCCCAATTATTGGTTCTTTGTTTTCAATGTGCAAAACAGTACCTTTTAAAGTGTTTTGAGCATTTAAACTCAAATAAGTAAATATGTAATATATATATGTTGATTTTTTCATTTTGTAATTTATTCAAATATAAAATTATAAATTTGATTTTTTAAAATTAATATTTAGGTTTGCCTTAATTATGAACGAAAAAACAGAACAAAACTACCTTAAAAACATTTTTAAGCTTTCTCAGATACATGGAAAAGAAGTTTTTACTAATTTTATAGCTGAAGCAATGCAAATTAAAGCACCATCTGTTTCAGAAGCTCTCCAAAAATTATCTGACAAAAAATTAATTATTTATACAAAATATAAACCAGTTTCATTAACACAAACGGGATTAAAAATTGCTGTTGAAGTTGTAAGAAGACATAGATTATGGGAGTTTTTTTTGTGCGAAAAATTACAATATAAATGGGATGAAGTACATGGACTAGCGGAAGAGCTAGAACATATTTATCAAGGTGATTTTACAGACAGACTTGCATTTTTTTTAGGGAATCCAGAAACCGATCCACATGGTGATCCAATTCCTGATAAAAATGGAAAATTCAAACCAGATAGCTCAATAAAACTATCTAATTTAGAAAAAAACATAGAAATGATTTTTACAGGAATTATAAACCATTCTACAATTTTTTTACACTATTTGGATAAAATTAAACTGAAATTAGGCAATAGAATCACAATCTGGGAAATAAACGAATTTGATAAATC
>REAG01000086.1 GCA_004294265.1 Cytophagales bacterium | reverse complement strand
CGACTTTGTAAAAAAAAATAAAATTATTATCTTTGAAAATTTATGTGATTTATTAAAAAAATGCAATTTTTATAAGGGATAGCTGCAACTTGGGTTAAGGAATTACAAAACGCTTAAACAATACAAAATACGCATTGCGTTTTTCTGTATTGTTTTGATTAGCACAATACAAAATACGCTACTTTTTATAATAAATTAGCTCTCCCCTACTCTATTAAAAACTTCAATCTATCCATTGTCCATGTTCTTTTATGAGTTCTATCAGTTCATCTAAAGCTTTGTCGGCTGGAACGGATTTTTTAACTACTTCTTTGCCTTTATAAAGGGCAATTCTATCTTTTCCTACACCCACATAGCCATAATCGGCATCCGCCATTTCGCCTGGTCCATTCACAATGCAGCCCATAATTCCAATTTTTAAGCCTTTCAAATGGTCGGTTCGTTTGCGTATCATGGCAGTAGTTTCTTGCAAATCAAACAAGGTTCGTCCGCAAGATGGACATGAAATATATTCGGTTTTGCTCATGCGAGTTCGGGCGGCTTGCAAAATTCCGAATGCGGTTTCATTTTGTAATTTTTGGCTTTCAAAAATGGTTTTATTACTTTCAAAAGCACAGTCGAGCCATAATCCGTCACCTAATCCGTCTATTAAAAGTCCACCAGCATCGGTAGCGGCATATAATTGAAATTGATTTTCAGATATATTTTCATACTGACGAGAAATTACAACAGGATTAGTAATATTATTTTCTAATAAATAGAAAAATACTCTCCTCAAAGCCGCCATTCCGTGCAAATTGCGGGTATGAATTATTAAAATTACGTTTTTATTTTCATTCAAAAAACTATAAAACGCAGGTGTAAGCGTTTTGTAATTTATTTGCAAAAACAAAGCTTCTGATTCTACTTTAAAATAGGGTTTACTATCTCTTGCATCCAAAATTGGATATTTATATTTTTTATCATTTAAAGTTTTCCAAACGTCATAATCAATAATTTCTTTCAATCCGTTTGGCAACATAAAAGGAGTAGGATTTGAACCTGTATAAATATAATCTGCACCTGTGTCAGACATATTCCATTTGTCAGTTAGTTCAAAATAATGGTGTCCAATAGGTTTTAAAGCGGCTTTTCCTTCATAATTAGCAACACTCCAATCATAATTATTGTAGTTTGCAATGATGCGAGGCACTTGTGCAGCTCCAAAATTTAGCACTTCGTCCGATTTTTTTCGGTTATATTCAAAAGGATTTAGCTCATTTTTTTCAATGGGTTTGATAGGTTTATGTTCTTTTCTGTTGGTATATCTTTCTATCAAAGCTCTTGCTACGGGCATTTCAAATTCGGGGTCTTCTGTAAGCGAAACACGTACTGTATCTCCCAATCCATCCTCTAACAAAGTACCGATTCCTACCGCAGATTTTATGCGTCCGTCTTCAGCTTCGCCCGCCTCCGTAACGCCCAAATGTAAAGGATACGCTTTGAATTTATCTCTTTCCAATCGATTAACCAACAAACGATAGGCTTCTACCATCACTTGCGTATTGCTGGATTTCATTGAAATTACGATATTAAAATAGTTTTCATCTTCGCATATTTTCAAAAACTCTAGTGCAGATTCAACCATTCCAAGCGGACTATCACCATAACGGCTCATAATCCTGTCCGAAAGCGAACCATGATTTGTGCCTATGCGCATGGCTGTGCCATATTCTTTACATATTTTCACCAAAGGCAATAATTTATCTCTGATTCTATTTAATTCGGCATCGTAACTTGCATCTGTATAATCAATTACTTCAAATCTTTTTTTATCGGCATAATTTCCAGGATTTATTCTAACTTTTTCAACAATGCGAGCTGCCAATTCGGCTGCGTTTGGCGTAAAATGAATATCTGCAACAAGGGGAGTTTTATATCCTTTCTTACGAAGTTCGTCTTTTATATTTTGTAAGTTTTGTGCTTCTTTCAAACTAGGAGCCGTGATTCTGATATATTCGCAACCTGCTTCAATCATACGAATAGATTGCTCAACCGAACCTTTTGTGTCCATAGTGTCGATAGTAGTCATGGATTGCACTCGAATTGGATTTTTTCCACCCAAAGGCACATCGCCAATCTTGACTTCAATAGTTTGTCTGCGTTTGTATTCAGTAAGTGATGGGCAATAAATAAGGCTCATAAATTTTAGAATAAGGTGTTATAAGTTTTTTATTTGATTGCAAGTAAATTAATAAAATCGTAATTTGTTTAAATAAAGTCTAATAAATAATTAGAAATTCCTTGAATACTTTTCCCTATTGGGGAAATAAGAAAGGGGTTTTCTAAAAATTTAATTGTAAATATTTATTAGATTCAATATAATTAAAAAAATATTGAATTTCAAATTAATCAAAAAGCCAGAAACTAAATTATAGTTTCTGGCTTTTTAAAAGATAATTTTATAAAATATTAGTTATTTTTACCCTGCATTTTCAAAAGCCATTTTAATCCAATTAATCACTTCTTTGTCAATTTCATTGATATCAGAAAGGTTGATTTTATGAGAACAAATGCTCATTGGTTTTTCGGCTTCTAACTTTCCTTTTGGCTCAACTCCTTTTAAGTTAAAACCGATTTCAAAACGTGTTTTTGATGCAGGATTTAAAATGATAAATTGCTTTTTTCTTTTTAAACTTACATACGTTTTCTTTGGGTCAATTTTAAATTCACCGCCAAATTTTTCAATTTCCGCCATTATTTTATCATAAAAGGCTTTCAAATTTTCTTTGCCTTTATATTGACTTACAATAAAATCATCTGCATTGGTAGCCGAATCTGCATCAGAACCCAATACTTTCAAGGCGATTTCTGAGGCGTATCCATGCGTTACGTTGTGCGTTTCTTTTAAAAACTTTACGATTTCACCGTGTTTTGAAAAACCTCCTTTTGAAATAATATTTTTCCATTCTTCTAATGAATGACCTGTTTTTTCTTTCAGGTTTTCTATCATTGATGCTACAGTCTTATCCATAGTTTTAAATTTTTATAGTTTTTAGTTTTTATTTTCTACTGCTTTTTTTAATAAATCTAATCCCGTTTGGTTCATTTTTTCCATGCCAGCTTTTGCACCACCAAGCCACATAAAAAACGCATCAGGAAAAATTGCCGATTCTACTTTAAAATCTTGTTTTACTTCAATGCCATCGGCAGTTTCTGTAAAATAGTAGTCAAAAGTAGGTTTGGCAACAAACGGTTTTTGAATATCGCATTGCATACCAATAAATTTACCGTCATCTATTTTTTTGATTTCTTGAAAACCCAAATCTTTTCCTCCATTTCCGTCCCAATGATATTGAGCACCAACCGTTCCGTCCGTTCCTTTAACTTCATACTTTTGGGCGGGGTCTTCTGCCAAAAATGGCGACCATTTCGGGAAATTTGCCAAGTATTTTACCATATCAAAAACTTCTTGTTTTGAGCCTTTTACATTTACTATTGTTACAATTTGAATAGATTTCAAACCGCTTGCTTTGTACAAACCAAATCCTATGAATGTTACTAAAGCTACTCCAATTACCGATACTATTATCATTTTCTTACTCATTTTAAGGTTAAATTAATTGTTAAATTGTTAAATTGTTAAATTGTTAAATTGTTAAATTGTTAA
>REAG01000126.1 GCA_004294265.1 Cytophagales bacterium | reverse complement strand
CAATATCGATTGTCGGCAGTTACATGCACAATAAAAGAGGTTGGTTTTTCTTTGAGCTCAAAAGTTTTTCTAAAGTGCAATGCTTCATAGTCTTTTTCGCTAGCTTGCGGATGAGAAATCCATGAAGCTTTCCAGTTTTTAGTGAGCAGGTTGGGATTTATTTCGTTGCTGAGTTGTGCAAAAGAAAAGTAAGAAGTTAGTAATAACGTAAAAATATTTTTCATAAAAATTTTATTATTTTTTTTCAAATATAATACTGATTTTATCATTCCCAAAATAACAATAATAATCATAGTGAATTCGCATTTAGACTTTTTTAACTATAATCAGGATGTCTATTTTTAATTTATTACTAAAAAAATACATTTATAGAAAGTCCTAACCCTTGGATTTTCGGCTTCGTAACAGAAATTAGAATTAAGGTGGGCTTTAAATCTAATTATTTAAAATTAGAAATCGTAAGAAAAATCGTAAGAAAAATACTTTTTGATAATATTACAATATCTATCTCAATGATACGGTACGAAAAGCACGTTTCGAAAACTCAACGTATTATTTTCGATTTATAAAAACCCCGTTCTCCTTAGTTTGTTAGACTATGGTTTCTAGACTTTGTTGTTGTAGGGAACTCCTAAAAACCTCAATTCCGTTGAAGCCCTCCCACTTGGATTCTGCGGTTTCGTAGCAGAAATTGGTTTGGGAGGGGTTTTTAAAAATAATATTTGGGTTTTTAGAGGTTCCGTGTAGCTATAAATCTCTGGATTTAATTATTTTAAAAAAATATTATTTTTACACTTACAAAAATTAGGACTTATTTTACAAAGCAAAATCAGAGATTTGCCTTTGCTACTGCTAAGTCAAAGACTAAACCGTTCACTATCCTTTTGCTTTTAGCAAACTACACCTTTAGAGACTTCCATTTAATAATTTTAATTTTATAATAAAATAAATAAATAAAGGAATAATAATATAAAAAAATCAATTTCTTACAAGAAAATATAAATAATTTTAAATAATAATGATTTTACCAATATGTTAGAAATAAAAAAACATGATTTTATTTTTTAAAAAAAAAGATTAAGTTTAATAGATTTAGTTAAAATATTGTTTTATTTTTACAAAGAAGTCCATGTTTAAACTTTTTAAAAGTATAAATAAAAATCGTATCTTAAAAGTATCAAAATTAAAAACCAACATGAAAAAAATTGCTATTATTTCTTATTTACTCATTACAGTATTATCAAATCAACTTTTTTCACAAAAAGGCGATTTTTATATCACTCATTATTCGGCAGAAAACGAACAAATTGAAAATGAAAATTTTGGAATTACACAAGATTACAACGGACAAATTTTTGCTGCCAACAGACGTGGCGTACTTAAATTTGATGGAATTCGTTGGCAATTAATCAAAACTTCTACTACTGCACTTTCAATAGCGAGCGATAAACTTGAAAAATCGATTTATGTAGGTTGTTTAGATGGCTTCGGATTTATAGATAATGATAATTCAGGAAACGAGAAATATAATTCAATTATTACTGAAACCGACAAGTTTTTAAGTATTTCAAAAATAGTAGTATTACGAAAAAATGTCTATTTTTTGGGAGAAGATGTAATTTATGAATATTCTAAAAAAGACAAAAAAATCACTAACAGTTGGCTAAGTTCAAACAATTATAATTTTGATAACATTTTTGAATATTTAGACGAAGTTTTTATTTCTGATAAAGCAAATGGAATTTTTAGATTTGAAAATAAAAAAGTAACAAAAATAGCTTTGCCATTTCCTAAAAATGAAAAGGTAGTTTGTGCCATTCCATCCGATAATAACTCTACAATTTTATTTACAGACAATAATAATAGCTATATATATAATGGTTATCGAATGAATCCGTATAAATTTGAGGATAAAAAATATTTAGATGAATGTGTTATAAACGATGGAGTTGCACTCGAAAACGGTCTTGCAGCCATATCGACCAACCGAGGAGGATGCTTAATTTTTAACACAAAAACAGGAAAAACAACGGCTATTGCCAATTATTATAGTGGTTTGCCAGATAATGAAGTTTTTGCACTTTGCAAAGATGGTCAGGCTGGCTTGTGGGTTGCCCACGAATTTGGGTTTTCACGCATTGATTATGGATTGCCACTCCGAACATATAGTAATTATGTAGGGCTTAGTGGTCATTTAGAAGCTGCTATTTCGTTTAAAGAAAAGCTATATGTAGCAACCAGTGAAGGCGTATATTACATTTCTGAAACACAAAACACTTCTCAAATAACCGAATATATCAAAAAAGCAACCGTAAAAAGTGCATCAGATGAGGAATCAAGAAATGGAAAATCGAATGAAAGCATTAAAGACCAAAAGCAAAAAGTAGAAAAAATTAAACGATTTTTAGGTATTTTCAAACGTAAAAACTCTGAAGAAAAAATAAAAGAATCAAAAAATATAGAACAAGAAAAAAATACAGAAAAAAAAGAAGCAAAAAATGAAGTAATAAAAATCAAAAAAACTATAATTAATCCAGGTATTGGTTCAATCAAATATTATTTTAAAAAAGTAGCTGGAATAGATGCAAAATGTGGGCAAATAATGGTTTGGAAAAACAAAATTTTAGTTGGAACAAATAATGGAATTTATGAGATAAATAACAATGTTGGAAAAAAAATTAATCCTGCATCGGTAAGTTATTTATATGTTTCTAAAAACGAAAATAAAGTGTTTGCAGGTACAAAAAATGGTAATATTTTAAGTTTTAATACTAGAAAAAATGAACTTATTTCAAATCAATTATTTATTTCTTATGCTGACGATGTGATTAATATTTGCGAAAGCGATTCTTCAACTTATTGGGTTAGTAGCAGTTATTACATTTATAAATTTAAAGTTAATAAGCAAGATAAAATCATAAAAAGCGATACTTTTTATGTTGAAAATCCATTTTCGGATGACATAAACATTGTTTATGATGGCAAAAAATTAAAAGCAATTTCATCTTCAGATATTTATGAGTACGATGAAAAATCTAATAAACTCATCAAAGATACTACTTCAAAAGAATCTTCAGGAAAATATTACCGATTAATTCATACTCAAAACAATAAACTTTGGATAAATAATTCAAAAAAATGGGAATTAATTACAAATTTATTTAAAGATAGTTTAAATTTAAGATTTATGAATTTATTACCAGATATTCAAGATATAAGCATAGATGATAAATCTAAAATATGTTGGATTATTACAAGAAAAGGCGTTTTGTATCAGTTTAATCCATTAACAGTTTCAAATACTATCAATGGTAGTTCTTTGTTTTTAAATTACATCGAATCGGCAGATGGTAGAAGTGCCAAAACTGAAAATATGATTATTGAAGAACATAAAAGTTCAGTGTCATTTAATTATATTATTCCTGAATATTTAGATGGGTCTAAATGTTCTTATTCCTATAAATTAAAAAATAATGATAGTGAAATTGAAAATTGGTCGCCATGGAACGATAATAATAAAATTGCATTTAGTCATTTGCAAAGTGGTGATTACGAACTTGTCATTCGTTCAAAAAATACATTAGGACAAATTACGCACAGTAATCCTATATTCTTTAGTGTAAAACCTCCCTATTGGCAAACTTGGTGGTTTTATTTAATAGAAGTTGCCTTTTTTGCTACTTTAATGTTTTTATCTATTATTTTCAATAGAATTGGAGGTGAAAGAAAAACAGTAAGTAAAATTCTTACTTTTGTAACAATCATTATGTTTGTAGAACTTATTACTACAATCGTAGATTCCTTTGTACAATTAGATGATTCACCTGTGGTTAGCTTTGCAACTAAAGTATTGATTTCTATTATTATTTTCCCAATAGAACAAGTTTTATATCGACTTATTACTCGAAAAGCAAATCAAAAATAGAAGTAAGAATAATTTATAATTAACTTAAAAATACCGAGGATTTGCTAATACAAATCCTTCTATTTTATACCCTAACCGCACTGGATTTGATTGGTAAGAACTTAATGATTAAACCATCTAATGAAGGATGATACTCTTGGAATGGGTTGTAAACCTATTTTTATAATTTAATTTAAAAAAAATATAGTTTGACTTTAGAAATATATTGAGAGCAATATTTATTGGACATTGATGAATAATACTCGTTGACAAAAACTAAAGTTTATAACAATTAATTTTGAAAATGTAAAATTAAAAGATTATTTTAACATTTAATCGAAAAATCAGCATATTAAAATTTCCATTGACATACAAATAGAATGCATTAAATTTACGTTTATAAAAACACAAAAATTGAAAAAATCTATTAAATTATATTTTTATAACCTGTTACTATTTTCATTTCTTGTTGATGCTCAGATAAAAACAGATACTATTTCTATAAATTCTGACACTTTAGAACTCAAGCAATTGGTGGAAATGAAATCTACTGCCGAGTTTAGTGAAATGGAAAAAGATATTAACCAAAGTGTAAATGTAGCGTCAAAAAAAGCACTTTCTTACCGAAAATCGCCAAGTGTAATAACTGTAATTACAGAAGAAGAAATTCGTAAATCAGGTGCAAGAGATATTATAGATGTATTAAGACAAGTACCAGGCTTTGATTTTGGTCCCGATGTACAAGGTGCAATTGGGCTTAGCATACGAGGAAATTGGGCACATGAAGGCAAACATTTATTACTTTTAGATGGGCAAGAGATGAATGAAGCTTTGTATGGAACTGTAAATTATGCCAACACAATCCCAATTTCGCAAATCAAAAAAATTGAAATCATTAGAGGTGCTGGCTCAGCTATTTATGGAGGATTTGCAGAATATGCAGTTATAAATATTATTACTAAAACAGGAGCCGATACGAAAGGAGTTGAGGCAAATCTAACAACAGGAGCAACTTCAAATGGATTATCCAGGCTCAATACTTCAGTTTTAGTAGGTAATAAAATCAAAGATTTTGAATATAGTCTTTCAGGCATGGTTGGTTCTGGAAACCGCAGTGATTTAATCTATACAGATTTAGATGGAAATACTGCAAGGGTAAACAAAGGCGCCAGCCAATTAAACCCAACTTTTTTGAATTTTTCGGGAGCTTACAAAGGATTTTCTGCCCGATTTATGTACGATAATCTTGACACCAAAATTCATAGTGATTTTGGGAATTTATTACCAAAACCTTACAACACTTCTTTTAGAAATTATTTTGCCGAACTAAAACATTTTTTTCAAATTTCCGAAAAATTCAATTTAACTACCAAATTTAATTACAAATGGCAAAGACCATATCATAATCCAGTTTCTGAGGCTGATAGCATTTATAGTCCACTTGATGCCTATGTAGAAAGATACAGAGGAAATATAACGGGTTCGTATGATTTAAGTAAAAAAATTAATATAGTAGCTGGTGGAGATTTTTTTCTTGACTATGGTAAAAACAATGCTTCTAATTTCACATCTCTAAATTCAAACAGAGCTAATTTTAATAATTATTCAGGATTTGTTCAAATTACTTACAAAAATAAAATAATATCTCCCACTTTGGGATTTAGAGTTGATAAAAACACGTCTTTTTCTAAACTAGCTTATAGCCCACGCATCGGTTTAGTAAGTAGAATTTGGAAATTAAATTTAAAATTACTCTATAATCAATCATTTAGAGCCCCTACTATTTTTAATATTGCATTAAACAACAATTTTAACAATAAAAACTCGCCTAATATGACCCCCGAAACAACTCAAATGTTTGAGTTTGAAATAGGATCTGCAATTTCAAGGAATAGTTATTTTACATTTAATTTATTTGATATAACTACAAACAATCCTATATTATATGGCGTAGATAGTCTTGGTATAGAATTTTATAAAAATGGAGATACAAATGGTTCAAATTCTTTAGGAACTCGTGGTTTTGAGATGGAATATAAAATCAAAGATAAGTGGGGATTTTTAAATATTAATTATAGTTTTTATACTACAGCCGGAAAAGCCACCGTTCAAGATTACGCCATAAGTGGCTATAATATGGATGTCGGTAATATAAATACAGGAATTGCCCAACAACGTGTTAATCTTATTTCCGCCATTAACATTACAAATAAAATATCTATTTCGCCTTCATTAAGCTTTTGGGGAAATAGGTATGCAGCAACTTCAAGAAATGAAAATGGAGAATTTATTACCAAATTTAATCCAATTTTGTTAGGAAATATTTTTGTCAATTTCAACGATGTGTTTGATACGAAAGGACTTCAATTTGGATTTGGTTGTTATGATATATTAAATCAAAAATACCATTTCTTACAAACCTACAAAAGTGAAATTGCACCAGTTCCTTCGCTTTCCAGAGAATTTATCGTTAAAATGACATACAATTTAAACAACTAAAAATGAAAAAATCGCATATAATTTTATTCATTTTATTCATTTTTTTTGAAAAAAACTACATTCAAGCTCAAAATCTTGACAAAAAAATGATGTCTTTATATGTACTTAATTTTGCAAAACATATTCAATGGCCAGAAAACAATTTAACAGAATATAAAATTGGTGTTGTTGGCAATTCGGCAGTTTTTGAAGAATTAACTAAATTAAGTGGTTCAAAAACTATAAATGGAAAAAAAATAATTGTTTCGCAAATTGAGATTGCACAAATGAGCAAAATAAAAGAATTTCATGTAATTATTTTATCAGAATCATCTTCTAATATATTTAATAAATGTAATGAAATAGCATCAAACTCGCCTATTTTAATGATTACAGAAAAAAATGGTTTTGTAAAAAAAGGAGCAATGATAAGTATGTTAATAGATGAAGAAGACGATTTCAAAACCAAATTTCAAATAAATAAACAAAAAATAGAACAAGTTGGTTTAAAAGTTTCTTCAGAACTTTTGGCTTTAAGCAGCAAATAATTAGTTTTACTTTATGATACAAAAATTTAAAAAATTTATTGGTTCAATTGTAGGAAAAATATACTTTGGATATTTCCTTTTGATTATGGCTTTTATAGTCAATTTAATCATTTCAGCTTCTATTATTACCTCAAATAGAACTAAAATATCCGAATTTTCCGATGTTTTAGATCCTACTATGATTGGTCTTAATGAAATGAAACTAATTCAATTGAGAAGCCAAATTCTTATACAAAAATGGGTAAAATCACCTTTATATGATTCAGAAAAAATTGATTTTGAAGTTTTGTTGGATAAAAATTTGCCCGATACAAAAAAGAAATTAATAACTCTTTCAAATCAATGGAAATCCGAAGACAATAAAAAACTTTTTGAGGAATTACTTACTTTAATTAATCTTAATCAAACATTTGTAAAAAACATTAAAAGAAATCTTTCCACTTTTGAAGATTATCAAGATCCATCAAAAAAATTTATAAGCGAAGATATTTTAGAAAATAACATTAAAGTAAATTCTATTGAAATAGAAAAAAAAATGGACTCAATTTCAGATAATTTTGAGAAATTAAAAACAATTTCTGAACAAGAGATTAAAGAATCTGAAATAAATTTTATTTATATTTTATTTGCTTCAAGTATTTCAGTTGTTTTGTTTGGCATTATTTTTGCTATTTATCTAGGTAATAATATAAAAACAAAAATTATTGATTTTAAAAATGTAATTATAAAACTATCTTCTGGGCAAATTAAAGGAATTGAACTTTATAAATCAAACGATGAGCTTGGCGATATGTCAGATGCTTTAAGCAAATATATTGGCAGTTTGAATAAAACAGCCAACTTTGCAAATCAAATTGGAAATGGAAATTTTGAAGAAAATTTTGAAACCATGGGCGAAAACGATGAGCTTGGCAAATCGCTTTTGGCAATGCGCAATAACTTAAAAAATGTAAAAGAAGAAGAGCAGCAAAGAAGTTGGAGTACAACAGGATTTTCGATTTTTTCGGAAATTTTAAGTCGTTCTAACCTTAATTTAACCGAGATTTGTGATTTAGTATTGCAAAAACTTGTTAAATATACAAATTCTAATCAAGGAACTATTTTTATTTTAAGAAATAAATCCCATGATCTTTACTTTGAACAAACAGCAGTTTATGCCTTTGATAGAAAAAAAGTAGCCAAATTAAGGGTTGAATTAAAAGAAGGATTGGTCGGACAATGCTACAATGACAATGATACTATTTATATCACAGATGTTCCAGAAGAATATATCAACATTCGTTCAGGATTGGGCGATGCCCCACCTCGTTGTATTTTATTAGTTCCTTTGAGGTTAAACAACGATTTTGTGGGCGTTTTGGAAGTAGCTACTTTTTATCCTTATAAAGATTTTGAAATTAAATTTATAGAAAAAATTGGTGAAAGTTTAGGAAGTTCGCTTTCAACTATTTTTATTAATGAAAATACAAAAAACTTACTCATAGATTCGGAAATAAAAGGTGAACAACTATTAGCACAGGAAGAAGAAATGAGGCAAAATATGGAAGAACTTTTAGCAACTCAAGAAGAACTTTCAAGGAATGCTAAGGAGTCGGCTGAACAAAATCAAGCACAAGTTAGAGTTTTAGAAAGTAAGATTGAAACTTTAGAATTGGAATTATTTAATCTTAAAAATAATAATGTTATTTCTTAAAATGATAAACAAATAGTAAGTATTTGTCTATCATTTTAAAGTTTTTTATTTATTTAAAATGGTATGTCCCATTTTATCCCTTTTTGTTTCTAAATACTTTTGATTATGACTGTTTGGAACCGTTTCAATGGCAATAGTATCAACAATTTCTAGCCCATAACCCAACAATCCTGCTCGCTTTTTAGGATTATTAGATATTAAATTTATCTTAGAAACCCCTAAATCTCGTAATATTTGAGCACCAATTCCATAATCACGTTCGTCCATTCCAAAGCCTAATTTCAAGTTTGCTTCTACGGTATCAAGCCCATTTTCTTGTAATTTATAGGCTTTAAGTTTATTAATCAACCCTATTCCCCTACCCTCTTGGTTCATGTAAAGAACTACACCTTTTCCTTCTTTTTCGACCATGAGCATAGCTGCATGCAACTGTTCGCCACAATCGCAACGACAAGAACCAAAAATGTCGCCAGTTACACACGAAGAATGTACACGAACCATCACAGGCTCGTCTTTTGACCAAGAGCCTTTTATTAAAGCCAAATGTTCTTCGCCTGTATTGATTTGTTTATAAGCAACAAGGTCGAAATTCCCCCATTGTGTTGGCATTTCAACCGAAATTTCACGTTTAATAAGCGATTCGTGCGTTAATCTATATTCAATTAAATCTTTTATAGATACTAATTTCATGCCAAATTTATCGGCAATAAAGCGTAAATCAGGCAAACGAGCCATAGTTCCATCTTCTTTGAGAACTTCTACTAATACGCCAGATGGACTTAAACCTGCTAGGCGAGCAAAATCTAAAGTAGCTTCTGTGTGTCCAGTTCTTCGTAAAACCCCGCCATTTTTAGCTTTTAAAGGGAAAATATGTCCAGGTTTTCCTAAATCTTCATTTTTTGTATTTGGATCAACCAATGCCCTGATTGTTTTAGCACGGTCTTGAGCAGAAATGCCAGTGGTGCATCCAAAACCCAATAAATCAACTGAAACTGTGAAAGGCGTAGAGTGTGTAGAAGTATTGTTTCCTACCATCATTTCCAACCCCAACTCATCGCATCGTTCTTCAGTAAGCGAAACACAAATTAAGCCACGAGCTTCTTTTGTCATAAAATTAATGATTTCAGCCGTTACCAAATCCGAAGCACAAATCATATCGCCTTCATTTTCTCGGTCTTCGTCATCCACAACAATAATAATTTTTCCTTTTTTTATTTCGGAAATCGCTTCTTCTATTTTATCTAACACGGTTATACTGTATGAACTTCTTGGTTGATTTTACAAAGGTATGAAATAATTAAAGAATTCTACAATTTGATGAATATATAAAAATATACAAAAGCCCAAATAAGTATTTTAACCTTAATTAATCAGTACATTAGTAATATTTAATAAAATTATGGCGTTCCTATACATCTGGATTCTGATGTTTCGTAGCAGAAATTGGGTTAGGGGTGGAGCATTTTTTTAAATATTTATTAACTTGACGTCAAAATATCTATAAATTTATTTTTCGTAAAGTGTTGATTATCAATAAATTGTAAAAAAATAATTATAGATAAATATTCGTCAGGTTAATAAGTGAGCTTTTCTAAAAAAATATATTAAACAAAATTAAAGTTGGATTATTAAAAGTAATAAAATTTATCATTAGATTAAATTAGAAATAATAGATTAGAAAAATTTATAAAAAAATTAAAACCTAATAGAATAGTCAAAATATACATCATTTTTAAATTATTTAGAATTAAAATTGATTCTAAATTCTTAAAAAAACTTAAATTTGTACTAAATTAACACAAATTTTAAAAAAGCTATAAAGTTGTGGTATATTCTAACATTTTATAGTTAATTTGTAAAAAAAAGTATTCATAGCGCAGTGAAAGGATTAAAAGAAACAAATTTTAAATTTCCAAAACAAACAGGATTTTATAGAGGAAAGGTTAGAGATGTGTATCATTTTGAGGATAAATTGGTTATTGTAGCTACCGATAGATTATCGGCTTTTGATGTAGTTCAGCCAAAACCAATTCCTTATAAAGGGCAGGTTTTGAATCAAATTGCAACAAAATTTTTAAATGAAACCTCCGAAATTGTTCCTAATTGGCTTATTTCTACGCCCGACCCTAATGTGGCGGTAGGATTGGTTTGTGAACCTTTCAAAGTAGAAATGGTTATTAGAGGTTATGTTTCTGGTCATGCTTGGCGAGAATATTCAGAAGGGAAAAGAACTATTTGTGGTGTAAATATGCCTAACGGATTAAAAGAAAGCGACCGCTTTGAAACACCAATCATTACGCCAACCACAAAAGCCTCGGAAGGACACGATGAGGATATTTCTAAGTCTGAAATTTTAAAACAAAACATTGTTTCTGAATCAGATTATGAACAATTAGAAGAATATACTAAAAAACTTTTTAAAAAAGGACAAGAAATAGCTCAAAAACAAGGATTAATTTTGGTTGATACTAAATACGAATTTGGAAAAAAAGATGGGAAAATATATTTGATTGACGAAATTCATACGCCCGATTCTTCTCGCTATTTTTATGCGGATGGTTATGCAGAAAAACAATCAAAAAGCGAACCTCAAAAGCAATTATCGAAAGAATTTGTTCGTCAATGGTTGATAGAGAATGGATTTCAAGGAAAGGAAGGACAAAAAGTGCCAACCATGCCCGATAATTTTATAGATACTATTACGGAGCGTTATATAGAATTATTTGAAAAAGTTTCAGGCACTACTTTTCAAAAAGCAAATAATGAAGATATTATTTCTCGTATAGAACAAAATATTTTACTACATTTGTAATCAAAATAAAAAAAATGAAATACACGATTGAAAAAACCGAACAATATACACTTATAGAAGTGTTAGTTGATAAAATTGATACCCTTAAAACGGCTCAATTAAAATCAGACTTAACAACATTTCATGCAGAAGGAGCAAAAAGTTTTATTTTAGATTTTTCTGCTGTTAAATATATTGATTCATCGGGTTTGAGTGCCATTCTTTTAGCCAACCGTTTGTGTGAATCTTCAAATGGCTTATTGGTTTTATGTGGTGTTTGTGAGGCTGTTATGAAACTAATAACTATTACTCAATTGCAGAAAGTTATTAATATTTTACCTACAAAAGAAGAGGCTATTGATGCAGTATTTTTGAATGCAATCGAAGGAAATTTGGAAGATGAAAATTAATATAAAAAAAACTAAATAATAAAAATTTCGTTAAAAAAATTGATAGTTTTTTAAAAATATATTTTAAAAGATTAATTATTAATACTTTAAATAAATAAAATTAGAAATTATGAAAAATAAAATATATTCATCTCTTTTAACATTAACATTATTTTTTGCTTTTTTTCAGTCTTGTACAACCAAAACAGACCCATTTATTATTGACCCTAAAAGCGGTAACTACAATCCTAATACATCAGACAATCCCGCTTATAAATTTTCTCTTCCTGGTAATAATGGTTTTGATTTAAATACAGTTGGTTTAGGTGCAGGAAATATGTCCATTCCAAGTTTGTATCCAGATAACTTTGTAGCACTTTATGGCAGATGTGATTTTACTGAAGGCAGATATGTGATGGCAATTGTGGCTGGTTCGGCTGATACAAAAAAAGCAAGTTCTAATTTCATTATTTATTTTAAAAATAAGCCAAACATTTCTAAAAATTATTTATTTGCACCTGAGTTAGATTCTTTAAAAGATACAACAGCTTATTTGCTTTTAACAGATTTTAAAGTACCTCAAAAGCAAAAAACATGGAAAGCAACGAAAGGAATTTTAAATTTCAATACGCCTAATACTGCAAGTTTTAGTAATATTGGTGCTGAAGATCTTGAAAATGCTTCAAGACCTTTAGTAAGTTTTAGTGGAAGTGTTGTTTGTAAATAATTTACCTATTTTTTACAAAATAACTAAAGTCTTTTCTAACTTTAATTGCAGATTCATCTGACATTGAAATTAAATCAGAAGTAATATTTTGATTTAAAGCCCATTTGTTCAATTCCTCATAATTATCACTTCCTTTTCTTCCGCTCGTTCTTATTTGCGACCATGCCAAAAGTTGAGCATAATTAACTATTAACCTTTCAAAATCTTTGTTTTTGTGCTTAATTTGAAGTAAATCAATTTTATCTTCCGTAGGTTGATAATCTCTAACAACGTAACAATCATTCAATAACTCCCAAGATTCAACTATATTTGGCGATTGAAATTGCATGATATTTTGAACAAAACAAATTCTTTCAGCCTCATTTTGCCAATTTGGCTGCACCAAAGAATTATATATTTCTAAAGATGATTTTCGGGCTTGTTTAATGTCTAATATAACTAATTTATTACTTTTCATTAAAGAAATTAAAACCAAAAAGCGAGGAATACCAATACTACCAGTCCCTGCAATTCTACCTACAATATCTAAAATCCTAAAATCTTTAAAATTTTCTTTAAAATAAGGGTTTTCATATATAGCTTTTTTTAGATTTAATTTTATTTCATTTTTTAATTTGTAAGTTTTCTCATTTTCAATAAAAAACTTATTTTTAGAATTTACTTTAGATTTAAGTAAATAATTTTTGTTTCTATCAGTAAGTTTATTCAATAAATCTAAAACAGAACCTTTGGCAGTTTGTTGGTGAATGATAAGAGATTTACCATCTTTAATTTCTTTAAGATATGAATTATAAAAAAGAACCATATAAGTATTAATTTGTTTTTTATTTAATCCAAAATCCGTTCCAAAAACATTAATACTTACTAATCCTCTAAAAACATCCCATAAAGTTGGTGCTAACATAGCTTCATCAAAATCATTGATATCAAAATAGCAAATACCATCTTTTCCTGTAAAAGTTCCAAAATTTTCGAGATGCAAATCACCACAAATCCAGCTTTTGGGAGAATTTAAAAGAAACTCATTTTTTGAAATATCCTCATACATTAAATGACAACTACCTCTAAAAAAACGAGACGCATTTTCGCTCATTCTTTTATATTTTAATTTTAAAAGTTCTTTATCTCTATCTGAATTAAATTTTTCTATTTGTTGTAAAACTGTTATCATAAAAGTTCAAAAATATGTTAATTTGTAAATAAAAAGAAAAAATTGATTTTTTTGTACTTTTTATTAAAATCAATAAATCTTTAGTCTAATAAATAAGATTTTAAAATCTTTAACTATTTGTAAATTTAGTTATATAAATCAAAAAAAAATATCAATTTTGTATAAACATTAATGCTATTTTAGAAATTAAAATAAGTATTAAATTAAACATGATGATTATTCGCAATATTTATTTTTTTGTATTTTTTTTCTTATTATTTAGTTGTGAAAAAACAAAACTAAAAACCCTTGAACCAATTCCTGCTCCCGAAGAATATGTTTTAAACATTCCTACTTACTATCCCAATAAATTTATTCCTGCCGATAATCCACTTACAAAAGCGGGCGTAGAGTTAGGAAGACACCTTTTTTATGAAAAAAAATTAAGTAAAGATAATACTTTGTCGTGCGGTTCATGCCATTTTCAAAGATTGGCTTTTACAGATGGATTGACGAAAAGTGTAGGAATTAATGGTAAAATAGGCAAAAGAAATGCCATGTCGCTCACAAATTTAGTATTTTTAAATAAAAACTTTTTTTGGGACGGGAGAGCAAATTCAGTAGAACACCAAGCTATTTTTCCGATTTTAGATTCCTTAGAATTAAATGAAACACTTGAAAATATAGTTCAAAAAATTAGAAATGATTCAAAATACACCGAACTTTTTAAATTTGCTTTCGGAAACTCAGAGATAAACTCTGATAAGATAATCAAAGCTATTGCACAATTTGAAAGGTCATTGATTTCGATAAATTCTAAATATGATAAATATTTGCGTTCAGAAGCTACTTTTACGGCACAAGAAAAATTAGGATTACTGCTTTTTACTACTCACCCTGATGGAAATTTACCTTCTTTAAGAGGTGGAAACTGCAGTGATTGCCATGCAGGAGTATTGCAAACTGATAACAATTTAAGAAATAATGGATTAGAATTTAACGATAATATTAAAGATAAGGGTCTGGAAAATATCACAGGTAAAGCCACTGACAAAGGAAAATTTAGAGTTTTATCGCTCAGAAACATAGAATTAACTGCTCCTTACATGCACGATGGCAGATTTTCAACCCTCGAAGAAGTTTTAGAACATTATAATGAACATGTGAAATTTGGACAAAATTCTAATGCCGATGTTCTAATGTTGGCTTCAAACTCGCCTGGTAGTTTACCGCAAAACCTCAATCTTTCTCCAAATGAAGTAACTGCAATCATAGCCTTTTTAAAAACATTAACTGATACAGAGTTTATTAATAATCCAAAATTTAAAGACCCTAACTCACATTAAATTCTAATTGATTTTAGTAATAAATAATTGAAATTAAAATATTTAAAATTAATTTTATTTACTTTTTATAACATATATTCTTGCGATGTTTGTAATGTATTTGAATACGCAAACCGACAAAATAGCCATTATATTGGCGTTTTTTACAGAAATAGAATGTTCAACGGATTTTCAACTTTAAACCACCAACATCAATATCAAATAAATCCAAGTTCTAATACAAGACAAGAACACGAACCTGAATCTAATGAAAATACACAATTTAATAAAACCCAAAGAGATTTTGAATATTATCAAACTCTTGAAATAAGAGCTAATTATGCAATCTCTCAAAAATTTAATTTACAAGTTTTTCTTCCCTATAACTGGTCTGACGTTTATTATAATGAAGTAACTCAATTTATAAATCCATCTCGCCCTGTCGTTAAAAAAGACTCTGCTTATGGCACTAATGGCATAGGCGATATAATTTTAATGATTGATTATGTAAAAAATATTGAAACAGGGAAATGGAAACATATAATAAAACCAGGTTTAGGTCTAAAATTACCCACAGGTTCAATTTTAAAAAAACATAATGAGGGTACTTTTTTTCATCCCGATTTGCAACCTGGAACTGGTGCTTTAGATATTATTTTAAGAGCTAATTACTTAGTAACCAATGATTTATGGGGATTTGATATATTTACAAATTATAGAATTTGCAATCAAAATAGCAAAAACTACACTTTTGGAAATAGATTTAATATTACGACTTTGACTTACTATACTTTTAACATAAAATCTATAAAAATATTACCTAAATTAGGAGTTTATACCGAATTTGCTCAAAATGATAAAAAAGATAATATTAAACTTACCAATACGGGCGGTTATACTTATTTTGTTCATACTGGTTTTGATTTAATTTTAGGAAAATGCGTTGTTCAAGCTATTTTCCAGAAACCGTATTTTGAATATCTATATGGAGATATTGCAGGAAATGCAGGAAGATTGTCGTTAGGTTTAATTTATAATTTCAAATAAATAATAACAATTATTACGAATATTTTTTTATAGCTTCTTTAAATTTATTTCCTCTTTGCTCAAAATTATCAAATAAATCATAGCTTGCACAAGCAGGGCTTAATAAAGCCACATCTCCATCTTTTCCAAATTCTAAGCACCATTCTACAATTTGATTTAGGTCTTTTGTTTCTTTGATTATTGGTATTTTTCCTGCAAAAGATTGCATTATCTTTTCATTGTTTTCGCCTAAACAAAGCAAAACTTTAACATGATTTTTAACTAACGGATATAAACTTTTATAATCATTTCCTTTATCTTTCCCACCTGCAATCCATATAAGCGGTTCTGTAAAAGTTTCTAAAGCTACTTTTACAGCTCCGATTGTAGTTGCTTTGCTATCGTTTATAAAAGTAATTCCATTAATTTTTCCACAGTATTCTTGGCGATGTGTTGGCGGAAAGTAAGAAATTAAACCTGATTCTATCTTGGATTTTTCAACGCCTAATACTAACGCTACTGTGCTTGCAGCCATCATGTTATATAAATTATGTGTGCCTCTGATATTGACAACTTTAGTAATATCTATTTCAGTTTCTTTATTATCAATTTGAATTAAAATAGATTCATTTTCAACTCCGCAAACTCCATCAAACTCATCTGGATAAATGCTAAAAGGAAGTTCTTTAGCTTCGGTTTCAATTTCAACTAAATTATTTTCAATCAACTCCGAGTCAATACCATAAATAAAAAAACCGTTTTTATCCATATTCCTTAAAATTTGAAATTTAGCTGCCACATAATTTTCTATTTTACCATATCTATCTAGGTGATCTTGCGTAATATTAGTAAGAATTGAAATATCTGATTTAAAATTTTTCATATCATCCAACATAAAAGAAGATAATTCAATCACATGAATTAAATTGAGTTGCGATTCAGGATTTTGAAGTTCAAAAAGTACTTTTTCTGCAAAACTATATCCAATATTTCCTGATATTTGAACATTCAATCCTGCATTTTTTAATATATTATAAGTTAAACTTGTGGTTGTGGTTTTACCGTCTGTACCTGTAATACATACCATTTTTGCTTTAGAATACCTTCCAGCAAACT
Organism: Cytophagales bacterium; assembly: GCA_004294265.1. Lineage (GTDB taxonomy): Bacteria > Bacteroidota > Bacteroidia > Cytophagales > UBA9547 > REAG01. The sequence goes on along the minus strand of REAG01000126.1, from coordinate 12,838 downwards.
CTATTTCGCCTATTATTGAAATTTTTAGCTTTTTAGCATTTATTAAAATATCGGATTTTTTTGGGTCAATACCAGGAGATTTAATAATTTCAAAAGCATCTAAAATTTTAGATGCTGTATGTTGCTTTTCTTCAAAATCTATGGCATTAATTCGTAATATTTCTTTTAATTCATTAGATATTTCTTTAATATCAGATAAAAAAACTTCAAATTTTAAAAACTTAGCTAATAAAGCAGATCCCACGCCACTAATACCGCCACCTAATATTACAATCTTATTTTTCATTTTAAATTATTTGATTTTACCAAAATTAATAGATATTGACAATCGTACAAAAAATTCACCATTATATTTGATCATAAAATAAAAACAAGAAAAATAGTAAAATATAAATATGAGCAATTTATTAACTTTACGTCAAAATATCTATAAATTAATTTGACGTAAAATTTTGATTATCAATAAGTTATAAAAAAATAATTATAGATAAATACACTTCAAGTTAATAAAATTTTTTTTTAATTATACTACCGAAATAAATAACTAAAAATTCATTAATACAGATTATTTCATTTTTAAGAGTAAATACTTTAGCTCAAAAAAATAAGCTAAAGTAATTTATATATATATTACTTATCCTCAAATAAATTCACGTAATTATGATAAATATAAATTCTACTTCTGAACTTTCCTTCAAACTCTTTTAAAATATTTATTTCAACAAAAAGACGTATCAAATCACCTGACGCTTTTGGGGATAAATGGCAAATTTCTTGAACCTCTTTTACGGAAATCAAAGGCTGTTTAAGTAAATTAGTATAAATCAAAAGTCCAGTTTTTATTCGTTTGCCAAACTCAGATTGAATCATTTGCTCGGTTTGTATTTTAATATCTATAATTTGACTTAACCCAAGTTGCAGTTTTCTTTAATATAAATTGCATTTTTTAAATAAATCACATAAACTTTAGAAGAGAATAATTTTTATTTTTTTTACAAAGGTGATTTAAAGAAAAATTAGGCATTTTAAAAGCTTAAAGGTGATTTGCAGCACACAAAGATACTTATAAGTATCAAAAATTTTACTAAATTTGTATTATCAACAAAAATAACGCTAATCAGAATTATATGAAGTATTTATCAAATTTGTAGTACACAGCATTTTCATAAAAGCAAGTCTATTGCTCAAAATAAAGCTTTTTTGGATAGAAAGCTACAATGTGGGTTAACAGGAAGTACAACAAAAAAGTTATTACCGTTAGTGTCTTCAATAAATTGTGGATGTAATGCAACCATTTTTTTAAATTTAAGTGTTTTGTTATTTATAAAGGTAATTTTTTTGATAAAAAAATAATTTTTATTTTCCTATTAAAACATTATATTCTGATGGAATTTTAACGCCATTAAAATGATTTGTCAAACCGTAAAACATTAAAATTGTGAAGCAAATACCAAATATTACAATGATTATAGATTGAATATTTGGGGTTAAACCAAATATATTGTGTTTCATTTTTTTATGATGAATGCAAGCAATATGTCCAAAAAAAGAAATAATGGCAATGGCATAATAGGGTACAAAAAACAGATTGAATGGAAAAGCATTAAGTCCTGCAACACCAAAGTAAAAGTTAGTGTCAAGATGTAAAAAATATCGTCCACCCAAAATGGCACTTAAATGAATAATAAAAAAAATGGCTAAATAAAGTCCTGTCCAAATATGTAATTTCTCAAAGTTTGAAATTGCGGTATTTCTGTAAGATTTAAAAAGTTTTAACCCAGAAATTATTTGTACTAAAACCGCAAATAACAAAATGGTTTCAATAAAAATATTACGATAGAATAATCGTAATATCTGCATGATTTCTATGTGTTTAGTTGCACCAAAAATGCTACAAACATTATTAAATAAATGAAGTCCAATAAAAATCGTTATTGTTATTCCAGAAATCAAATGAATTTTCTTTGTATTCATGGTTTTTTAATTAATAGTATTAAAATCATTTTCAATACCTTTAAAAATCATCCAAAATCCTAAAAAAAGTTCAAATAAACCGCCAGGAATAGACAAAAACAAGCCATATTGAAACCCGAAAAGTTCAAAAATTGTGCCAACAATAAAAACAATATATCCTACAAAACCCCACAGAATGAGTTTAGGAAATAATTTTGAAATCAATAACAAATAAATTAATGCTAAACCACCAAATCCCCAAATTGCCATTCCGAGTTGATAGCAATAAAAGTTAGCTTTATGCAAAATCAAAATAAGGGTTTGAAAATAGAAAACATGGGTTTCATTCGTATTTTCAAAAGCATCACTTAATGGGATAAATAAAAGTAAGAATATACCACCGAATGCATGTAAAATAGTAGATAAAATTATAGATGAAAAATATATTTTTGAAACTATTTTATGGTAATTATTAAGCAAAGCGTGCATGATTGAACCCACACTTAAATTTATAATGGTGTGTAAGAATGAAATTAAAATTACGCCAATTATAATTTCAGTTTTATTATTTTGAATGGCTATATTTGCATCGTTTGCACCCAAAATTGGCTCAATAAGCCCATTTCCGAGTATATAAACCGCAAATGCCAATATAAATAGTATGCCAAAAGTAATGCTTGATTTTCTTTGAGAAGTCATAATAGATATTTTTAATTTATAATGATAGGAGTAATATTATATAGCTTATGATTAAATTTTAAATGATAATCCTGCGTTAATTCCAATCCACATAAATAATTTATTATTCCACCCTTGATTTGTATAAATCGAATACGGAATTTTCAATGTTCCATAGTATCCATCAACTACTTCTTTTGTATGATAAATATTAAAAGATGGTCCTATTAAAAGCGATATTATATTTGAAATATTATGTTTATAGTTAAAATCAAATTTATGTAGCAAATTCAAATTACTATCAAATTTATTATTGAAAATGATTTGATTCATACTGTAATCAATACTAATTATTTGCTTTTCAGATAAGCTAATATTACTACCAAATCCCAATCCCAAACTATAAACTGGATTATTTTTAAAAGTTGAAAAACCCAATTTATAAAGTGTATAAAACTTTTTAACTCCCATTTTATAATTCAAATTTGCAAAAATTACCTCACCGCCTGTAAATTCCAAATCAAAATATCCATTTTTTACAATGCTAAACAAACCAATGGGCAAAGCATTTTCGCTATCGTTTAAGTAATTTATAATGCCAAACTGAACTCCTTTTATTTTATTTGCAGAATTAAAAACGCCTATTTGAAAACCATTAAATTCATTTTCTGAAATATTTACAGGTGCAAACTGTAATCCTTTTGAGTTTTGTATGGCATAATTCAACACGCCTGATACAAATATACCAGAACTTGAATCATTACAAATATTTGCAACACCCGAAAGTAATAATCCTTTGGAATATCCAGAGTTTATATTTGAAACTCCTGACAATTGAAATCCCTTAACTTTTCCTTTATTATAATTCAATATTGAACCTATTTCAACACCATTTAAACCACCGTTTAAGCCATATAAAATGTTAAATGAAAAATTATTTGAATATCGTATCGCATCTATTCCGTTACTTCCAATGGGAAAAGTAAAAGTTACTTGAGCTTTTTTTGTTTTTGTGTTGTCACTTTTTTGCGAAAAAATATTTATGGATACTAACAACACCAAAATACTTACTAAATTTATTTTATTCATAATTTATTTTTTTTAAATCCATACATTAAAAGCCAAAAAACCATCAATACTTCGCCCAACCAAGTGTATTCGCTGAGTAAAAATCCAATATTTGGGAATAGTAAACTTGTTGTAAAATCAAGCAGATAACCAAAGCAAGTTAAAAGTAATAAACACCCAATAAATTTAGGAATAAAATTTGATTTTAAAATTAAATACCCCATTGGCAACAACCAAAGTCCAAAAAATATTCCTATTATATGCAACCCAAATTGATGTAAATTTAAAAGTAATGTTATGATGCTTTCAATTTGAAAAACAGAAAATACTGAAGTAATATCATTACTTTTTAAAATAAATAGGATGGTTATATAATTGAGTTCGTTGAGTAAGGAAATTGGAATCATAATCATTGTAAATATTACTATTAATTTTGCAATGTTTTCATTTACAAATTTCAATAATTTACTTATATAAATAGAAGTAATAAAAGTAATAATTGAACATAAAATAGAACAATAAATACTTAAACTAAACATAAACTCATTTGAAAGAATATTTAAAATTGTCATTTTAATATTTCCATCAACCAAAAGTATTTTTGGTATATAAATAATCCCAAAAACACCTAATGGAATTTGAAGAAAATATAATATTCCAGCAATTCGAGCATTCTTTTTATTTTCTAACATCCTAATTTTATTTAATCTTTTCTGAAAATATATCGGGTAAGGAATATCCCAGTTTCATTTTTACTTCCATAAACACTAGGAGCCACAAAGACAAGTTTATACCCTTTTTGTTCCATCTGACTTAGTTTTTTGGTAATTATACTGTCATTTGTTTTTATATTTTTAAACTTTATACCAACCAAACTAAATAGATTTTCAAGCTCTAATTCAGACACGGTTCCATCATCTTCGCTTACAATCATTCGTGATCTACCAGCTCCCGCAGACACAACGGATTCAATTGTAGTAACAAATTTGAATGTTTGTGAATTTGCAAATGATATTGCACAGAGAATTATTAATGATAATAATTTTATCTTTTTCATAATTTAAAAATTTTAATTTAATAAATTTATTACTTTATTTTCAATGTTTTTCTGCTAAAAGCATGCACACTAAAATAACCAAAGCATCCACCAGAAATATTACTGTTTGGATTGGCAGGAACGGGTCCGCCAGAAATTGGAATACTTAAGTAATATTCATACATAGCTTTATCCAAACATTGTATTTCTACTTTTACCGAGTCGTTTACAAATCGCTCATCTGTGTTTCCATAATTTGGTATTTCAACTTTTTGACCATCAGCTAAAAATTTATCATCCAACACATTAATTGTCTTAGATTTTTTATTATTCCAATATTCTACAATCCTAAAATAATTGGTTTCGCCAGCTTTATCTGTCAAAATTGTAACAGGAACTGTTTTTAATTTTGATCCAATATCAAATGGATTATCCGCTAAATACATAGAATCTATTGGAATAAAACTTGGCATTTTTGCCATTGAATTATAGGTTTTCCCATCAATTAAAACCGATAGTGTGTAAGTATTTCCAATTTTACTAATGATTTTATTGGTTTGATATTCGCCTGGAATAGGTTGAGAAAGCGTATCAACAATTCCGGTATTATCGCTAATAATTACTTTTGCATTCGTTATGGCAGGAAAAGAATTTGGAGCATTCATTTTAACCGTTTTTGAAATTATTACTTTGTATGGACCAACTTCGTTTGTTATATTTCCTTCAATTACAATTTGAGAATCAGAACCTTTAAGGTCTATATCTATTACTTTTCTGCATGATATTAATGATACTATTATTACTGAAAATGCTGTTAAAGTTTGTAAGTTTTTCATTTTATATATATTAAAATAGTTGATAAATTAAAATTTAAAATTGTAAGTAACCGATGGAATAATTCTGAATAAAGAAGTTTGAATAGCTTGTGTTTTTGAAGCATCATTGGGGTCTTCTTTAAATTCAATCATGTAAGGGTTTTCTCTTGCATAAGCATTATAAATGGAGAAATTCCAGCTCGATTGAAATCTTTTGAATTGTTTTCCAGTGTAGGTTGCACCCAAATCAAGGCGGTGAAAATCAGGCATTCGATAGCCGTTTCGTTCTGAATAAACCAACTGAGTTCTGCCATCAATGCCATATTTTCCCGTTGGCAATGTTACAGCATTTCCTGTATTATATACCCAAGAAGCAGAAATTGACCATCTTTTTGATAAATCATACATAGCAACTATTGAAATATCGTGCGTTCGGTCTTGGCGAGTGGAGTACCAATTATTGTTATTTATTCCCTCTATTTTTCGTTCAGATTTTGATAAAGTATAGCCCACCCAACCTGTAAATCGTCCTTTTTTCTTTTTCATTAAAAGTTCTATTCCATAGGCTCTGCCAATGCCCGAAAGAATATCGCCTTCCAAAAATTCGTTGCCATTTACAACCGTTCCGTTTCTATAATCCAATTGATTTTGCATAGATTTATAGTAAGTTTCTGCACTAAATTCATATTTATTTTCTGCAAAATTTTGAAAATATCCAACCGAAAACTGATCTGCCATTCCTGGCTTGATATTTTTACTACTCGAAAGCCAAACATCCGTTGGCTGGTCTGCCGCTGCATTGTTGATAACATGTAAGTTTTGAACCGTTCTGCCATACGAAGCCTTGATAGATTTATGTTCACTCAAAGTATAGTTTGCCGAAATTCGTGGTTCAGGATTAAAGTAAGATTGCACAACTTCTCCTGATTTATATTTTTTAGAATTAGTAAGTTCCCCATCTTTATCATAGCTAAAAAACGTACCGCTACCCATTGCCAAAAACGAAGTTAGGCGCAAACCATAATTTACAGATAATTTTTCGGTCGGTTTCCATTCATGTGTGGTATAAACTGCCGATTCCAGTGAGTATCTGTCTTCAATTTTGAAAGGTCTAAAGCTTGAGCCCTCGTTTGTAAACAATTCGCCTGGTTTGATGGTGTGATGAATTACATTTACCCCCATTTTAATACTGTTTTTAGGATTTATAAAGTAAGAAAACTCTTGTTTAAAGTTTAAATCTTGAATTTTAGAGGTTATTCTTACCTCATCATCTCCACTTTGAAATTTGAAAGAATAATTAAAATTACTAAATATAAAAGATGAATTTGAAAACCATCGTGCATTGATAATATGGTTCCAACGAGCGGTTAAAGTGGCATTTCCCCAATCAATTCCAAAAGCTTTACCAAATCCAATATTGTCTTTTCCAAAATATCCAGATAAGAAAACCTTGTTTTTATCATTAATTTTGTAATTCATTTTCATGTTAATATCATAAAAATAAAGCGTGTTATCTTTGAAATCAGGACTTAATTTTAAAAATTGATCAAGGTATGTACGTCTGCCTGAAAGCAAAAACGAACCTTTATCCTTTTTTAATGGACCCTCCACTGTAAGTCGAGAAGAAATAAGACCAATTCCGCCATTAAAACCAAATTTTTGGTTGTTTCCTTCTTTCATTTTTATATCCATCACCGAAGATAAACGTCCGCCAAATTGGGCAGGCATAGCACCTTTATATATTTGTGCATCTTTGATGGCATCGCTATTAAAAGTACTAAATAACCCTAATAAATGCGAAGCATTATATACAGGAGCTTCGTCAAGAAGTATTAAATTTTGGTCTGTTGCACCACCACGTACATTAAAACCGCTATTTCCTTCGCCTGCGGATTTTATGCCAGGTAATAAAGTCATCGTTTTTAAAATATCTTTTTCGCCAAGCAAAACTGGTATTTTATTGATTTCTTTCATTTCTAATTGCTGTACTCCCATTTGAGTTTCACGCACATTTTTATCCTCACGTTCTGTTGATATTATTACCTCTTCGAGTTGTGTGGAAGTTTCTTCTAATTTTATATCTAAAGTAATATTTTTATCTAATTCAATTTTTTGAGAATAGGTTTGAAAACCTAAAGTAGAAATCTTAAGTTCGTAAGTTCCTGTGGGAATAGTGAAAGAATAAAACCCATAAGCATTTGTGGAAGTTCCTGTTCCTGCAAGTTCTGATACAGTGATTATGGCACCTATAATATCTTCGCCATTTTTTTTGTCTTTCACATAACCGCTAATGGTATATTTTGATTGCGAAAAACTTTTGATTGTTACTAAGAGCAAACAAACGATTTTTAATTTTTGAAACATGATTTTTGTTTTATTTAAAATTTATGTTGCAAATAAAAATCTAAAAAATAGGTAATTAGGGGTTTACTATACGAGTGGGTTTTGAATTATGTAAATGGTTTTGGAATAAAAAAGGCAATTTTCTAATCAAAATGCTTAACCACATAAGCATCGTAGCCATAAAATTCGAGTTTGTATTTTTCTTTTTTTGCTAATGATTCATCAGAAAATTGCCCTACTAAAACCCGAAAAAGTTTAAAAGATTTTGAAAAAGCAAAGCGTTTATTTAAGTTATCTGTGCCTAAAACTTGAATATTAATATCTTTAAATCCATCCTCCATCAATTTTTTACAAAGAGAATTTACACTAGCAATATTATCTGTGGCTCCGACTTGAACTGCCAATCCGTGATTATTAGTTACTAATCCTTGAATATTATATTCGGTTTTATCATTCCAAACTTGCATATCACCTTGAATAACTTTTACTTCTGTAACGGTAGCAACATTTTTTGCTTTTGCCATTGCCGTAGGGTCTTCAATTCTATATAGCAATTCTATTTGCTTTTTTGAGTCTTCAATTTCATAAAAAACAGTATAATCATTTTTATTATGTAAATTTTTAAATACAAAATTTCCATCACTTTCTGGTTTACGTGTACTCACAATTTTTTTGTAACAATTAACCAAATATAGCGTTACGTCTTCGGCTTTAGTGAGCGAATCTATAAAATCAACTTTTCCACGCATGGTGTATTTTAATTTTTCGCCATTATCGTTAGTTTCTTTTTGAACCGAATCGCAGCTATTATCTTTGGCATATTTTTTTAAAGGTTTTTTATAACTATTAAATAAAGTGTAACGATAACCCGTGTTTGCTTCTGCATCTGGAGCCTTGAAAATAACATCATAGTTGTCTGGTGGAAGTTTTTTGAAAGCAAATTTCTCATCACTTTTGGGGTCGAAGTGCCTAATTATTCTATTATCGGCATTTGCTAACATCACATGAACGTCAAAATTTTTCTTATTTAATTTCTCATCACTTGCCAAAAACAAAGCTGAAGATTTATAAACAAAGCTATAATCAGCCGTATCGGGCATTTGAATCATTCCTTCTATATTATAAATTGCAGAATCAGAGGGCAAAGCATCAGAGTTTGATTGGCTCAAAATTTCTATTGTAGGGTCTGGAAAGTTGTATTTAAAATTAGCCGATTTACATGGTTTTTCTAATTGAAAAGCAAGGTTATAATTGCCTATTTTTAGGTCTGTAAATACTATTTTTCCGTCAGGTGTAGATTCTGATGTTGAAATAATTTCGCCATTATCATCAAATAAATAGCAAGTTACTTTGCATGGTTCTTCTACAGTTTCGTCTATAATTAATTCGTGTGATTTTATCCCCACATGTAAATCATGCTTCATTCCTTCTCTTAAAAGTACATCAAAAACACCCTCTCGAACCAAAAGCCCTCTTGGTTCGCTTGATTCTGGCACATCTAACATAGCAATTTCATCAGGAATATAAATGGTATTGGTATCTATTGTAGGTGGAGGTTTTTTGAATAATTTAATATTTATACCAGCTTTTATATTAAAAAATTTGAGTTGTGAATCATTATTTGGAAAAAAATCAATGATTTTACTTTGAGAATTTATAGTAGGATTGTAAGTTCCTTGAATAAAAAATGAATATTTATTATTGAGTCTATATTCCAAACCACCACCAATATAACCGCCTAATATAGGTCCAATATTCACTTTTTGGGCAGGATAATAGTTTTCGACTTTCGTTACTTCTCCCAAACTATTCAGAGAATTGTTGTTATTAAAATCTTTAAATATTTCTGTATGTTCTTTTTCTTGAAACCTTAAAGTTGAAAGCGTTACTCCAACAGTAAAATATGGTGAAAATTTTCTTTTTTGGGTAAATAAATAAAGTTTTGGTCCAAAATGTAAAGCCATTGCAGAAATTGAATTATTTAATTTCTGACCAAATAGTACATCAATTCCCGCTTGAGCAAAAATATGACCTGAAACGGAATAATGAGCTCCAATTCCTAAACTTAAACCAATTGGAAAATTAGCATACACATTTTTTATAAATCCAAAATCAGTTAATGAGACATCTTTTGGAAATCGAACCAATCCAATGGATGGTGAAATAGATACTCTACGGGGTATTTTTTCTTTCCAATTCCATTTTTTTTTCTGAAAATCCATGCGTTTATCTGGTAATTGCGTTTGGGCAACAGACCAAATATGGATAAAAAATAAAATATAAATCGTTAGTTTAGTTCTTAACAAAATAAATAAAAAAAATACATTTTTCAAAAATAGTAAAAAAAAGCGTGTTAGCAACCTATTTTTTATCAAAAATTATTTCAATGTACTAATTTTTGAAAACATCAATAAAATATAAAATTAAATTTAGTAATTCACACATATTTTTTTACGAAAAAAAATAATAAAAAGGTTGATTTTACATTTTTTTGTTTTGGTTTTTTCTTTTATATTCTTCTATTGCAAATCTAATTTTTGAAAAAGTATAATCTTCAGGTAAAAGTTGTTTAATTGGTGTTAGAACATCAAAACCTCCTGCCTCTTGAGCTTTAGAAATAATGAGTAAATAGTCGGTTTCTGAAATAAAATCAAAAGCATTTATTTCTCCGGAAGTTACAAAACTTGCCAAATGTTGTTCGATAGTTATAGCTGCAAGGTTTCTAATTTCAATAATTTCTCCGATAGTTTTTCCTGATTGATATAAAGTCAAAGACTCACGATGCGTAGTTCCTGGTTGCATTTTATCTTTTTTAATTTCACTAATAGATGGTAAAAAAGAAAATTCAGGACGAATTAATTCTATATTTGGGTAAGAAACTGCCGAAACTCTTTTTATTTCTCCTTTAATAAAATCACTAAATTCTAATGTTGATTTTTCTATTTGTTTTACTTTTTTTTGTCCATTAATCGTTACAATTATTTTTGCAATTCTACTTAAAATTTCTGTTGAAATAAAATTAGTGATATAATCTAATCCTTTTTGAATACGTTCTTGAAGTAAGTTTATATTATTTTCTTTTCCTAAAATTTCTTTTATTTGGTTGCCAAATTTATCGCCAATAGTTCTTATTTCTTTCGATTTATAAATAATTTCACTTGCTAAAACAACAATATTTTCTACATTATCGGTCATTCTTTTTCCGTTGATCATTGCTAAATAATCTTCGGCTTCGTAAGTTAATTTTTTAAAATTAAAGGTATTATAAAGCTGCTGAGCCAAAAAAATGGGTTTTTCTTTTGCCACAATATTTTCTAATTCCATTTCCGATGTTTCAGTTTCTGTAAATTCTCTGATGCGAGAATCCGTTTGAATACTTTGGGGTGAAAGGCGAGAAAGTAGCGTAATTCCATCAAAAGTGGTGCAGCGGCTTAAAGCAACATATACTTGACCTGTCGCAAAAGCCGATCCTGCCTCAATTGCTACTTTGTCAAAAGTAAGTCCTTGGCTTTTATGAATAGTAATTGCCCAAGCCAATCGGAGTGGAAACTGCGTAAAACTGCCCATTTCTTTTTCTTCAATTTTATCTTCAACTCTGTCAAATTCATACTTTATATTTTTCCAAACTTCCTTTTCGACAATAATTTTATTTCCAGAAGTGGCAAGGGTTACATGAACTTCTTCATTCGTAAGATAATCTACTTTTGCTAACGAACCATTCACATATCGCTTTTGCGGACTTGAATCATTTTTAATAAATATTACTTGTGCTCCCACTTTTAACTGCATATTTACATCTGTAGGATATGATTTTTCATTAAAATCATCTTTTACTAAAGCGTTATATTTGAAAATTTCGCTATCTAATTGGTTTAATTCTCGATTATTAATTTCATCAGCCGAACGATTATATGCGGTTAAAGTTATTACATTATCATCGTAAGAGAATTGATTTCCATGACGCTCATTTAATTCTTCAAAATCTTCATATTCTAATTGGTTATTTCTTACTTTATTTAGTAATTTTATAAATCTTTGCTCTGATTGTCGATAGATAGTTTTAAACTCGATTTTTATTAATGGATCGTTTTCAAAAACTTTGGCACTAAAAAAATAAGGCGTTTTGTAATATGGGCTTAAAATCCGCCATTCGTGATCGGGCATAACGGGCGGCAACTGAAATAGATCGCCAATGAAAAGCATCTGAACTCCGCCAAAAGGTTTGTTTTTGACGTTTCTATAATGTCTTAGCACCTCATCAATAGCATCTAGCATGTCTGCTCGCAACATACTAACTTCATCAATTATTACGAGTTCGACTTCTTTGTAAAGTTCAATTTTATTACCTGTAACCCTTGCGTTTTTAAACAAAGTGTATCTATCCAAGGCATATTCTTGAATGTTTGGTACATTATAATCAGGCACAAAAGGTCTTCCGCTGAGTTGAAAAAACGAATGTAAAGTCATTCCACCTGCATTGATGGCCGCAATCCCAGTAGGGGCAACTACAGTAACTTTTTTCTTAGTTTCTCGAATTAATTTCTTTAAAAAAGTTGTCTTTCCTGTTCCTGCTTTTCCTGTAAGAAATAAGTTTTTTGAAGTGTAATTTATGATTTCAAAAGCTAAATCTTGATTATCTTGTATTGCCGCCATGAGGTAATATTTATTTTGTAAATATAAAAGTAACTCATTTAATTTTAAAAATACGGACGTTTAAATGAAATTTTAAAGTTTTTAAATTTTAGGGTAATTAATTAAAAAGAACCTCTAAAAACCCTAATAATATTTTTAAAAACTCCACCTAAATAATTTCTGCTCCGATACCGCAGAATCCAAGTGGGAGGGCTTATACGGAATTGAGGTTTTTAGGAGTTCCAATAAATTCGTTTACCCTGTAATACAAACAAAAAACACACCTAAGGTGTGTTTTTTGTTTGTATTATAG